>NZ_DAOUDC010000041.1:0-9053 GCF_034431535.1 Chloroflexus sp. | reverse complement strand
CCATAATAAGGAGTCGCACCGCCGTGCGGCTCTACAAGAGCCCGGTTGTTTCGGCGAAGCCCAACATCAAATTCATGTTCTGCACCGCCTGACCCGACGCCCCCTTCACCAGATTATCCACGACCGCCACCACAATTACCCGGCCCGGCTCGACCATTTGGTGACCGATCACCAGATGGTTCGTGTGCTGGACGTGGCGCAATTCGGGGAGCTTGCCCGCCGGCAACACGTGAATAAACGGCTCGGCGGCGTAGGCATCGGCGTAGACGGCGGCTAGGGTCGCGTCATCCACTTCCGGTTTGAAGTTGACATAAATTGTGGAGAGAATCCCACGGAAGACCGGCAACAGATGCGGGGCAAAGATAATATGCAAGCCGGTCTCCTGCTCCATCTCGGCCAAATGGCGATGGACGCGGCCAACATTATAGGCGCTAAAGGTCTCGTGCGTCTCACCGAAATGCGTCTTCAACGACAGCGAACGTCCTGCGCCAGAGACGCCCGACTTACTATCGACAATCACGGTCGAATCGGCGAGCAAACCGGCGCGCACCAACGGTGCCA
Source organism: Chloroflexus sp. (assembly GCF_034431535.1). Lineage (GTDB taxonomy): Bacteria > Chloroflexota > Chloroflexia > Chloroflexales > Chloroflexaceae > Chloroflexus. The sequence goes on along the minus strand of NZ_DAOUDC010000041.1, from coordinate 8,492 downwards.
GCGGCAAAATGGCCGTCAACGGATAGCAACCGGTATTCGCCACTAAGCGGGCTTGGCGAATGCGTTCGCGATGGAGCTCAGGCAGACCATACACCGCCAGCGCGAGCAATTCCGGCGCCGGATGCGGCTTGCCGCGTCGCGCCGCATAGACTGCGGGGTCGGCAATGCGAAACGTGTCGGAAAAATCGACCACCTTCGCGCCGGCATCAAGCGCGCGCTGCACAATCGGAATCAAGTCAGGGGTGTTATGGGGGAGGCAGGTGAAGACCAGATCAACACCAGCCGGATCGACCTCCTCCACCGCGGTCAGCCGCAGCTCGCTCACAATCGGGAAGACATCGCTCAATCGCTGCCCAGCAGCGGAACGGGCAGTAGCAAAAGCGATCTCCACCTCCGGATGGCGGGAGAGCAGCTTGAGCAACTCAATCCCGGTGTATCCGGTTGCGCCATAAATACCGACACGGGCCATTGGTGCGCTCCTCGTACAACGAACGAATACCCTACTCGCTCAATTGTACCTTACTCTTACCACGTGCGGTCAGGCGCGATTGCGATCACGGCGGGGTGGATCTGGCCAAGCCGGCGCAAGAAGTTCAGAATCCGGGTAAACATACGCATTGCTCCTCTCGCAGACGACCGGACACCTGTGCGCGACGCTTTCCCCCGGCGCATCGAACGGTACGATGGGAAAGGCTTTGCACGTACACGCTGCTTTACGCAGCCGCAAGCCGGAGAACCCCGGCGGGTGGACGGTCATCGGACATCATCGATGCGCCATGATCAGCATAGCATAGCCATGTTAACGTTTCATCAGCCCAAAGGTTGAGGAGTGTTAACGCTGGCGGGGGCGAGGAGGAATAGCCACGAAAACGCACAAAAGGCACAAATGTTGCAGAACCCGCTTACCCAGGCTTCCAATCGCTGAGGGATGCAGCAGTATAGCTTACGTTGTCGGGTTGCTGCACGGCGTCATGGTCATTGATTGCCAGCAATGTAGCATAGAGGTAGGGAAAGTCTTATTTTATGTCAATTATAACGATCTTCAGTGAAACATATCGGATGCTATGTTGCACTAAGCTTGTTTTCCCACAGAGGACGCGGAGGACGGGGTAATGTCATTTGAAGTGTGAGTGCGTCTTTGCCATGCTACGCCTGGAGCGCCGCTTCGAGCTTGGGCACGATCTGCGCCCAATCATAGCTGGCGCAGACAAAGGCCCTGCCCGCTTGACCAAGCCGTTGCGCGAAGGGCCGGTCGGTGACGAGCCGGTTGACCGCTGCAGCCATCGCCGCCGGCGTGTCGGCCAGCAATAGATGCTCGCCATCGCGCAGGCCGGGAATCCCCTCGGCCCCCATGGTGGTACTCACCACCGGCGCGGCCATCGCCAGTGCTTCGAGCAGCTTTAACCGCGAACCGCCCCCGACCCGCATCGGGATGACAACGGCGGCGGCGGCAGCCAGTGCCGGACGAGTATCATCAACTTCGCCGGTGACGATGATGGTCTGGTGGTCGTGCAGCGCGCGCAGGCTGGGATGGGGTCGGCGTCCGATGAGCCGTAAGCGCAGGGCTGGATGTTGCCGGCGGATGTGTGGGAAGACCTCATGGGTAAACCAGAGGACGGCATCGACGTTGGGCCGGTAGTCGAGCGTGCCAATAAAGACGAGATCGTTGGCGGGAGGCGCAGCTTGGGGCGCGAAATGGCTGCAATCGACGCCGTTGGGCACGAGGTGCAACTGGGCATGGGGCGCTAACCGGCGCAATGCTGCGGCGTCTTCCGCCGACACCACTAATGCCCGATCGATGGTATGCAACACGCGCCGCTCGAAGGCGGCCAGCTTAAACCACTGGATCAACGAATAGCCGCCGCCGATCAGCGCTTTGGGGTGCGGCGCGCGGCGCAGGTCATTGAGCGCGGCGCGGCGTTGGAGCAGGTACTCGGCGTTGAATTCGTCAAGTGCCAAGCGCACTCGATGCTTACGCGCTTGGAGTAAGTAGGGCGCCATTTCGATACTCTCGGCCAGCACTACCTCAAACTGCGCGTTGGCCAACAGCTCGGCGAAGGCAGCCGAATAGGCCGGACTCGCGTTGCGCAGCGCCATATCCGGCAATGGGCTTGCCAACGTCGTCAGCGCGCGCTGGCCCAACGAGCGGGCCGTCAGCCCGATCACGATCCGCACCTCGGCGAGATCGCGCAACGGCTGCATCGCTGCCGCCGCCGCTTCGTCAGGGGCGAAGGAGAGCAGTGTCACCGTATGGCGAGCAGCTAGCCCGCGCAGCAGATGGTAGATCCGCAACGCACCGCCACCGCGCGGCGGGTACGGCGGATAGGGCGAGAGCATCAGAATACGCATACCGTCTCGTAGGGGCACAACGCCGCTATGCCCACCTCGTAAGAGCATAGCGCCGCTATGCCCATATGGTGAGGAAGACTAGACCCACGCATCGTCTGGGCCGGGCACAGGCCGCGGCCAATCAGGCGGATAAATCAGATAGACCGTCCCGCTTGAATTGGTCTGCCACGCCGTCGCAAGTTGATCGTGCGGATACGCGCGCAATAACCGGTCGCGACCGGCTGGTTCAGCGATCAGTGCGTGCGTATCGGTAAAGCCGCGTACTACGGTCAGATGGCCGCTGGTGCGGCCCGGCGCATCGTCGATCTGGCCCGCTTCCCACGCCAAGCTGATAATCACCGGAACGCCGGCTGCGGTCCAACGCTCGATTTGTTCGAGCGTATCGAAGCGGGTGACGTAGGCGCGCAGGCCAAAGCGCGCCGCAAATGCGGTATTGAACGACCAGTTGCCGGTGCCTTCCCATCCCGGATCGAAGATGCCGGCAGCGGTCAGATCGGGCAAAGTCGCGCTATCGGCAAAGGGGGCGAGGCGCGGATCGGCCAACTGCGCATGCCAATAGGCCAACACCATATGAACCGCCGTTGGGCTGCACCAGCCTTCGCCGCCGGGATAGTCGTACTGGCAGAGCAAGAGCGGCAGCGCGATAGCGGAACGGGCCGGCGGCTGGGAAATCGAAACCGGCGGCGCGGTTGTCGTGATACAGAGCAAGAGATCGGTCAATTCAGGCATATCAGCTCCGGGCGAGCCGCAGAGCAACACCCGCGCCTGCACGGCTTGCGCCGGGATCGCCAGTTGCACGGTATCGGTGGCGACATAACCGCGTTCATTCCGTTGCGCGTTAAAACTGGTGCGCCGCGCGCCGTCAGCGTCCCACGCTGCTAAGCGGTACCACCCGCTCCACTGGCCATCCTGCTGCACCCGCAATTGCAATTCGATCCAGCTCTCAGGCGGCGTATCGGCGGCCCAGCTTGGAATAATGGCAACCGCCTCAGCCACCGCGAGCGGCGGACTGATCAGCGCAATCCGCGCGTGCGGATCATCAGCGGGCAACGGCGCTGCCCGTTCCCACTCATCAATCGCCGGTTCGTCCCAATGGTGGAGGAGATGATGTGGCATAGCGAATCTATCCTTCGGCGCTGTCAAGCACCCAAGCAGCGGGACCAAGCACGTCGAGATCGGGATGGGCGGCGACTTCCGGCAGCAAGGCAGCGCTGATCAGCAGCTCTTCGAGATGCAACGTGTCAGGAATGCGAACCAACCGCACCGCCGCCGGATCAGGCTGGCCGCACGTCTTGATCGCCATTGCCACCGCATCACGCTCGGTCGGCAGAGTAATCGGCAAACCGCCTTTGCACAAACCAACCAATCCAGCAGTTAAGACATTCACATAGGTGGCATGAAAATCGATTTTGGCGGCAAGGCGCGCGGTCGTAATATCGGCCAACCCGATCCCATTGGCATTACCATGGGTTTCAGGCGTGAGATCAAGCACGACAATCACATTAATGACGGGCCGTTCAGGCGGCGGCTCGCCGGGGATGGGCAACCGCCCGATCACGTTGGTATCCATCCCGGTGCCGCTGATGTTCTTCCCGATCCGGTCTACCACCAGCACATCCAGCCGGTCGAACGGCAAACGGGCCATCATTGCTTTGCTCCGCATAAGCAGCGCCGCTTCACCGGGACCGCCAATCTCGGCGGGAGGAAGCGCGACAATCGCTGCGGTCTGATCGCGCGCATCTTCGAGAATCGCCAAACCAGCCCGCACCTTACCGCGCTCGACCACCATGCGCGCCATCGGCACAAGTTGCTCTTTCAGACCATATACCGCCGTGCGATGGACAATCTCGGCGCCGTGGCGTTTGCCCAAACCGACGGCGCATATCTTGGCCAAACCGCTCTCAATCGGCGCTTTGAACGAGGTATGGGTCTTGATACGATTGATTACCAGCACGCCGTCAGACTCGGCGGCGAAACGATCCATATAGACCGGCGTACCATCGGCGATCCGGCCCAACTCGACCACCTCCATCGTGGCCCGGATTGGGCAGCCGATCGATTGCTCGGTTATGCCAAGTGAAGCAAGGAGCGCCACTTGACCCTCAGCCGTCGCACCGCCGTGGCTTCCCATTGCCGGCACGAGAAACGGCTCGGCGCCGTGGTCACGCAACCAGCGCACCGCCGCCGCCGTGATCGGCACAATATTCGTAATTCCCCGGCTGCCGGCGGTGACAGCAATGCGCATACCGGGCCAGAGCTGCGCCGCCAAGCCAAGCCGGTCAAGCTCGGCGCGCACCGCTGCCGTCACATCGGCCAGCGGCGCTGTCTGCCAACGCTGGCGCACGCGAAAGAGCGGCGGCAGCGGCATATCAGCGTGAATGCCTTCGATGTTGAGTGTGATCTGCATCAGCCCACCATGGTGTGATAACCAACCCTCGCCCGATTGTACCACACCGGCCATTGGCGCATTCGGCGCAAGCGCCGTTGGTGGCGCAGTTTTTATCGCCCAACCGACCGGCCGGTAGACAAATGGCAACTGCTATGCTATACTACTTACCGACCGGTCGGTCGGTTTTTATGCAACAAAGGAGTATGTTCACGTATGGCAAACGAACGCCAACGCAACCAAATCCTCGGTTTACTCTTCTTCGGCGTCTTGATGGCAGCGCTCGATATTGCCATCGTCGGGCCAGCCTTGCCCGCGATCCAAAAGGTCTTTGGCGCCGATGAGCGGGCATTATCGTGGGTCTTCTCAATCTATGTGTTGGGGAACTTGATCGGCACGCCGCCAATTGCCGCACTCTCAGACCGGTTTGGCCGGCGGGCGCTGTATATCGCTAGTCTGAGCGGTTTTTCGCTTGGTTCATTATTGGTTGCCATTGCGCCTTCCTTCACCGTGCTGCTGATCGGGCGTCTGATTCAAGGGTTCAGCGCCGGCGGCATCTTTCCAGTCGCCAGCGCTGTGATCGGCGATACCTTTCCGCCTGAACGGCGCGGTTCGGCGCTGGGTCTGATCGGTGCCGTCTTTGGCATTGCCTTCCTGATCGGGCCGATCCTTGGCGGATTGTTACTACTGCTCGGCTGGCAGTGGCTCTTCTTGATCAACCTGCCGATTGCGGCCATTCTCATCGCCTTCAGCGTCAAGCTGTTGCCGGGACGGACACGTGACACCACTGCGCCGTTTGACGTGACCGGCTTGGCGACGCTGGCGGTCATGCTCACCGGTTTAGCGTATGGCTTGACCGAACTCGATCCGGCGTTACTGCGCGCGGGTGAATTGCCGTGGCTCGCGATCGGCGCCTTGATCATCGCTATCGTGTTTGTGCCACTCTTTATCGCAGTGGAACGGCGCGCAGCGGAACCGATTCTGCAACCAACGATCTTCCGTTCCCGCCAAATCTGGCTGACAGCAGCATTAGCGATCGGCGCGGGCATCGCCGAGTCGGCGATCGTTTTCGTGCCGGCGCTCGTGACCGCAGCCTATGGCGTGAGCAGCTCAACCGCCAGTTTCATGCTCTTACCGGTGGTGTTGGCGATGGCGGTTGGTTCACCGGTATCGGGGCGCATGCTTGATCAATTCGGCTCACGGATCGTTGTTACCATCGGCGTCGTCTTAAGTGGGGCCGGTCTCATTATTCTCGGTGGCTGGCCGGCCAGCATCGTCGCTTTCTACCTTGCTTCGATCGTGATGGGGATTGGGCTTGCGATCTTGCTTGGCGCGGCATTGCGGTATATTCTGTTAAATGAGGTCCCGGCCAACGAACGGGCGGCGGCGCAAGGGTTGCTAACCGTCACGATGGGCAGCGGCCAACTGTTGGGAGCGGTGCTGGTCGGAATGATTGCCGCTGCCGGCGGCGGCGCGGTCGCGGGATACGGGTTAGCATTTCTGGCCATCGGCGTCGTGATGCTGCTCTTGACCTTGGCCGCCCTGGGTCTTAAGAGCCGGGCCGCCGAACGCGCCAGCGCACTGGCCCATGCCCATTAATTTGATAAAGATCTTGTACGGGCACAGCGTTGCTGTGCCCCACGTGCCCCAATTTCGGGCACAGCGCTGCTGTGCCCACACATACACACCTATGAACCGGCAACAAAACTCTGAGCACATCCGTAACCGGATCATCGACGAAGCCGCGCGACTCATTGTCACGTATGGCTACGAAGGCATCGCCATGCGTGAAATTGCCGAAGCGGTGGGCTTGTCGAAAGCCGGCCTCTACCATCACTTTCGCGACAAAGAAGACCTGCTAGTGGCGGTGTTGACCAATTGGGCCGAAGAGATGGCGGGGCTGGCAGCGGCTGCCGGTCGCGAACCGGATACCCGCGCGCAGTTGGCGGCGTTGGTACGCGGGTTATTTGCCCAAGCGCCGGCCCAGCGGGCGTTGGTACGGCTGAGCAACCACGATTTGCCGCGCCTGAGCGAAACTGGGCGCGCGAGCGTCGAACGCTGCTACGCCAACGGGTTGATCGCGCCGATCACCACGATGATCCGATCCGGTATCGAACGCGGTGAGCTTCGTCCGGTTGACCCCCATGTCGCCGCGTGGTTGCTCATGGGGATGCTCTATCCCTTTTTCCACACCGAGCAGGCGAAGATTGGCGAGCATGGGGAGGCGATTGCCGATCTGATCATCACCACGTTCTTTGATGGCCTCGCCCAACCGAAAAACGCGACGACCGCAGCGGGCGAGTGATCACTGCTCACCCGCTGCGGCTGTGCGCAATTAGAAGATCGCCAAATAGCGGTCAATTTCCCATTGCGACACGTAGGCGCGATAACTCTCCCACTCTTGTTGTTTGGCGTCGAGGAACCGCTCGGCGACCGAGGGGCCGATCGCTTCGAGAATGACCTCATCTTCGCGGAGATCATCGAGCGCCGCGCCAAGCGAGGTCGGCAAGGTTGCCAACCCGCGCGCGCGCGGATCAATGTGGAAGAGATCTTCTTCGGCAGCGTCACGCAGCGGCAATTTGCGCTTGATTCCATCGAGGCCGGCGGCCAGCATCGCCGCGTAGGCAAGGTAGGGATTGCAGGCCGGATCCGGACAGCGCAGCTCGATCCGCGTCGCCTGATGGCGACCGGCGGTAATGCGCGGCACGCGCACCAGCGCTGAGCGATTGGTACGGCCCCACGAGATATGCACCGGCGCCTCGAAGCCGGGCACAAGCCGTTTGTAGGAATTGACCAGCGGTGCGAGCAGCACGCACATGCCGCGAGCATGGGCCAGCAAACCGGCAATGAAATGGCGAGCCAGCGGCGACAAGCCGTAGGGATCATCGGGATCGGCAAAGAGATTTTTCCCGTTCTCGACATCCAGCAGACTCTGGTGAACATGCATGCCACTGCCGTTGACGCCGGCCATCGGTTTCGGCATAAACGTCGCGTGCAGGCCATTGATCTGGGCCACCGCCTTGAGCACCACCCGCGTCGTCACCAGATGATCCGCCGAGCGTAACGCATCGGCATAGCGCAAGTCAATCTCGTGCTGGCCGGGAGCGACCTCGTGATGCACCGCTTCGACCGTAATCCCCATTGTTTGCAACGTGCGCGCCATCTGGCGACGGATATGGGTAGCCAGGTCGGTCGAAACATCAAAATAACCCGCCTTGTCGTGCGGTTCGAGAATATGCCCGTTGGGATCGGTCTTAAACAAGAAAAACTCTAGCTCCGGCGCCACCATGAAGCGATAACCGGCTGCCGCCGCCTGATCGAGCATCCGGCTCAACACATTGCGCGGATCGCCGGCGAAGGGTTTACCATCAGGGGTAAAGACCGAACAGATCAAGCGCGCCGTAATCATGCCCTCGTGCCGATCCCACGGTACCACAGCGTAGGTCGAGAGATCAGGCACAAGGTACATATCGCTCTCGACCATCCGGGCAAACCCTTCGATCGACGAGCCATCGAACCAGACACCGTGGTCGAGGGCGTCGGGCAATTCTTCAACCGGAATGGTCACCGTCTTGCCGATGCCCAACACATCGGTGAACTGCAAGTTCACGAAAGCGACATTATCAGCGGCGACGCGGCGCAGCAGCATTTCGCGCGGATCATCGCTCATGGGCTGCGCTCCTCCTTACTAGGGTAGGCGGATGACAACATTTCTTGTACTATACCACACTAAGGGCGGGGTTGGGGCTATGCCCCA
>NZ_DAOUDC010000040.1:0-41514 GCF_034431535.1 Chloroflexus sp. | reverse complement strand
CACGGCCGTGCGGCGCCACTGGTAATCCTATACCGCCTGCCAGCGCAACCCGCCGGCGTATTGGTGCGTCACCTTGCCGTTTTCGCCGATCGCAAACAGGTAGAGCCAGCCGTTGTCGAGCAATTGGCGCACCTGTTCGTGCTTGGCGATGATCGCGGTCATTGCATCGATCGGCGCTTCAATCAGCACGTGCAAGCGCATCGGTTCGTGGACGTACTTCTCGCCGTCGTGAACCGACTGCCACGGCAACCCGACCCGCAGATCGCCAGCGTTGCCCTCAAGCACGCCGAGCGTGCCGACCACGTTGTGCAACGTCTTGTTGCCGCTGCCGAAGACCCGATTATCAACCGTCGAGCCATAATATTGCAGGTTGATCCAGCTCGCCACGATCATCGGCGCGGTGATGATCAGCTCCAGCACGCCGAAACCATCATCCTGCCGCCAGTCGTAGTTGTGCAGGAACGAGCGCCCGTCCAGCTTCACCCCAGCGGTGCGCTCGCGGGGAGCGGCAATGAACGCGGCGCAGCCGGCTAAGCCCCACTCTGGCCGCACCTGTGACCAGTCTTTGCTGCGCTGGCGCACCGCCTGATCGATGTTGTCATCCGCCCCAATCTTCAGCAATGCCGCCCGCTCGGCCCGCGCCAACCGTCCGGCAGCAGCCAGATCGGCTTCCAACTGCTTGAGGTCATCGGCGTGGCTGGCCGGCACATCGCCTTTGTCGAAGATAGTCACGTCGTCGGTAGTGGTGTCGTGCAAACCAGCGACGAACACTGTATCCGCCGGAATGTCGATCCCGCGCTGGCGCAGACCGGCCCGCACCGCCGGATCGTTGAGGATCTGCACCGCCACCCGCACGTTCGCTTCGCCGATGTGGCCGCCGCACGCGCCACAGTCAAGGCCGGTGGCGTGCGGATTGTTGACGGTGGTTGAGCCGTGGCCGGCCAGCAACACAATGCGGGCAAAGTTGCTGGTCATTGACATCGCCTTGAGCGCACCCTCGGCGGCGGCGATCCGCTGCTCAAGCGCCATACCGGTCACGCGACCATTGATCGGGCGCGGTTCGAGGCTCGGCTTGACCCGCGCGCGGGTATCGGCATCGAGGCCGAATGTCGCCGGATGCGGCACCGGACGGGTGATGCCGAGCGTGTCGAGCAGCAGCTTGCGCAGATAGGCCAAGCCGACCGGCCCGACGAAGCCGAAGCACGAGACCGGGCCAAATTTGAACATCCGCCACGCCTTGGTCACACGCTGGTTCATGGCCCGCTTGGCGATAGCGGCTTCGACCTCGGCGCTAGCCTTGCCATCAATCGACTCGGCGATCACGAACTGCGGCGTCAACAAGACCGGGCACTGCGCGCCACCTTGCGCCTCGGCCAGCGGGATGTACTCGATCGGGAAGCCGAAGAACCCGGCAAAGCCAATCGTCTCGATCTCGCCGGTCACAGTTTCGAGCGCGCGGCGGAAGATCTCTGAGCGCACGTCGATGCAGAATGCGGCTTGCGCGCGCTTGCGGGTTACGGCAGCCGCCGGCGCCGGCGCGCCAACACTGGCGAACAACTGGCGCTGGTAGGCCTTCTCGAAGGCACGTTGCAGCAAGAGATCGCCGCCGAGCGCCCGCTTGGCCGCTTCGTCCACCTGATCATTGCCCAATGCTCCCTCGCACTGCTGCCACGCTTCGGCCAAGCCGGTGCGAGCAAAGCTGCGCCACAACGCCACTTCCCACACCAACCGGATCGCCAGCAGATCGGTCAAGGTTTGGTCTTGACCGCCGTAGAGTTCGGCATTCCAGCGCAGGTAGCGGGCATAACCGGCCCAACCTTGGATCGACAGCAAGAGGCGGTGGAAGTAGGCCTCAAGACCGTTGGCCGGGATCTGCAACAGCTCAACAGCGGCCACGATCGCCTCTGGCGCGGTCTTGGGCATTTCCTGCAACACACGCTGGAAGGCGCGCGCACCACGCACCTGCGGCGTGCGGTCAAAGGCGGCTTCGGCCCGCCACGCCGCGAAGGCCGGCAGATTGGCCCACGGCGAGCGCCAATATGACTGGCCTAGATCGAAGTATGCGCCGGCCCAGTTTGAGATCGCATCGGTGACAATATCGGCCCACGGCGTGCCGGTCAGCTTGGCGGCCACATCAGCCACGGTAGGCAGCGTCTTGATCACCGGCTCTGGCGTGTGGCTGAGGGCAAACGCCTTCAGCGCCGCCACCGTCGCTGGTGAGCCGGGGAACGGCACCCCCGCTGCAATCGCCGCCGCCAGATCGTCATCGGTGATGCGCCCGCTTTGGATCGCCTCGGCGTAGAACGTGCGCGGCGCAGTCATCTTGGCGCCGGCCCGCCGCGCCAGCAGTTGCGCCGCCTGCGCAAACGAGTGATCGATCAGGCCCAAGTAGGGATTCACTGCGACGAACGTGCGCAACGGCCACAACGGCGCAATCTGGTGCTCGGCCCGCTTGGCCACCGCGATAATCGTTTCAGCGGTCAGCTCCCGGCTCGGCGCAGCGATAACTGGCAGCGATTGGATATTGGTCTCAACCAGAGTCATTGGCGCATCCTCCATACGTTGTATTGCATCTCTTACGAGTCAGTGTTTATCCGTATATATCCAGGTCCCATTCCATCACCGCGCCAACCGGAGCGTATCAAGCACCCGATCAAACAGCGCATTAGCGTAGAAGCCGTGCTTGAGATGGACATAGAACGCGCGCCACGCCGGCAGATTGACCAGCGCCGGCAAGAAGGCGCTGAACGCCATCACCGCAACGAAGATGACCACCGCCGCAACCATCGCAATCATTACCGGCATGCTCAGCACCGGATAGACCGCCACTGCCCCGCCGAGCAACGCCTCAGCGATCACTTCGAGGATGAAGAAGGCAATCGTCACCAACGCCGCCATCCCCATCGTGCGCGTGATGACGTAAAGCGGAGCCTTGCCGGTGTTACCCTTAACCAGCAGATAGGCGACCGCCGCCATAAAGATGGTGATCATCGCCGTCTCACCGGGCCGCTTGGTAATATCGATCCCGATCGCAGTCGCCACCGCGACAAACATCGCCACCGCCACCGCCATATTCGCCAGCAACACCAGCGGATTCGGCGCCTTATCCAACTTCTGCGCGCCGGTATTGCGCACGTACTCAATAATGCTGCCCGACGAGAGGAAGGCGTGGGCCTTGTAGCACGAGTGGGCAATCAGGTGCATAATCGCCACCGTATGGGCGCCAAAGCCGCACAGCATCAACATAAAGCCCATGTGCGCCGCGCTGGAGTAGGCCAGCGACACCTTGACGCTGCTCTGGGTAATCATTGACGACGAGGCGAAGATGGCGGTAAAGCCGCCGAGCACGATCAGCAGGATCACCGCCGGGATTGACAAGAAGACCAGCTCGCCAAACCGCACCACCAAGAAGATACCGGCATTGAGCAGACCGGCGTGCAGCAGAGCTGACACCGGCGTCGGCGTCTCCATCACCTCGAGCAACCAACCGTGGCAGGGGAACATCGCCGACTTAAGCGCCGCCGCGATCACAATCAAGATAGCGGCGGTTGCAGCACCAGCCGGGATCGCGCCGGACGCCAACGCCGCGCTAGTCGCAGCATGGATCTGGCCGAGATCGGTGGTACCGAAGGTTTGAGCCAGCAACACCGCTGCGCTGATCAGCGCCACATCACCGACACGGGCAATGATAAACTTCTTGCCCGCCGCCCGGATCGCGCGGGGCCGGTCGGGGTAAAACACCAGCAGCTCGTGCAAGGCAAGGCTCATCGCAATCCACGCTGCCACCAACTGCCAAAGATTGCCGGCCATCACCATCAACAGCACGGCGCTGACCGTCAGGTACAAACGGATGAAAAAGAGCTTCTGGCGCGGATCACCATCGAGATAGTTGCGGCTAAACTGGATCAACAACGCGCCCAACAGCGTCACCAACCACGACATCATCACACTGAGCGCATCGAGGCGCAGCGACAGCCCCACCTCGCCAATCCCGATCAACGGGCTCACCTGCGGGCCGGTGGTCAAGACCACAATCCCCAATGTGAGCATCAAGCCAAACGCGCCAATGCTCACCACCCGCCCAACCTGAAACACCAGCTCAACCGAACGCAACAGGTTGAGCGCCGCCAACAGCGCCACAAACGCCAACAATAGCGGCGCAAGATATCCCAGAAGCGCCAACATCCCATCCATACCGTCGTTACCTCCCTGTGTATCAATGGTCGATGGTTGGATAGTATCATGCAGCTATCAATCAGTAAAATATATGTTTTTGCAAAATACGTTCGTTTTGATAGAATATTTAATGAGATGTCATTGCGGCAGCGTATGCAATCTGGCATACTGGTGGTGGATGGGGCGCCGCACGGCCGTGCGGCGTTACGGGACGCGGCATCTGTCCTAACGCAGGGCAGGAACCGTGCGGCGTTACGGTGGGTATGTCAAAAATGATGTTGAATTATCATCATTTGCGGTATTTCTGGATCGTGGCCCACGAAGGCAACCTCACCCGGGCCGCGCGCAAGCACAACATCGCCCAATCGGCGCTGTCGATGCAGATCAGCGCGCTCGAAGATTACCTTGGTCAACCGCTGTTCGAGCGGGTAGGTCGCCGGTTGGTGCTGACCGAAGCCGGCCACATTGCGCTCGACTTTGCTGATGCGATCTTCGCCAAAGGCGACGAACTGCTCGGCACCTTTGGCCGCTTGGCCGAAACCCAGCAAAAGGTGTTGCGCGTCGGTGCGCTATCTACCATCTCGCGCAATTTTCAGGTTCGTTTTCTGCGCCCGCTGCTGATCGATCTTGATATCAAGGTCATCATTCGCTCTGGCACCCTCGACGACCTGCTCAACAGCCTCAAGCTGTACGATCTCGATGTGGTGCTGTCGGATGTGGCCCCTCCCCGCGATCAGTCCTCGCCGTGGATCATTCACGTGATCAACACGCAGCCGGTGGGCTTGATCGGCCATCCCCGCTCTGACCGGTATCAGAAACCAATTGACGTATTGTTACGCACTGAGCCGCTCGTCGTGCCTTCACCCGAATCGACGGTGCGCGCCGGCTTCGACGCTCTGATGCACCGTTTAGGCATCGAACCGTGGATCGTGGCCGAAGCTGACGACATGGCCATGCTGCGGCTGATGGCGCGCGAACACAGCGGCTTGTCGGTGATGCCGCCGATCGTGGTCAAAGATGAACTCGAACACGGGATGCTGGTCGAGTATGCCGATTTGCCCGATCTCGCCGAGACCTTTTGCGCGATTACCCTTGTCCGGCGCTTTCCCAACCCGTTGTTAAGCCTTGTGTTGCCGAAACCGGCAGCGCCGGAATAGATGGCAACTATGACACCTACCCTTTTGATCAGCAAGATCACCCCGCCGCGGCCCACGCCTTCCGCGATCGCGCGCCCGCACTTGGTGGCGCGCCTGAACGAGGAACTGGCGGAACAGCGCCGGCTGAGCCTGATCGCCGCCCCCGCCGGCTATGGCAAGACGACACTCACCGCAACGTGGGCCGCGCAATGTTCCTGCCCCATCGCGTGGCTGGCGCTCGACGAAACTGATGATGACCCGATCCGGTTTGGCCTCTATTTCGTAGCGGCGCTGCAACGAATCCAACCGCAGCTTGGGACAGGCTTGTTGCCCATCTTGCACGCCGGCCAATTCCCGCCCCCCCGCAATTTTCGCGGCCACGATCCTCAATGAGCTTGCCGCTCACAACGAGGTTCTGGTCTGCGTGCTCGACGACTTCCACCTGATCCACGATCCGGCGATCTTGACGCTGGCCGAGCAGTTGTTAGCCCACGCGATGCCATCGTTCCACCTGATGCTCGTCACCCGCGAAGATCCGGCTATGCCGTTAGCCCGCTTGCGCGCGCAACCAGCTCACCGAGGTGCGCGCAGTCGATTTGTGCTTTGACCGCGCCGAAACGATCGCCCTCCTCTGCGGACGAATGCGGTTGGCGTTAGATGACGCCGCTCTCAATCAGGTGCTCGAACGCACTGAGTGATGGCCGGCAGGGGTGCAACTCGCCGGATTATCATTGCAAGGGTCGCCCGATCCGGCCCGGTTGGTGGTAGAAATGAGCGGGTCACATCGCTTCATTCTCGATTATCTCACCGAAGAGGTGCTGGCCCGCCAGCCGCCCGCTGTGCAAGAGTTCCTCCTGAAAACCTCCATCCTTGACCGATTCACCAGCGAGTTGTGCGATGCCGTCACTGGCCGGGCAGACAGCGCCGCGCTGATCGACTATCTCATAGCCGCCAACTTGTTCCTTGTGCCGCAAGACCATACCGGCACGTGGTACCGCTACCACCGCCTGTTCGCCGAACTCTTGCAGACACAACTGCGGCGCCGCTATCCCTCGCTCATTGCTCGACTGCATCAACACGCCAGCCACTAGCACGAAGCGCAGGGCAGGCCGGTTGAGGCGATCGAACACGCGCTAGCCGCCAACGAGCAAGAAGGGGTCATTGCGCTGCTCGAACGCCATGGCTGGGCATTGTTGAATGCCGTTATACTCACGCCCTGGCACGTTGGTGGCACGCTTTGCCGGACGGCTGCCTTCAAACCAGCCCGCGCCTCTGCCTCGACTTCGGCTGGATGCGGCTCTTGCGCGGCCAGCTTGAACAGGTGGAGCCGCTGCTCATGCAGGTAGAAACCGCTTTCGCTGCCCAACCGCCTGCCAATGACGCGGCACTACGGGCAGAGAGCTTGGCCTTACGCGCCAATCTGAACCAAACGGTTGAGCGAATCGCAGAAGCCATTACGGCGGCAGAGGCGAGTCTGGCAGCCAACCCAACCAGCAACGAACGAGTCGCCGGATTGGCGGCACTAGCATTAGGTGGGGCATACCGCCAGTTGTCCGACTTTACCAACGCCGTCGCCGCATTGCAACGCGCAGCGCAATCGGCGCGCGCCGCCGGCGATCCTGTCACCGCGCTGCTGGCGGTGGCGCACCTCACGCTACTCGCAACGCAATACGGGCATTTACGCCTCGCGGCAGCCACCGCCACCGCAGCGATCCAGCATCTAGAGCATATCCAAACTGCACCGCCGCCGATCTTTGGCGCGGTCTACGGCGCATTGGGGCTGGTATTTTACGAATGGAACGATCTTCCCCGCAGCCGCGAATACCTTGAGCGGAGCATTCATTTGGGGACGTTAGCGGCACACAACGCTTCGGTGATCTACAGCCAATGCACGCTTGCCCGCCTCTTGCAAGCTGAAGGAGATCTGGCTGGAGCTGCCCACATCCTAGCCACTGCTGAAACATTGCTTGGACAAGGTGCGCCAGCGTGGGTGCGGCCCGAACTGCTTACGCAACAGGTTGCACTGGCGCTGGCCGCCGGCGACCTCGCCACCGCGACGGCGCACCTCCGACGCAGCAGCATCACGCCTGATGAACCGGCCACCCATCGCACCCTGCTCGTCCATCTGAGCTGGTTACGTTTGCTACTGGCGCAACACGATCCGCGCGCCGCTGATTTGGCCCAGCACCTGATCGCGGTGGCCGAGACGACCGGACGGCGCGATACCTTACTGCGCACCCTTATCCTGAGCGCACAATGCCACCAGCACGACCAGCCAACCGCGACGTACCTACTGAACCGCGCGCTCGCAATTGCCGAAGCGGAAGGCTATGTCCGCATCTTCCTCGAAGCCGGCGAGGTGATCAGCGATCTGCTGGGCCAAGATCGGTTGCCCGCCATGGCTGGCGATTCATCTGCCGCCACCGGCGCTAACAGCGCCCCGCCAGATAACCGCAACTGACTTTGAACCGCTGAGCGAACGCGAAGCGACCGTGCTGCGCTTACTGGCGCAAGGTCTGACCTATGCCGCGATCGCCGAGCACTTGGTCATAAGCGTCAACACCGTGCGCTTCTATGTCAAGACCATCTACGGCAAACTGGCGGCCAACAACCGCACCCACGCCGTGGCGCGCGCGCGTGAGCTTGGCTGGCTGTAGCGCAACAACTACATCATTGTCGCCCGGCGGACTACATCTTCGTGTAGTCCGCTTTGTTTAGCCCAGAGATACACTGGAGCCAACACGAAAGGAAGGGCGCAATGAACAGCCACCCCACCATCGCAGATCAACAACCATACTGCCTCATCCTGCGCGGACGGGTTGACGAAGAGTTTGTGATCGCCTGTTGCCCACCGGGAGCTGTTCTGAGCTACACCGGCGATACCAGCCACATCGCGGATCCGGACCGATCAGGCCGGCCTCCTCGGTCTCTTGCGCCGCCTGCACAATCTGGGATACGTGATACTAGCATTCACGCACGAAGAAGGAGCATCATCATGCCGGCCAAACCCATCACCCGCCGCCGCTTCCTCAAAGTCACCGGTCTGAGCGTTGCCGGCGCGACGCTGGCCGGCGCCGGATTAACAGTTGCCGCAACCCAAACGCCAGTGATTGACCACCCTACCGTCACCTTGGAAGGAGCAACTCCGATGAGTAAACGCATTCTCGTGACGTATGCCACCCGCGCCGGTTCAACTGCCGAAATCGCCGCCGCGATCGGTGAAAGCCTTGCTGCGCGCGGCTATGCTGTCGATGTCAAGCCAGTGAACGAGCAACCGGCGTTGGCAGGCTACACGGCGGTGATTATCGGCAGCGCGATTCGCATTGGCAACTGGTTGCCTGAAGCGATTGAGTTCGTGAAGAGACATCAGGCCACCCTGAGCGGGCTGTCGGTCGCGCTCTTCACCGTTCACCTGCGCAACACCGGCAATAATGCAGCCAGCCAAACCGCCCGCGTCGCCTATCTTAATGCCGTGCAACCGCTCGTGCCACACGCCGAAACGGTCTATTTCAGCGGCAAGATGGACTTCAGCCGTCTGTCGTGGCTTGACCGGATGATCGCCAAGATGGTTGGCGCGGTCGAGACCGATGAACGCGATTGGAACCAGATCCGCGGCTGGTTGCCGGCAGGATTGTGATCAGAGGAGACCATCATGCCGGCACAACGCATCTTGCACTGGCTCGTGCCGATCATTGGCGGGTTAGCGGCAGTTGCTGCGCTGGCCGGCCTCTGGCCCGCCAGCGGCACACCGTACCCGCTGACAACCTTCCGTGGCGAGCAGGTGATGATCAACGCCCGTGGCCTCTACTACTGGGACACAGTTAGCTCGGCAGCGCAGATGCAAGCCAACGATGCGGTGATGCTGGCATTGGGTGTGCCGTTGTTGGCCGTCGCGCATGCGCTCAGCCGGCGCGGTTGGTTGCGCGCTCGCTTGCTATTGGCCGGCACGCTCGGCTTCATCCTCTACACGTACCTCACCATGTGCGTCGGCGCGCAGTACAACCCGCTTTTCCTCGTTTACACCGCTCTCTTCAGCCTTAGTCTCTTCGCCTTGATCATCGTGATGAGCTGGTTTGACCTCACCACGCTCCCCAATCACTTCGCAAACAACCTGCCCCATGGCCCAATCGCCGGTCTGCTCTTTCTCACCGCCGCTTTTTTGACCGTCGCATGGCTAGGCCGGATCGTGGCCAGTTTCGGGCCGGACGCCGTTCCCGCCTTAGAAAACACCACCAGCATGTTCATCCAAGCGCTCGATCTGGCTATCATCGTCCCGTTGGGCGTGCTTGGCGGCAGCTTGCTCTTGCGCCGGCACGCGGCAGGATACCTGTTAGCCGCGATTGGGTTGACCAAGTTTCTCACCCTCGGCACCGCAGTGAGCGTGATGGCATGGAACATGGCCCGCGTGGGAGTGGCCATCAGTCCGGTCGAACTCGTCATCTTCCCGGCGTTGACGCTAGCAGGGATGAGTATGAACGCCATCTTATTCAAACACGTGAAAGAGTAAGCCATGCAAGCATCATACTGGCGCACAAGCAGCGTGATCAGCGGCCTCGCGCTGGGCTTGCCGATCCTTACCCGCCTGATCAGCGAACTAGCGTTCTGGCTGGCGGAACCGCTATATCACCAATGGCGCCGACTTGACCCGGACAACAGCTTTCTCATGATCACGTTGCATCATCTCTGGCAAGGGAGCATCGCGCTACTGGTGATTATCGTTATAGCGCGCAGCTACCGCGTCAACTTGAGCACCTTCGGCTTCAATACGAACGGCTGGCAAGATACGCTGCGTCTGGTGGCGCTGTTCTGTCTCGGTTGGTTCGTGATCCAAGCCAGCATCGGCGTGACGTTCATCGTTGTGAGCGATCTGTCCACGGCCTTGCCCTTTCCATTCACGACACGCAATATAGTCAGACACCTCGCCTTCCAACTCTTGCTGTCAGGCTCCAGCGAAGAAATCCTCTTTCGCGCACTGGTGATGCGGCCATTCCTTTGGTACGGCAGCTACAGCGGTCTCAGCACCCGCATCACGCGACTGCTCGCCGGCGGGATAGCGACCGCGATCTTTATGCTGGCGCACATCAATATCGCATTCGACCCGCTGCGAATCACGCATTTCAACCTCTTGCAACAACTCACCTGCCTGATCTTTGGCGCCTGCTACGCTTGGCTGTTCACGCGCACCGGCAGCCTGCTGGGGCCAATCCTCGCCCATAATCTCCTCAATGGTGTGATCGTCACCACCGGCATCAGTCTCTTCCTGCTGTTTGGTTGACCAAGCAGCGCAACGAACACCTGTCAGCCGGCAACCATTGCAGTGGTACGATTGGCGCAATGGCTGCCAGTATGTTTTGTGACAAGGTATCGTATGCGCCAGCTAATGACCCCTCGCATCCTACTTGCCGCCCTATTCGCGCTCATTGGTGGGCGCGCGCTGCTCGCAACCGCATTTCCCGTCCCGCGCACGTTTGATCTGCTCAACACCGTGATCGTGATGGTTTCGCTGTGGACGATCTATCGCAACGTCCAGACGCTCCAACGGCGCGATTGGGCGCTTGCGATCGGAGCGGGGCTACTCGTGGGCGGGACAATGCCGTTGACCACGCTCTTTTCACCGTACCCATTCTTCGACCTGATCGACGGCACAGCGGCGCAAGGCCTGTTGCGCGGCCTCTTCACGGCGATCGCTCTGCTCGGCGGGCTAGCGGTGACGCGCCAAGGCGGGCCGGTACCGTGCCGCCTCGCCGCCAACGATTGGCACCAAACCAGCCAGAGCATCTGGCTGGGGCTCGCAATCGGGTTGCCGTTCGCGGCGGTGAATATAGTTGGGTTACAATTAACCCAGCATCAACCAATCCAGTGGCAATCGCCAATTGCCGCGATCATTGACGCGCTCCAGCCAGCCATCGTCGAAGAGACGCTTTACCGGTTTGCACTGTGGGGCTGGCTCTGGCAGCGACTGAGCGCACAACCGCCGGCGCAAGCCGTCTGGTTGGCCGGTCTCCTCGCAACGTTGGCCCACGCTTATGCCCATGTTGATGATCTTTGGCTAAGCGCACCGCTGATAGGGTTTGTCATGGGAGGCGCGCTCGCGCTCGTATGGGGCGTACCGGCATTGCTGCTGGCCCGCCGCTATGGGCTTGAGGCTGCCATTGCCTTCCACTGGATGCAAGATGCCGTCCGTTTTATCGCCGGGTTCTGACACGCTGCTGTAGGATGGAGTAAGGGTATGAACTACTGGCTTTTCTTGATGATCGCAATCGTATCCGAGGTGATAGCAACCTCAGCATTAAAAGCGAGCGCCGGCTTTACCCGCCTCTGGCCATCGGTGATTGTGGTCGTCGGCTATGGCATCTCGTTTTATATGATGTCGCTGGCGTTGGAAGCGATCCCGGTCGGCATCGCCTATGCGATCTGGTCAGGGATTGGGATCATCTTAATCACAGCCATTGCGTGGATGTTGTACGGTCAAGAACTCGATCTATGGGCAATTATCGGCATTGGTTTCATCATTATTGGGGTGGTGATTCTCAATGCCCTATCAAAAGTTGAAGTCTAATCAACACAATGACTGTTTTGTCATTGACTCGGGTGATGCGTAATGATACAATCACGCTGTGATTTATCCCACAAAACCCGGCACTATTATGAAACAAGCGATCCTGCGGCAATCGATCCAGCTTGCTGCGCTGATGCGGATGTTTCCGACAAATCTTACCCCACTTGAACAGTTACGCGGGTTGATCCGACAGCTTCATCCGCTGGCGCCGCCCACCCCCCTTATCCGAATTGGCCCGCACGGCGACGGCGGCTACCTTGTACCCGACGATCTTGCCGGTATTGTCGCCTGTTTCTCTCCCGGCGTCGGCCCCATTTCTGAATTTGAACGCGCATGCGCCGAACGCGGCATGCGTGTCTTTATGGCTGACGCCTCGGTTGATGGTCCGGCTACCCCGCATCCGGCATTTCAGTTTAGTAAGCTGTTTGTTGGTGCGCTCAACACTGATCAGTTCATCACATTGGAGGAGTGGGTTCACCGATCGTTGCCTGACGAGCCAGCCGCCGATCTGCTCTTGCAAATGGACATCGAGGGATCAGAATACGAGGTGCTGTTGGCGACGCCGCCGGCCCTGATCAACCGCTTCCGGATCATTGTCGCCGAGTTTCACCATCTTGACCAGTTGTTCAACAAGTGGTTCTTCCACACCGCTAGCCGCGCGATCGAGAAGCTGCTCCAAACCCATGCCTGCATTCATATTCACCCGAATAACCGGCGCGGGATAGTGCAGCTAGGCGATATTACTATCCCGCCAACTATGGAGTTCACCTTTCTGCGCCGCGACCGGCTGCGCGGCGCGCAGTTTCGGCACGACTTTCCGCACCCGCTCGACAGTGACAACATCGGCAGAGGGAGTGTCCCCCTGCCGGCGTGTTGGTACCGGGTCGATTAGCGCCGGCGCACTATCCATACTGCGCCAAAAAGCCGCTGAGCAAGCCCCGGAAGGGACGCACTGCTTCGATATGGGGAAAGTGGCCACACTGCGGGATTACAACTAATTGCGCACCGGGAATTTCACGGCGGGCAGTTTCGGCGTTGTTGAGCGAAAAGACCCGATCCTGCGCCCCCCAGATGAGCAGAGTAGGCACGCGAATCTCATGCAACCGCGC
Organism: Chloroflexus sp.; assembly: GCF_034431535.1. Classification (GTDB taxonomy): domain Bacteria; phylum Chloroflexota; class Chloroflexia; order Chloroflexales; family Chloroflexaceae; genus Chloroflexus. Next base: position 28,534 of record NZ_DAOUDC010000040.1, on the reverse strand, counting down.
GCGCAGGCCGGTCAAGGTGAGATCGGTCGCCGCATACCGCCGGCTCAACGCCGTCAGCGCACGCCGGTTAGCCGCACCGCTAATCGCCTCGCGCCCGCGTTCGATCAGTTCGGCGTTCACGTGCGGCGCCGGGTTATGGAAAGCAGCCGACAAGAACGCACGCACTACCGCCGGGTGCGCCGACAGCCAGAGGATCGTCTCGCCGATCACCGGCCAACCGCCAATAATCGTCAGCGGCGATGGATCAACAAAGCCATCAGTCGCGACTATCGTCAGCCGCGCCACCCGATCGGGATGGCGGATAGCCGTCGCCAGCGCGTATTTGCCGCCCATAGAATGGGCGACGAAGGTGGCCCGTTCGATACCGAGCGCCGCCAGCAGCCCAGCGTAGAGATCGCTCTGCAACACCAAACCGTACGGCGCGTTAGCTGGCTTCTCAGAGCGGCCAAAGCCCAACGCATCAACCGCCAGCGCCCGGTAGCCGTGCTCGGCCAACCACGCCACGGTCGGCGCCCAATCGGCGCACGAGCCGGCAAACCCGTGCAAGAGGAGGACTGCTGACCCATACCCGGCCTCGATCCAGTGCAACTGGTATCCGTTGACTCGCAACCAGCGTGAACGCATTGCCTCACCTCAATGATCGATGGAACCGGCAGGAGTATACCACGCTCTCCACCTGTCATTGCGAGCCGGCACTTCCCGCTGTCATTGCGCGCCGAGCGGAGCGAAGGCGACGCAATCCCCCGCGAGTGCGGGAGAGATGCCTAAATTGGTGAGGTTCGCTCAAGCGGGAGATTGCTTCGGGGGCGGCGCCCCCTCGCACTGACAACGGGGTGCGCCTCCACGCGCCGCTGTGAAACAGGAACGCATGATATGTTTGGTAAAACACCCAAACATGGAGTTTACAGACCATCAAGTAACCGGTAAAGTACATTATCATACCTTACAGCCGCCTCCGAGCTAACGCGAGGGTGAGAAAACGAGGACAGGTCAAGGTTGGGAGTGATGAAAGCTCGATAAAGCCTTGCGAACGGGATACGCCCGGTGATCCATTCGGGTGGCGGGAACGAGGTTATACCAGCAACGTTATGAGTGACCTGATCGACATCTTGCAAACGCTGGCCGAACGATCCGGGCGATCGCCATCGCCGCTCATCGCGCTGCGCCGGATTCCCGCCGCTGACGGCGCGCGCATTAGCCATTTGCCGGTCGATCAAGCGCTGAATGAGGCATGGGTACGCGCCATTGGCACCCCATTTTTTCAAGCGCAATCGATCGCGCTGGCCGCCCTTCGGCGCGGCGCGCCATTTGCTATCACCGGTAGCGGCTTACTCAGCCGGGCTAGTTTACATCTGTTGGCGCTTGATCTGCTGCGTAACGAAGCGAACGCTACCGCGCTGTTGATTACGCCCGACGCCGATCAAGCATTGCTGCACGAGCGTGAAGCGACGGCGCTCGCACGCTTTTGCCAGCCGGCAATTGCCATCGCAGCGACCAATGGCGCGAAGCGCCGCGCTGCGCCGGCGGCCCGGCTGGTCGTCACGACGCTGCCCGAATTGCACGGCTCGCTGCTCCGCTTTCACGACCGCGCATGGCGCTATTTCTGGCGCCAGTTGCGTTTGGTGGCGATCGCCGATCTCCACACCTATTACGGCATTGCCGCCAGCCACCTCAGTATGATCCTGCTCCGCGCCAGCCGGCTCACGCCACACCCCCTCGCGCTCGGCGGCTCTGTCGCGCCGGTCAGCGGCGCTGAAGCGGCGCTGCATCTGCTCAGCGGGCGCGAATGGCGGGTCACGCCAGCGAGTGATTTGCCCCATCCGGCCACTACGCTAGCTCTCTGGCAGACCGACGGCGACCGCCACAGCGAGATTACGCGGCTGGTGGAAGCCTTCCTTGCGGCTGGCGCCAGTGTGCATGTGGTCGCTTCCCCTTATGAAATCGGCCACGTGCGGACAGCCGTCGCCGCTGAGCGGTACAGCGCCAGCACCAGCCCGCTCCCGTCCCACGTGCAGATCGTGACCGGCGCTCAGACCGGCGCTGCGCTGCAGGCTGCGCTTGACAGCGGGGCCGCACTCGTGATTCTGCTGTTGGGGCGCGGTGTCAGCGAACCAGCTCTACAACGGCTGGCGGTGACCGATATGGCCACGTGGCCGTTGCTGCAACCACCGGTATGGCCGCCAGCGCCGCTGAACCCGTTTGTCGCCGCGCTCCATCTGGTCTGCGCTGCCAGCGAGCAACCGCTACGCGACGAGGAGATCCAGCAGTGGCAACTCACGGCGATTGTCGAACGGCTCGCAGCGCAGCAGCATCTCTATCGCCTGCCTGATCGGACGCCGATCTGGTTGCCGGGAACCCAAAGCGACCCGTATATTCCCCTCGCACTGCACGCTGCCGGCATGGAACCGATCCATCTGCTTGATGAACAAGGGCGCGAGACCGGGATGGTCGATCCGTCGATTGCCGGTCGTTGGGCGCACCCGGCTGCTGCGCTGCCGCCATTGCGCGGCGGGCAACAGGTTATCGCGCGCAACGACGAGCACGGCACAGTGACGCTGGCCGTCCGCGCTAGCCGGCGCACCCTGCCGCTGCGCCGTTGTCAGGTACGGCTTCGGGATGAATGGGCGCAGCGCGAACTGCGCCGCGCGCGCGGCGGCAGAGGGCCGCAGGTGGGATGGGGTCGGGTCACGATTGAAGAGACGACGTACGCCTACCGCGAGCAGGTTGGGCGGAACCCGGCCCAAGAACGTGCGCTGGCGGAACCCCTCACCCAACAATGGAATAGTCCGGCGATCTGGGTGCGCCTCACCCAGCCGCTGCATGTGACCGGCCAATTGGCAGGATGGTCGTGTGTCGCCGCGATTGCACTGCGCACGTTGGCCCGGCTGGAGGATTGCGTGACCGTTTACGATCCGGCCACGCAGCATCTGTACTTTGTTGATGCCCAACCGAACGGCAACGGCTTGGCTGAATGGCTATACGAGCAGATCGAGAGTATTCTGCCACTGGCTTATGATATTGCCCTCGATCAACGCACCGATCCGCTATTTGAGTCGCTGGCCCGCACCGATATGGATTGGCTGCTGGCGGTATTGGGCGGCGAGGCGGAAGTAGCGATTCCGATACCGTCATTGCCGCCGGCTAAGGCCAGCCGCACCGAGCCGCCTGCCCGCGCACCTGAGCCGCCTGCCCGCGCGCCTGAGCCGCCTGCCCGCGCGCCTGAGCCGCCCGCTCGCGCCGCCCGCGCCAGCGGCAATGCCCGCAATCGGTACGGCCGGCCACCCGAACGGACGCCGGTGCGCAATCAACCTGATCGCTCGCCGCCAGCGCAGCCGGCCACTCCGCCGCCAGCCGAAGAGCCACCTATGCCCGACGCCGAAGCGATACTAGCCCGTCTACGCCAACGCCGTGCTCGCGACGAACCCGCCGCACCGGCTACACCGCAACCAGCCGCCAGCACTCCGCCGCCCGAACCGCGCTTCCAGCCCGGCGACCGGATCATCTGTATGCCGTATGGAGCCGGGAAAGTCCGCTTCAGCATGTTCAGCGGCGATCGCGAAATCCTCTTGGTTGAGTTTGATGAGCACGGTGAACTCCGCATTGATCCCTCGGTCAACATCGTCCGCCGTCTCCCGCCAGAGGAGCCTGATCACGATGAGTAGCAGCTATGTCCAATCCTGTCACGCTTTACCTGCCACTTTTGAGCCATACCGACCCGCTGGTGCGCCGGCAAGCCACCACCATTCTGCTCACCCACTATGGCAACCGCGCTCTCACCTACCTGCGCCGTCTGCTCGACGATCCGGCACTGAGTGAACAAGCGCGGGCAGCCTTAACCAACATCGGTGAAATCACCGGCCTGCGAGTCGAGCTCAGCCCATTCCGTGGCGTCTACGTGCGCTGTCTGGGCGATTTCCAAGTCTTTATCAACAGCCGCCCGATCGAACCGGACGAATGGGGGCAAAGCGATGGCGGGAAGGCCGGCGGGCGCAAGGTGCAAGGCATCGTTGCCTATCTAGTGCATTGCGGCGCCAGCGGAGCGACACGCAGCGAGATTGCGGCGGCGATTTGGGGCGGCGCGGCCAGCACCAGCAGCATTGCCCGCACCCTGACCGCCTTACGACAAGTGCTGCACCGCTGCGGCAGCAGTGATCTCGCTACGCACCTGCTGCATACCAACCGGCAGCGATGCGCGCTCAACACTGACCTCTACCGCAGCGACGCCAATCTGCTCGAACAGACATTCGATCTCGCCGCCAAGACCGCAGAAGAACAAGGCCTTGATGCAGCGCTCTCATTCTACCAATACGTGCTTGATCTGCACAACGGGCCGTACATGGAGGGAATTGCCGGCGCGCAGCAGTGGGCCGCCGAACGGCGAGCAAGCCTGCTCAGCAAAACGGTACTGGCCGGCGAGCGGCTCGCCGCCCACGCCTATGCCGCCGGCAATGACCAGCAATGCTTGCACTACTGCCAGCGAGTCTTAGCCCTCGAACCGCGAGCAGTCGCCGTAGTGAACTGGCACTTGCGCGCCAGCCACCGGCTCGGCTTGCCGGTAGAGATGCAGCGCGTCTACCAGCGCTACCTCGCCGCCGCCAGCATCAACCCGCGCCGCAAACGCGACGATCCGGTCGTGCAACTCTACCACGAATTAGCGGAATAGAACTATGAAAAGCTGCGTCGCCGCTACGATCCGCCTAGCCCACCCTGTAGCTCGGCGACGCGAGCGCGAAACTCATCGCTCACCGGCACACTGCGCCCGGCAGCGTAATCGTAGGCCACCAACACCGACTGCGCCGTCGCGATCAGCGCGCCATCGCCAAGCCGGGCAATCGCGTACTCCATGGTAAAACTTTTGCCGCCGATCCGGCTAACTCGCACGCCAACCAGCAACTCATCGCCAAAATGGGCCGGCGCTTTGTAGCGAATCGTTAGTTCGGCCAGAATGATCCCCAACCGGTCGAGCGAGCCGCCCAGCAGCCGCTGGTAATAAGCGATCCGGGCCGATTCGAGGTATGTCGCATAGACTGAATTATTGACGTGGCCAAGCGCATCGAGATCGCGAAAGCGCACTTCAATCGGGTAATGAAACGGATATTCGGCAAGCACTGCCGGCACCGGACGAGTCATGCTCTTACTCCTCGTATCACTCTTCATTCGCCAACATCTACCCGGTTACTCTCTGGTATAATGGCGCACAACAAACGCCAACCTGCTCGTGTCCATCCCAACCCATTCCAAAACTATGACTGACAAGGAAACAGATATGTCAGCAAATAAAGGCACCATCTTCATCATCGACGATGATCTCGGCCTACAAAGTATTTTGTCATTCGCCCTGCGCAACGCCGGCTACGAGGTGGTGTTGGCTCGCGACGGCCTCGAAGGGTTGCGCATGCTCGAAAACCTCTCGCCTAGCCTCGTCTTGAGCGATATTATGATGCCCAACATGGATGGTGTCGAGACGTTCCAACGCATCAAAGAGCGCCTGCAAGACGATGGCATTCCCATCATTCTGATGACGGCGCTCAGCCGCAAGCCGTGGTTTGCCGATCTTGAGGCTGAAGGCGCCGTGATTATTCAGAAGCCGTTCGAGATATCGCATCTCGTCGATCTTATTAAGCGGACGTTGAGTTAAGCGCGGCAAAATGCGGGTGCAGCCGCACATACGTTTCTTCCAGCGCTTCAGGGATCAGCTTCGTGCCGCCAATCACTGGCATAAAATTGTTGTCGCCGTTCCAGCGCGGCACGATGTGCATGTGCAGATGATCGGCGATCCCAGCGCCGGCCACTCGCCCCAAATTCATGCCAACGTTGAAGCCGTGGGGCGCATACTCATCCTGAATGATCGCAACGCACTGTTGCGTCAAAGTGAACAATTCCCCAGCAATATTACTATCAAGCGTCGTAAGATCGGCAACGTGCAGATACGGCACCACCATCAAGTGGGCCGTATTGTAGGGGTAGAGGTTCATCACCACGAAACAATGCCGCCCGCGGTAGAGCACCAACCGTTCGGCATCACTTGCACTTTCGGCAGCGGTCATCGCGCAGAACACGCATCCCTCATCAACGTCACCACGCTTGATATACCGCATGCGCCACGGCGTATACTTAATCTCCATCACGACTCCTGCACGTTTGCACGCAAAAAGGCTTCGATAAACGGATCAATATCGCCATCGAGCACGGCTTGGACGTTGCTCGTTTCATAATCGGTGCGATGGTCTTTGACCAGCGTCGAGGGGTGGAGGTAATAGGTGCGCATCTGGTTGCCGAACGCCGCCTCGCGATACTCGCCGCGCAGCCGGGCCCGCTCTTCGGCTTGCCGCTGCAATTCACGTTCGAGCAAACGGGCGCGCAAGACGCGCAGCGCCGTTTCGCGGTTCTGAATCTGCGAGCGTTCGTTTTGGCACGTCACCATAATCCCGGTCGGCAGGTGGGTAATGCGCACCGCCGAGTCGGTCGTATTAACCCCCTGCCCGCCATGGCCGCCACTGCGAAAGACATCGATCCGCAGATCTTCCGGCTTGATCTCTACCTCCGGCGCGTCGTCCACTTCCGGCATCACCTCAACGCGGGCAAAGCTAGTTTGGCGGGTATGAGCCGCGTTAAAGGGCGAAAGCCGGATAAGGCGATGCACGCCGGCTTCGGCGCGGGCATAGCCGTAGGCATACGGGCCACGGATCTCAATCGTCGCGCTCTTGATCCCCGCCTCTTCGCCTTCGCTCAGATCAATCAGATTGACGGTATAATCATGCCGCTCGGCCCAACGGGTGTACATGCGCAAGAGCATCGCGGCCCAATCTTGGGCATCGGTGCCACCCATCCCGGCCTGGATCGAGAGAAAGGCGTCACGATCGTCGTAAGGGCCGCTGAGCAGCACCTCTAGCTCGCGCTGTTCAACCTCGTGCTGAATGGCGCGCAATTCGGCGGCCAGATCGCCAACCAGCGACTCGTCACCTTCTAGCTCGGTCAGCTCGATCAGCTCGGCGAGACTCGTGATCCGGCGCTCGAGATCGTTCCACAGCGTGACCTCTTCTTTCACCCGGGTCAACCGCTGCATAATCTCTTGCGCGGTGCGCGGCACATTCCACAGATCGGGATCGGCAGCACGGGCTTCGAGTTGCTCGATCTCGGCTTGCTTGGCCGCTAAGTCAAAGATGCCCCCGCAGATTGGCAAACCGTTCGCGGACTGTTTCGAGTTCGTCGTGCAATTCGGCTAGCATGATCGCTCCTTAGACGGATGATTCGCATCACGTGCGGGCAAAGCAGCGCTATGCCTATGGGGCACAGCGCTGCTTTGCCCCTCCTGCTTTCCCTATGGTACCACAGCTTCGCCTACTGTATAATAAGCGTAGGATTCGCACTGAAGAAAGCGGCGCAACGATGCGGTATCTCGCATTGATAGCCGGAGTGCTGCTGGCGCTGTGGGGCGCGCCGCTGCACGCGCAGAGCAACGCGCTCTACTTTGTCGCCACCGGCCAGCGGCTCGATGACACCTACGGGTTTCTCAGCGTCTGGCGGGAGAGTGAAGGGCCGCTAACGCTAGGCCAGCCGATCAGCGCCCCCTTCCGCGACGGCGAGTTGACGGTGCAATATTTCGAGCGCGGCAGGCTGGAACTGCATCCGGCCTATAACAATACTGTGCTGCGCGGAAGGGTTGGAGCCGAGTATGCCGCTGCATTGGGCCGGTCGTTCCCGCTCCCCGCCCCATCCGTGCGCGAGTCCCCCGTGCGCCGCTTCTTCGCCGAGACCGGCTACACCCTTGGACCGCCCTTTCTCGCCTTCTGGGAAGCGCATGGCGCGATCGATATCTTTGGTCTGCCGATTAGCGAACCACGCTGGGAATACGTTGGCGGCGCGTTGCGGCAAGTGCAATACTTTGAACGGGCCCGACTCGAAGTCGATCCCCGTCCTGTTGATCCGGCTAACGCGGTGCGGATCAGCGACCTTGGCCGCGATCTGGCCCGCCTGCGCGGAGTCGATCTGAGCCCAGTCGTCGCCAGCAATGCGCTGCCGGTTGATGCCAACGGCCAACTCCAAGCGACGCCGCCTGCGCCACCCCCAACTGCCGCGCCTACCCCGGCGCCGGCAGCGAAACCACCGGCTCCCAAGCCTGCCCAACCGGTCATCCGCTTGACCGGCGACAAGCTGATCATCGTCGATCTGAGCGACCAATGGCTCTACGCGCTCGACGGCGATCGTATCATCTTCGACGCGCCGGTCTCAACCGGACGGGATGGCTTTAACACGCCGGTCGGCTCGTTTAGCATCTACGCCAAAGTGCGCGAACAGACGATGCGCGGATGCGCTGGCGGCGAATGTTGGGTCGTTCCCCGCGTCCCCCACGCGATGTACATCGTCGGCGGCGTTGCACTGCACGGAACCTACTGGCACAACCAATTTGGCACCGGCGTGCGCCGCAGCCACGGCTGCATCAACCTGCCGCTCAAAGCGGCGGCATGGCTCTACGAATGGGCCCCGGTAGGGACGCCGGTAGTGGTGCGGCGGTAGAAAAGCATCACCCCTCTCCCGCCGTGCGGGAGAGGGGTTAGGGTACACCAACACATCGCAACGCGATCAACCATATCGCTGATGGCCCTTCACCCCTCAGCCCCCTCTCCCACCTCACGGCGGGCGAGGGGAGCCGCTGCGTGGCTAGCTCAGCCAATCGCGCGATCGAACACGATGATCGCCCCTCTCCCGCGTGACGGGAGAGGGGCCGGGGATGAGGGTGAAGTGGCGCAGCGCAAAGCCATCAACCGCATCTGCGCTCATACGCTCTGTCCACCCTTAAACCTGCCGTGTGCGCGGGGTTGAGAGCTACTCCACCACGATGGCCATCACCGTCTGCCATACCCCCACATTACCGGCATTATCGAGCGGCTTGACCCGCAACCAGCACGTACCGGGAGCCAATGGCGGTGCCGTCACGCTTGGCTCGGTCACAAACCACTCGCTCTCGCCAGCCGGATCTGGGCCGAGGTAGAGCCGGTAACCGGCTACGCCGGAAAGCAGATCGCTCGCCGCGGGCCACACCAGCGTGATCGCTTGCTCGCGGGCCAGTGTCAGCGTTTGCGGCATCGCTACCAACACCGGCGGCGAAATGTCATAACCGACCGGCCCATAGCTGGCCAACGTCTGCCGGCCATCAGGCCCCCACGCCCGCACATAGAGCGTATGCCAGCCCTCACCCATATCAGCTAGGCGGGCATAGCCATCGTAAGCGCCGGGGAACATTGGTTGATCCGCTGGCGGCTCGGCATTCCACGCTTGGCTGAGGCCGCCGCCACCCCACGCCACGCTAAAATCGATCTGGTGATCGACGTTATACCATCCGGACGGCAGTGCTGCGCTGGTAAACGTCACCGCCGGATCTTGCAGCGACATAGCCGTCAATACCTTGCCGCCGTGCTGATTGCAGCCGCCGATTTCAGGCAAATCGTAGCCCTCGGCAAACTTCAGCGGCACCGACTGGCGACTGCTCCAGCCATTCGCGCCGGCAGTATAGGCCATAAAGTGAAGATGGGGAATACCGGGCGAACCACGATCACCCGCATACCCCAACACATCGCCGGCTGCAAACGCATAATCGCGCGCGGTCGTCACCGGCTAGCTGAGATGGGTATACATCGTAAAGAAGTTATTGCCGTGGGAAAGGATCATCGTGCCGCTGCGCGCCTCCCAATGCCAAAGCGTACCGGAGGCAGCCGCCCGAATCGGAGCGTTGTAGGTCGGGCCATTCACTTGGGCCAAATCGAGCGCGTAGCGATCCCAGCCAGCATGGGTGCCACAAGCGTATCCCTGAATAATTCGCCATGGTTCGCCGGGGGGAGTGGGGAGAACGAGGGTAGGAGCGGCAGCGACAGGCACGGGTCGAGCGACGAACGAGAGCATTACGGCGAACAGCCAGCCGAGCGCGAACAGAGTGCAACGGCGGCGCGTCGAATGCGTCACCATGCAGATGTTTCCTCCGGGCGTTGTCACACGCGGGGCCAACGCCATTCAACACGGAATCACATCGTCACACTGCAGTGTGACGATGGAACAGGACGAACATGGTCCTGTCGCGGAGCGCTGTGTCATATACAACAAGGTATATGACATATATTGCCAGTATCACCTTCGATATGGCACGACGGCAAGATACCATAAGTCGGCGATATGGTCAAACAGGGTGAAGGATAGCCACAACAATACACAAAAAGCGTGAGATAAGCGAGGTTTTGGCTATTGTGACGGGGCATGCGCTCTCTGGTCATGGCGCAGGGGCGCACCCTTCTGTCATTGCGAGGGAGCGGCGGTCCCCAGCGCAGCGGGGCGCCGCCCAACCGAAACACTCTCCCCTTCAGCGGATAGCACCCGCCCTCGTGGGAGATTGCTTCCCGCCGCGAACCGCTCGTCAATGCTGCAAGACATCTTGCGCTTCAGCGGATAGCACCCGCCTTCGTGGGAGATTGCTTCGCCGCCTACGGTGGCGCGCAATGACAGAGGAAAGCGGAGGATACCGCTCGCGGCGGTCCGATACGTCTTCAAACCAACTCTAGACATGGTACAATGCGGGTAAGATCGCGACTAGCAAAACGCGCATTACGCACCTATGTCGCCCACCACCCAATCCATCCTCATTGTCGGCGCTGCCGACACTGGACGAGCGCCGATTGCCGTGGCTCTGCTACGCCGGATGGCGCAGGCCCGCGGTTACTCGTGGCAGATCGCCTCGGCTGGCGTTATCGGTCACGATGACGACCCGTTGCAACCGGCGGCGCGCGATGCGCTGGCGTTGCTTGGCATCGCCGCCGATGACCACATCGCTCGCTCGCTGACCGATGAGCTAGCGGCGGCAGCCAACGTGCTGATTGCCGTCGATAGCGGCATTACTCGCGTATTGCGCAGTCGCTACCCGCAGGCGACGATCGCTTCGCTCGGTGAATTGGCCGGACGAGCGCGAGATATTCCTGACCCCGCCGGGATGCAGGTCGGCGCGTGGCTGCACTATAGCCGCGAAATGGAACAGTTGCTGCGTGAGGGGTTTGCTCGCATTGTCGCTCTGCTCAGCGGCGAAACTGCACCGGCGCCGCCGCAACCAGCAGCAGCGCCGCCACCAGCACCGCCAGCCCCACCAGAACCGCCTGCTGAACGGCAAGCGATCTGTGCCCGCGCCACCCACCTGCTCGACGCGATACAGGCGATGCCCGACGTGATCGACTGGCCGGCAGCGCGTGGCCGCATCCAAACGACATTGGCCGAACTCATCCCGCTGGCAGCCGCACCTACCGACCTGACTGCACTGTATGTCGAAGCGATGAACCTCTGGCTCACGCGCCAAACCATTGTTCCTGCCGCTGACCGGCTCGAACGCCTGCGCGCCGCGATCAAACGCGCCCATCAGCCGGTGGGGCAGACCGAGGTAGCGGAGGTTATGCGGTGGGCGGATTGATTCGCGTACAACCGCAGGGCGTGTGATAATAGGCCGCGCGGTGCTACGTCGACCAACACATCTGATGTGACGTCGCACCGCGTGCGGCGACTGGGGTCATTACTGGGGCCATTACATTATGTAAAAACGACCGGCTGTGCGGCTCCATAATGCTGCGCGAATGATTCCTACTATCCCGCAATGACGGTTTCAAAAGCCACCTGCAACCGGCTGGACGGCTGCGTCATGGGAAGAACAAAACGATATGACAAAATGGGATGAAGTTTCAAAAGCCACCTGCAACCGGCTGGACGGCTGCGTCAGCACATTCAGCTTCTCAAACCCGATCACGCGCCCATTGCGATCCTTCATCAAGATCACTATCAGTCTCTTTGCAGGTATATTCATCTTGTGGCTGGTCAAACCAGACGGTTAGGGTATTACCGGCCTGATCATAGAAAACCTTCACGTGGGCCATTGCCACACCATCACCCCGCCAACCCGCCAATCACGGCCCACCCCACCACCACCGCCCATGGCGGCGCTCGCCATACGTGCAGCGCCGCAAATGCGCTCAACGCCAACGCCACATCCACCGGGCCGCGAATGGCGTTGGTGATAACCGGCTGGTACAACGCCGCCAGCAAGATTCCCACCACCACCGCATTGATCCCCGCCAGCGCCGCTTGCGCCGCCGGTTGTGCGCGCAACGCGGCCCAGAACGGCAAGGCGGCCCACACCAGCAAAAACGACGGCAAAAAGATCGCAATCAGCGCCAGCACGCCGCCGAGCCATCCGCCGGGAGGCGCTGCCGCCACCGCGCCAAGGTAGGCGCTGAAGGTGAACAACGGCCCCGGCACCGCTTGCGCCGCGCCATAGCCGGTAATGAAGGTATCGGCGTTCATTAACCCTGCACCGACTGTCACCGTCTCGAGCAAGGGCAGCACCACGTGCCCGCCGCCGAAGACCAACGACCCGCTACGAACCATACCAGCCAGCAACGTCAACGTCGCGTCATCGCTCAACGTTGCCAGCAGCGATCCGCCGAGCAGCACGGCAAAGAGGGCAGCGAAACCAATGCCGACGCGCGGCGTGATCGGTGAGAGGAAGTTCGCTCCGTTCGTGCTGGCAACCTTCAGTAGCCGCCACCCGGCTAGACCGCCCAACCCGATCACTAGCAGTTGCACCAGCGCATCCGGCCAGAGCAGTAAGACGATCGCCGCCGCAATCGCAAAACTGGCCCGCAACCGATCCGGGCAAAGGCGCTGGGACATCTGCCAAACCGCTTGCGCAACCACCGCCACCACCACCACCTTGAGGCCACGCAACCACCCGCTGGCCGGATCACCCAATACCGTCACGCCATACGCCACGCCGATCATGATCAGCGCTGACGGGAGCGTAAAACCGAGCCACGCCGTCAACCCGCCAAGAAAACCGGCCCGGATCGTTCCAATCGCAATCCCCACTTGGCTGCTGGCCGGGCCGGGCAAAAACTGGCAGAGCGCGATCAGATCGGCGTAGGCTGCTTCATCCAACCACTGCCGCCGCTCGACAAACTCGGTGCGAAAATAACCCAAATGCGCCACCGGCCCGCCGAACGAGGTCAATCCCAAGCGCAAAAACACCAAAAAGACCGTCAGCGGCGACATCATATCTCATCCTATACGGTCACAGCGTACTGTGCCCCTACCCATCCCGATATCGATACCAATTACACACCACGCGCAACGGGCAACCATCATGGCGATCCAGAAAACTATTGCGGCCCGGCTGGCGCGAATAGACCCGCCGCGCCGGCGGGCCATCGCAGCGGGGCCGCACTAAACAATAACGAACGGCCAACTCGTTCAATTGGGCATGGAAATCGGCCAGCAACACCGGATCAGCAAGCAGTTCGCTGGCAATCGCCTGTTGCACCTGCGCATAGCTCGCGCGCTCCCACGCCAACCGCTCTGGCGCAACACGGGCAAAGATCCGGCGGGTGTAGGCATCAACCACAAACAGCGGATGCTGCCCGGCGTAGAGCAAAATCACATCCGCCGTCTCTGGCCCGATCCGCGGCAACTGCAACAACTCGGCCCGCAGCGTCGTCGTCGGGCGGCTCAGCATCATCGCCAGATCGCCATACCGTTCCTGAATGGCACGGGCCAGCGCGATCAAACCGCTCGCCTTTTGCCGGTAAAACGCGCAAGGGTAAATCAACGCCGCCAACTGCTCAGCCTCAGCATCCGCCAGCGCCGCCAGATCAAGCAAACCGGCAGCGTGCATCCGCATCACCGCCGCTTCCACCGTCTCCCAGCGCGTCTGCTGCACCAGCACCGCACCAATGACCATCTCAAGTTGAGGGTTATCACTCACGATTGGCCACCACGGGCACGTCGCCTGTGGGCCGTGCAACGGGCCAAAATGAGCCGCCAGCCGCTGGTAAATATCAATGACGGGTATACTGTCAGGGTTGTTTTGGCTCATCATAACGCCAAAAACGCGAAGACGCGAAGAGAACGCGAACTGAACCCTCATATCTCTTCGCGTCTTTGCGTTGAACGTACTTACACCGCTGGCATTGCGCCCTGCACCGCTACCGGCATATACATGTCACGCAGGTAATCAGCCAGCATCCGGCGCGTGCTAAAGATTGGCGCTACCGTTGCGATCGCCTCTTTGCAAATCTGCACCCACTCCACCGGAATGCCGTTGGCGTCGCGGTTATCGTAATAGCGCGGCACAATCTCGTGCTCCAGCAAGTGGTAGAGCGACATAGCATCGTTCCAATCCTGCTCTTCCTGATTGGCGTACTCGCGCTCTTCGCCAATCGCCCACCCATTGCGCCCGTTGTACGCTTCCGGCCACCAGCCATCGAGCACCGAACAGTTCGGCGCGCCGTTCAAACTCGCCTTCATCCCGCTGGTGCCGCTGGCTTCATAAGGCCGGCGCGGATTGTTGAGCCAGACATCGACCCCTTGCACCAACGCCCGCCCGACTGCCATATCGTACTCTTCGAGGAAGATGATCCGGCCAGCCAACCCCGGTTGCATCGCCAGCCGGTAGACATCTTGAATGAACTGCTTGCCGGGATCGTCGCGGGGGTGGGCTTTGCCAGAAAAGATAATCTGCACCGGCTTGCCCGGCCGGTTGAGAATGGCCTTCAGCCGTTCAATATCTTTGAAGAGCAGCGTCGCCCGCTTGTAGGTCGCAAACCGACGAGCAAAGCCGATGGTGAGAATGTTCTCTTCGAGCACAGGCCAGACCGGCGCCGGAATGCCGAGCCGCATGTAGTGTTGTTGCAGGCGTTGGCGGCTGAACGCGATCAGATCGCTCTTAAGCTTTTGGCGAGTGCGCCAGAAGGTCTCGTCCGGAATCTGGTACACCTTCCGCCAGAGCTGCGGATCGTCGAGGTTGTCTTCCCAATTCTTGCCGAGGTACGAATTGTAGAGCGTGCGCATTTCCGGCGCTAGCCACGTCGCCGTATGCACGCCATTGGTAATCGACGTGATCGGCACTTCATCTTGGGTACGGCCGGGGTAGAGCCACTGCCACATCCCGCGCGCCACGAGGCCGTGCAGCTTGCTCACGCCGTTGTGGTAGGCCGAAAAGCGCAGCGCCAGCGCCGTCATGGCAAAGGTCGGCCCCCAGTGCTGCTCTTGCAAAGCCAGATTCATAAACTCATCACGGGTGAGGTTAAGCTGCGGCCAGAAGCTCCAGAAGAACTTCTCGATCATCGGCAGCGGGAAGGCATCGTTACCCGCCGGCACCGGCGTGTGGGTGGTAAAGACGCAGTGGGCCTTGACCTGCTCCATCGCCTCTTCCAAGCTATAGCCCTGTGCGACCAGCTCGCGACACAGCTCAAGTACGAGGAAGGCCGAGTGGCCTTCATTCATGTGCCAGACGGTCGGCTTGTAGCCGAGCCGGCGCAAAGCGCGCACGCCACCGACCCCCAACACCAGCTCTTGCGAGATGCGCATCTCTTGATCGCCGCCATACAGCCGCGCTGACAGTTCGCGGTCTTGCGGACTGTTCGGATGGATGTCGGTATCCATCAAGAGCAGCTCGGTGCGACCCACCTGAAACTTGTAGACCTTGGCGTAAATCGTGCGACCGGGCAGCTCGACCTCAACCACCACCTCGCGACCTTCGGGATCAAGCGCGGGCAACGCCGGTACGTCGGCGAAGTTGAGCTTGTTGTACTCGGCATGTTGCCAGCCGCTCTGGTCAAGCCGCTGCCGGAAATACCCCTGCGGGTAGATGAAGCCGACGCCGACCAGCGGAATTCCCATATCGCTGGCTTCTTTGATGTGATCGCCCGACAAGATGCCCAAACCGCCCGAATAGATCGGCAAACTCTCGTGTAAGCCAAACTCGGCGCTAAAGTAAGCGATTAAGGTGTTTTTTGCGTCGGGATAATGCTTGCTAAACCACGTCTTCTTGGCGCTCATGTAGCTGTCAAAACTCTTGAGCACCGCGTCATACCGCTTCAAATAGGCCGGATCGTTCGCCGCCGCTTCTAGCTTGCGCTGGCGCACGTCACGCAAAAATTCGACCGGATTGTGATACACCAGCTCCCATAATTCCGGGTCGATCGAGCGGTACAAGTCTTGCGCTTCGGGATGCCACGTCCACCAGAGATTGTAGGCAAGCTCACGGAGCCGAGCAATCCGTTCCGGACAGGGCGTGAACAGGATCTCGTGTTCAAACCGTAGCATGGGTTCCTCACATCATCATCTGATGCTAACCGCCGGCGATACCGGCATGATACCAGGAATCTTGCGTGCAACCGCCACTCATGATCGCATGCGGATTTGAGCGTAGCAAACGGCGGCTTGCCTGCATTGTAGCCGCTGAAGGCGAATTTGTCCACTATGCAACTAATTCGCTCTCTGCCCCTGCCCGCTCCTTGTTCCATTTACCCCTCTTACTGCTATAATAACCGCGGTACACACCAAGCTCTTTGCACCGGCTCAGCACATGGCATGAACCATTTTCTCACCAGCCACTGGTCGATCGAGCTAGCGAGCGACCAGCCTACGGCCCAGTTTGCCGCTCACGAGTTGCGCCGCGCCCTCCAGCGGATGGGAGGTCCAGTGTTGCCAATTACTGCTGCCGCCGCCGGCCCGCGCATTGCGTTGCGCCACGGTCCCGACGGCGATGGCTTTGTGCGCATGGCCGATGAGCGCGGTCTGGTGCTGATCGGTGAAGGGTCGCGTGGCTTGCTCTATGCGGTCTATAGCTTACTGGAAGCGTTGGGATGGCGTTGGGCCGGCCCCGGCCCTGCCGATGAGTACCTACCGCGCTATGCCCAGCTTCGCTTTCCTGCCGCAACAGTCGCCGAGCAGCCAGCATTCGCCCGCCGTGGCTTGGTAATCGGGCACGACCTCTTTCTTGCGCAGGCCGAAGCGTGGATCGCGTGGGCAGCGCGGGCGCGGCTCAACACGATCTTCATCCATACCATCGGCGCCAGCGGGATGCCGCTCGGCGCCTGCCGCTGGCGCTACTGGCAGCAACGCCGCCCCCGGCTCTGGCCGCTGATCGCCGAACGCGGCTTGCGGCTCGAAATCGGCGGCCACCATCTGCGCGACGCCGTCCCGCGCCGGCTCTTCCGCCAGCAACCTGATCTGTTCCGCCACGACGGTCGCCGGAGGGTGGCCGATGGCAACCCTTGCCCGACCAATCCGGCCACGCAAGCCTTGGTGCGCGATTGGGCGCGCAGATTGTTCGCCGCCGAACCCAACGCTAGCGTGTATCACCTCTGGCCGGAAGACCGGCTCGGCGGAGGCTGGTGCATCTGCCCGCACTGCCGCGCCTTATCGCCGTCTGACCAGTCTCTGATCCTCGTCAATACGATGGCGGTAGCCTTGGCCGAACACAACCCCGCCGCCCACATTGCCTACCTCGCCTACCACGACACCTTCGCCCCGCCGCAGCACATCGTTCCGGCAGCCAATGTCGAGGTGGTAATCGCACCGCGCCAACGCTCGTATGCCACCGGCATCGGTGACGCCGCCAACCCGGTCAACGGGCCGCTGGCTGGGCAGATCGCCGCCTTGCGCGCCACCTTCCCCGCCGGGGCCAGTGTGTTTGAATACTACCTCGACGGGATTTTGTTCAAATCGACCCTGCCACCACTCGGCCCAACTATCGCCGCCGACCTATGCACTTACCACGAATGGGGGCTTGACGGCGTTCACGTCCTGCTGACCGGCGACCGGCCATGGTTAGCGGTTGGACCCAACCCGCACAGCTTTGCGGCGCTAGCGTGGCAACCGCAGCGCGAACCAGCGGCGCTGCGCGGCGAATACGCCGCCACTCGCGCCCCCGCTACGGCGGCGTTGCTCGACACGGCCTACGCCGCGCTCGAGACGGCGTGGCGGCATACCCTCGCCATCACCCCCGCCGACCTGCGCCGGCAACACGACGGCCACCGGCACGATCCGGTCACGCACCCGCCGCGTGACATCCTCGACAGCTATGACGCACCGCCGCCCCACTGCGAACAGCGGCTGACAGCGCTGCACGAAGCGTTGGATGCGCTGCCCGCCGGGGAAGCGGCGCTGGCTGCCGCGCAACACACCGCCGTCGCCGAGCAAGCGGCGCTCACCGCCGACGCCGCCGAATGGTCAGCGAGCGCGCTATTGCTCCGCTTTTTCGCCGCCCGCCAAGAAGCAGCGGTCGTGCAAGCCCGCCGCGCACCGCCGGCCCGCCAACGGCAAGCGCTCGCCGCCGCCCGCACCGCCTATGCCGATCTGCTCAACTGGGCCGCCCGCCACGTCCCGCCGTCGGCCCACGCCGGCCATCGCCTGCTGCGCACACTGCTCGCTCTGCACCTCGACCAGCTCGAACGCCGCATCGCCCCGCCGTGGCGCAATGCACAGCGGCGCTGGCAACGCTGGCGCGAACTGGCGTTGCTGTTGGCACGGCTGTGGTGGCAATGGCAACGGTGAGGGGAGGGGGAAGCAGACAGAAAATTGATAAACATGTCAACTGCGCTTGTTTGCTTTCTCTTTTTAGCATTTCTCTCTATCTTTTCAGGATTGGGACGCCCCTCGCGAAATGATTGCAACGTTTCGATAAGGAGGCAGTCCAGAACAATGATCGCAAAACCTGAATATAGGCTTACTTCCATCACGTTCAAACTCGTTGTGGGGGTTGGTAGACATGAGAAACCTCCTTGCTGCAAGGGGCTTACAAAGATGCTTTGCAATGCGGTAAGTACCGATGGAAACGCGCGGCTCATACAATGGGGTATGCGGCAGTGTACTGCCGCAATCCATAGTAGCACAAGTTAGGATCGATCACTCACCCCATACTCCACACCCCCAACCCAATCGCAATCACGCCGGTCATGGCCAGCACCGTCACCCACACCAGATCGGTATTAATCCACGCCCGGCGTAAGATTTCAAGGCCCACCACGTAATAGACGATCAGCGCAATCGCGGCCATGGCGGCGAACATGCCGGCGGTATGCACCACCACCGCCAATGTCGCGCCGAGCATGGAATCGGCTATTGTGGGCGTATGATGCATGTGACTGTGATGCGCGTGCTGCGTCGCCGGCCCCATCGCCACCAGCAGCGGCGCAACCATCAGTCCGGCGCCGTGCGCGCTCGCCATCAAGAATGACCACCACGCCAGTTCACCCGCGCTGGCCCGGAAGCGGGTGGTGGGATGGCGGAAACGGGCCAGCAGCCGCCAGCCGCTAAACCCCAACAAGATCACGCCGGTCAGCACGAGCAAGAGATTGGTTGGCAAGGCATAGCCGATCAGTGCTGTCACAAAAGCGGCCAGCGCAATCGCGGCGGCATGGCCGATCGCAATCGGCCACAGCGCATAGAGCACCGCCTGCGCCCGGCCCTCCTGCAAACCTAAGCCGGTAGCGAACAACCACCCCATCGCCGGGTTGAGACCGTGGAACAAACCGAGGCCAAATAACGACCCCCAGAGCCATGCTGCCTGATCCACTTGCTACCTCCAAAGGGTCTATGGGTGCCAATCACTTGTTCGTTGGCTCATTCGCTCGCTTCCCCGCCTGCAACCCCTTGCCCGCCATCCCGCGGCTCCCCCTTGCCCGCCGTCAGGTGGGAGCGGGCAAACGGTTGATCGCTAGGAGCAGATCAAACCCTTTGCGTTCTCTGCGATCGTCGCGCCTTTGCGTGTTACCCCTCTGCGCCTTTGCTCGCTTGGCGTCGGTGTACGGCACCCCTCCCCCGCTGGGGGAGGGGCACGGCGTGGAGCCATTCCCCTTCCCTATCAGACGATAACTGGGCCGGGCGCCCTGCGCCATCACGGGAAGCAGTACGAATCGCTCGACGCATCGCCGCCTTGCAACCGGATCTGGTGAACACGCTGATCGCCAAAATCGACGAAGAAGTTCGGATCAAACTGCATCCCACCTTGTGGATCGGCGTCTACTTTCACCATCCAGCCGTGGATTCCATCCGGGTAGAACTGCTCGTCCCACGGCAGATAGAGCGAATTGGTGAAATAGACCCGCCGGCCATCGCGACTCACCTCAACCATTTGCGGCCCGCCGTTGAGCGATCCCGCCGCAACCGGATGCCCGACCCGCCGCACAATCCCGCCAATCTGGAGGGTGCCGGTCAGTTTCGGATTGAACGGATCGGAGACGTCGTATTGGCGTAGTTCGCCGGTACCCCAGCACGAGACGTACAAGAAGCGATCATCAACCGTCAGGTTAATATCGGTCACTAGCGGCGGCACCGCTTTGAAGGGCTTGAGAATATCGGGAAGCTCATCTTCGCTCGCCGGCTCGGCAGGAATCTCGATCACCTTGCGCACCTGCCACGAACCGTTGTGCCGGTGCCATAGCCAAATCGAGGCCGAGAGGTCTTTGAGGCTGACCACGCTGTTGAGGAAGCCGTAGGCGTTGGTCGGATCGTGCGCTGGGCGCAGCTCAAGCGCCATTTGGTGCTCGGCGCCAAGGTCGAGCGTCTGCAGATGGCGCCGCCGGTGGAGATCCCAGATATGAATGCGATGGCCGTACTTGCCGGCCAGCAACTCTTCACCGAGCACGCCATGCTCAACCATGCGCGGCGTGCCCCACTCGCTGGTGATGAGCGTATCGTAGCCGAGATGCCACCAAAAATCGTAATGGAGGTACTGGTCGGCCCGATCAATCTCCCACCGGCCCAACACCTCAAAAGTGTCGTGATCGAGAATGAAGATGCCACCCGGCCCCTCACCTTCGGGGTTGCCCAGCGCCGAGATATAGATGCCGTCCGGACCGCAATGCACCGTATGCGGGCGCGCATAGCCGGTGCGCTCGAACAACTCGCCGGATTCAATCACCTTCACCACTTGCGGTTTGGTCGGTTGCTCTTTGATATCGAGAATGGTGATATGCGAGCTGCGAATATCCGGCACTACCAGATAACGCCGTTCGACGTGCGGGTGCGGCGCGTTAGGGCAGAGCATCGAACTGCACGCATTCCAGCCGAAATGGTGCAGCTCGCCGCCAGTGTATGGCATCTCGGTGGCGCCAACTACCTTGCCAAAGGTGGATGATTTAGGATCGACATCGACCACGCACATTGCATCAGACTGGCCATTGCCGTGCGGGTTGAGCCGCACCACATACGCGAGCGCCTCCGGCGGTGCTTTGGTCGCCATGCGCGGCGAGGGGTAAAACGTCGGATCAGGACGCCAGATAGCCACGGTGACACCTCCTTCATTGGATCAGACCCCGTATCGTGGCGAGTGGGCAAGCCGTTGCTCATCGTTGACCCCTACGTCAAATCTATATTTTCGAGCGAAAAAGTCAGGTTTCTTAGCTGCGCAGGCCGTGACGCTCGCCCTCTGAATCGGTAACGCGGCATGTCTAATTCCATGCCGGTTCGCTATGCTTGCGTTGTGGAAACGCAGTTTAGTTGAAAATTATTAACTCGGTGTACTGCCACTCTACAACAAGCCCGGCACTTGGTCAAGAGCAAAAAAACAGGGAGTAGGGAGGTAGGGAGGTGGGGGATACAAGAGCATCACTGTCTTCCCCACACACAAACGTTCGCGCCTTACCTTAGCCGGTGCATACGTAATGATAGGCTCGAACAGAATCGCCGGGATCATATCAAACCCTTTGCGTTCTCTGCAATCTTCGCGTCTTTGCGTGTTACCCCGCTGCGCCTTTGCGCGCTTTGCGGCTGTGCATAGCACCTCTCACCCCCATCCCATCGCCCATTGACGCGGAAGAGAGGAGTGTAGAACCAGACTTTAAGGCATCACACAGCGATCAACGGTTGTGATCGACCGAATATTCTGTCCGCCCCTCAACCCCTACCCTCACGGAACACGCCGCCCGCGCTCCTCTGAACCGCACAAGGTGCGGGCCGCTGACACCTTCCGCATCACCATCCCCCCAACCGGGTATAATGAACACGAGGCGTTCTACGATAGAGGGTATGATGACCGCTATGAACGATAACTTCTTTGCCTTCCAATACCACGCCCTCAAACCGCTTGAGCGGTGGGGCGCCGGGAGCGTGATTGGCGGCGCAGTCCTATCGCTGCTGCCCGGCTTCTGGCGTCACTTCGGTCTCCAAGCGATCAGTTGGGGCGCAATCGATTGGCTACTGGCCATTGCTGGCCGCCGGCAAGCTTTGCTCAAAGCCGAAGATTTGGCTGCCGGCGATCTTGACGAATCAGCGACTCATGCCGCTGCCGAGCGGATGCGCACCATCTTGCTCGTCAACGCCGGCCTTGACCTGCTCTACATCGGCGCCGGTCTGTGGCTGCTGCGCGCGGCAGGCGATCGCGCCGACCGGCGCGGCCTAGGAGCCGGCATCCTCGTCCAAGGTCTCTTTCTCTTGCTCTTTGATAGTATCCTCGCCGCTGAAATCAACCGGCGTTGGATTCCGCCATCGCCATGATCAACCAACGCATCTTTCCATTGTTGCAATGCCCGACCTGCCGGGTACGTCCGCTCATTGTCGAAGCTGACGGCGTGCGTTGCCCGCGCTGCCAGACGCTCTACCCCTCCGGCGATGGCTATCTCGACCTGATGCCACGCGAGGCCGAGTTTGATTACGTTTCTAAGTACGTTACCGACGAAGAGCAGTTGGCCGCCGAGCTTGACTACCGCGAACTAGCGCCGCCGCTGTTGGCCGCCGGCGTGCGCGACCGCACCCTGCGCCGCTTGATGCGCTGGCGCAAGAGCGATGTGGTGCTTGATAACGGCTGCGGCACCGCCAAGCATGCCGTCTGGAACGCAAAGTATGTCGGGTTGATGGTGGGTTCCGACCCGGCGACGCTCTTTGCCGATGAAGCGGTGCTCACGGTGACGCTGGCCAAAGCCGACTCGCGCATGTTACCCTTCGCCGATGGTAGCTTTGATAAGGTCTTCGCGATCGACATTCTCGAACACTTTCCGCTGCCGGTGATCGATGCTTATCTGGCCGAAACGGCTCGCGTGCTGCGACCCGGCGGGCGCATGCTGGCCTTCTCGAACACCCGCGAACGCTCGCCAATCCAACCGGTGATCGACATTAGCCGGCATATTGGCCGTCTGTTCGTCAAGGCTGGCGTCTACGACTTTGAGCGCGAAAAGCTGCGCAAATCCGATCACATTAAAGCGCTGGAGACGTGGGAAGATGTGCTGGCCGCCTTCGAGCGGGCCGGTCTGCGCCCAGTAAAGGTTGTCTTCTGGAACAGTCTGTTTACGACCTTTGTGGAACATGTGCTTATGAAACTCGGCGAAGCTATCATCGGGCGGGTACGCGGGCGCAAGGCGGCCACCAATCTCCCGGCAAGAGTAAGTGCCGGCGCAGCTCGCGAGATCCGCGCGCGTCAGCGCATGCGCGGCTATCTACGCAAAAAAGGGCCGGTCTACTATGCGCTGCTGGCTGTGACGCTGCTGATGGAGCTTGACCTCTGGCTGTTCGGCTGGATGCGCTGCGGCAGCTACTTCATTCTGGTCGAAAAGCCGCGGGGGTGAGGTTAACCGCTGAGGGCTCAGAAGAATAGCCCCAAAAAGACGCAAAAGACACCAGAATCCTTTTGTGTTTCTTGCGTCGCTTCATGGCTATTCATTTACCCTCCTCCAGTGGAGGCGGGGCCGATGACCAAGGCGCAAAGCTGCTTAACGCCACAGCGCCAAGGGCGCAGCGGTCGCAAAGGCGGGAGAATGGGAAGCCGGGAGGGAGGAGCCTTTCCCTTGGCACCATTCTCCACCCCCTAGCTGCTCTCCCCCAGCGGGGTTGAGGGGCCGGGGGTGGGGCTGCAATGACCACCAAAAGACCCAAAATACATACAATGCTTTTCGTGTCTTTTGCGTCTCTTCGCGGCTATTCAAACAACGGAGTGATCCGATGATCACCTACCGGCAACTCACCCCAACCGATTTCGAGCAATTCTGGGCGCTTGACCGCTACGCCTTCGCCCACCAGTACCACCGTGGCCGCTACACGCCGGACGTCATCGCCCAACTGCGCGGGTTGTTCGTTAATGGCGAGCATGTGGCCCAATTGCAGATCATGCCTTTCCAAATGCAGGCGGGCAACGGTGAATTGCCGGTTGGCGCGATTGGCAGCGTAGCGACATGGCCGCAGCATCGCCGGCGCGGCTATGCCGAGCAGCTCTTGCGCTACGCCTGCAACGAACTTCGCGAGCGCGGCACGGTGCTAGCCCTCCTCCACCCCTTCCGCCACGACTTCTACCACCGGCTGGGTTGGGCGCTGGCCGGCGAACGGCGCTTGGTGCAACCGTCCCCAAGCCATCTACGCGCCTTCCAACCCGCTCCCGGCGCGCATATCCCCGCCGGCCCCACCCACATCGCCGAACTCGACACTATCTACCGCGGTGCGTTGCGCGGACGCTACGGCCCGCTGGTGCGCCCGCCCGAATGGTGGCAGGTTGATGTCTTGCAAACGTGGGGCGGTGAACCCTACCACGCCTTCATCTGGCGCGACGAGCAAGGCAAGGGGCGTTCGTACCTGATCTACCGCCTTGAGCGCAGCAACAACGGCGACCGGCTGGTTTGCCGCGATATTGTCGCTCTCGACCCGCTGGCCCGCGCCCAACTCTTCGTCTTCATCGCCCGCCACGCCGATCAGATCGGCGCCGCCGAGATTCCCACCCCAATTGACGCCCCGCTCAATGCACTGCTGCCCGCGCCGGCGCCAACCACAGTTGTGCCGCTCTTTATGCAGCGCGTGCTTGACGTGCAACACTTGCTCAGTCTTTACCCCTTCGCCCCGGCTGCCGGCCAGCTCACGATACAGATCGCCGATGATTGGCTCCCGGATAACGCCGGACGCTACCAGCTCGCGTGGCACAATGGCCGCACCACCGTCACCCGCCTCGACCCCGGCGAAGCGGATCTAGCCTGCACCAGCACCACCCTCAGCCAACTCCTCAGCCGCTACCTCCGCCCACGCACCGCCGCCGCCTTCGGCCTGCTCAGTGTCAGCGATCGGCGCGCACTGGCCCTGCTCGAACAGGCGCTGGCCGGCTTGCCGCCGTTTTGCGGCGATTATTGGTAAGCGAATGACCATGGCTGCTGGTTGTATATGCGCCGACCCATTCTTCGCGCAGATGAGGTACACACTCTCCTTAATTGCTATAATAAGACCAGCAGTCGTATCTCATAGTCCCCAAACCTTATGGACATTCATCCCGATCGTAACAATCCAACTGTAGTTCTTTTTGGATTAGTACATCGAAACCCTGCCAATTCAAAACTGCACCGCTATGCCAATCAAATGTGGTGGCTGGCGATACTAATACCTCTGCAATGTTTGGCTCTCGCTGGAATTGAGACATTGGTATCAAAACTTAAAGATTATGATTTCAATCCTTGGAATGCTTTAACATTTTTATCCGGTTGGCTGCTAGGAATGATTGTTCTTAAAACAACTCTTCGTTTTTAGGAGATCGATCTATTATTAGTTTTATTATCATCCCAATGAGCACCGTTATTAGTGTCTTTGGAAATATAAGTTTTATCAATCTAAATACACCTAGAAATAATGAGTTATCAAGTTTGTTCTTTGCTCATTTTTAATTATTTTTGTATTTGGGAATACTACAATCATAACTTTTAGCTTGTTAGTATCTTCGTATATTCTAATTTTTACTCTTTTTTACAGGAATTAGCAACCGATCCCTTTCCAGCGCTCAGCCGCTGGATGGATCGGGTTGAAAAAATAGCCGGACGGCGCCGATTGCTCTTGTGTTTCGATGAATACGAGCGGTTGGAAGAACTGCCGGACGAGAGTCGCACCCGTATACTCCATTTCCTACGCGCCACCATTCAACATCGTGCGCAATGGATCGTACTCTTGAGTGGTGCGCGCACGTTTCGCGAACTAAAACCATATTGGAGCGATTATCTCATTCATGTCACTCCGATCCGGATCAGCTTCCTCGATCCGGCTGATGTTGATCACTTGTTGCGCCAGCCTATCCCTGACTTCCCTAACAGATACGAACCCGGTGTAGTAGAAGCTATCTTGACCGAAACCAATTGCCACCCCTATCTCGTACAGTTAACCGGCCAACGGCTGGTTGAACATCTGAACAGCCGCCGCCGGCAACGGATAACACTTGCCGATCTAGCCGCAGTGTTTGACCTCGCAATTGAGAATGACCCTTTCATGCATGAATCATGGTCTAGATGTAACGACGATGAGCAACAGGCGCTCGTCACCCTTGCCCGTGGTTCTCAACCGCCTGCCAGTCCCGCTACCGAGAGCTTACGCAAGCGTGAACTGATCAAGATCGTAAATGGTCACTACCAATTTGTGGTGCCGTTGTTTGCGCGCTTTGTCCAGCATCAAACCTAACCCCCTCTCCTCCATTGACACCCTCGCCAATCTGTGCCAAGATCGAGCAGTTGTGTGAAGGTTGGCCGCTGGATGGAGTTTCATCGCTATGCTGCGCCCGCTCTACATCTCGCCGCTTGGCCGCGGCGGCGTCGATTTTGGCATTCAGAATATCACTCGCGCTGTGCAGCGCGCCGGTTTATCGCCGCAATTGCTGCGCTTGCCGGAGCTGTACAACTTTTTACCCGTGCTCATTCCCAAGACGTTACCCGCCGATGTAGCTCGCCGCTTCGATATCGTGCAAGGCCGCTCGCGGGTCGCGTTCAGCCTGCGCGGGTATGGCCTGCCGGTGGTGACGACGGTACATCATCTCACCACCGACCCGGCCTTGCAACCCTATAGCTCGTTGGCTCAGCGTCTCTTCTACCGGCTGGTCGAGTCGCGCTACGATGACCTGTCGATTGCCTACGCCGACGCGGTGGTCTGCGTTAGCCGCTACACTCAGCGCATGGTGGAGATGACCTACGGACGCCGCGACACGGTACTGATCTATGACGGCATCGACACGGATGTCTTCGTGCCGCCGCCGGGCATGGCCCGCCGTGACGATGGCTTGCCGCCGAGCAATGGCCGCATCCGTCTGCTCTTTGTCGGCAATCGCACCCGGCGTAAAGGGTTCGATCTGCTGCCCCAGATTATGGATCGGCTGCCGGACGACTATGTGCTCTATTACACTGGCGGTTTTCAAGGGCGCGACGCCGGCCCGCCCCATCCGCGCATGATCCCGATCGGTTCGCCTGACCGGGCCGGCTTGGTGGCCGCTTACCAGAGCTGCGACATCTTACTCTTTCCCTCGCGGCTGGAAGGGTTTGGGATTGCCCCCGCCGAAGCGTTGGCCTGTGGTCGTCCAGTAGTGACGACCAACGTTGCCGCGTTGCCCGAAGTGGTCGACGAGGGCCAGAATGGTTTTTTGGTCGCGCGCGACGATGTGGCTGGCTACGCCGAAAAGGTTCGCATCCTCGGCGAAGACGCGGCGCTGCGGCGCCGCTTCAGCGAGCATGGGAGAGAGAAGGTAGTAGCCAATTTCGGCTACGGCCCGCTTGGCGAGGGGTTCAAGCACCTGTACACCCGGTTGCTGGATCGTGAAGGCGCAAAGGGAGCAGAGACGCAGAGATCATAAAACGCAAAGACGCGAAGAGCGCAGAGGGCGCAAAGACTATTAAACGCAAAGGCGCGAAAAGCGCAAAGAACGCAAAGGTATGTTGAGATTAGCGTCAAGCGTACTTGTCCCTCCCCCATCACCAAGCCTTCGCGCCCTTCGCGTTCCTCTGCGCCTCTGCGTTTACCCCTCTGCGCCTTTGCCCCCTTCGCGCCTTCCTTATCGCGGCCCAGCAGCCAACGTACCGGCAAATGGCCGCCGGTGGTTGAGGAAGAGCAGAATCGCGCACAGCCCAATCGCAAGCACGCTCACCAACTGCGCCACCCGGATGCTGCCCTCGCACGAGCCGCCGACCCCGCTCGCGCACAAGCTATCGATCCGCAACCCTTCAATCCAAAACCGACCGCTTGAATAGATGATCCCGTACAAAAACAGCAGATCACCCGGATTGAGCCGGCGCCGTTCAGGTGGCGCCAACCGGCCAAACCGGTGGTCAAGCCAAAGCAGCAAACCGGCCCCGGCCAGGTTCCACACCGACTCGTAGAGGAAGGTCGGGTGAAAGAGCGTGGTGATGGGATAGGTAGCGAGATCGTGATAGGGCGGTACGCGGTATTCAGGATCGATCCGCAACCCGAATGGCAAATCGGTCGGGCGGCCATAGGCCTCTTGGTTAAAGAAATTGCCCCACCTCCCGATGCTCTGCGCCAGCAAAAAACCGGGCACACAGACATCGAGCCAATCCCAATACGGCAGTTTCGCGTAGCGCGTATAGAACACGGTCGAGAGCAGCGCGCCGATAATTGCACCGTGGATCGCGATCCCGCCGGTGGTGAGGTTGAATGCGCTCCATGGGTTAGGCGCGAACCGTTCCCACTCAAAGGCGACGTAATAGATCCGCGCGCCAGCAATACCGAGGATCAACCCTAACATCAACTGGTTCCAGACGTGATCGGGGTGGTAGCCGCGCGCGACCGCCCGCCGCGACGCTAGCAGGGCCGCAATCAACGCGCCGGTCATGATTATCGCACCGTACCAGCGCACCACGATCGGGAACCCAAACAAGGTAAAGCTAATCAAAAACGGATCGTCAGGCGGATAGAGAACCATAGTTTTTCCAATAATAATGATGTGCGGCGTCGCCAGCAGGTGGAATGGCAAGTCAAGCTGCTCGAAGCCGAGATG
>NZ_DAOUDC010000039.1:0-3574 GCF_034431535.1 Chloroflexus sp. | reverse complement strand
CCTTGGTCATTGCGAGGGCAGGGCGGCACCCCGCATGGGTGCCGTCCGCCCGAAGCAATCCCCCACGAGCACGGGATCGACCGCTTGCTGCAATCGCACCTTCCTCGCTAAAGCGGGAGATTGCTGCGGGGGCTGCGCCCCCTCGCTATGACAACGGCACGCACCGGTCATCGCGCGCGCGCAACGGCACCCCGCCCTCCCCCGTTATCATCGCGTGATGGAGTACGGAGTTCCACTGCCGCCACCCCTTGGTCATTGCGAGGGCAGGGCGGCACCCCGCATGGGTGCCGTCCGCCCGAAGCAATCCCCCACGAGCACGGGATCGACTCCTTTCCGCAGAGCACGTCATCCGTAGGGATACAGCACCACTGTATCCCTCCTGTCTTCCCTCATTGACATACCTCGTCATGGTATGGTATCATCGATGACGCAGCGTGTTATAAATTCATCAGAGCGGAGTGGCGCATGCGTTGGCTTGGGTGGTCTCTGGCTGGAGCCGGGGTGGCAGCGGCGACCGTATTTGCCGTTCGCCGGCCTCTGCTTGCCCGCTTGCTCCGCTTACGCCCCGCCGAGCACCGGGTGGCCGTCACCCGTGATATTCCCATCCGCATGCCCGATGGCGTCGTACTCTACGCCGATCGCTACGCGCCGCGCGATGGCGGCCCGCATCCAACCATCTTGATCCGCACGCCCTATGGTCGCCCCGCTGAATTGGGGCCGCTGGGTGTCTTTGAACACACCGGTTGCATGCTCTTTGCCGAACGTGGCTACAACGTGATTGTGCAGAGCGTGCGCGGGCGCTATCGCTCGGCAGGTGTGTTTGAGCCGTTCGTGAACGAAGCCGCCGATGGCCGGGCAACGGTGGCATGGATCGGCGACCAACCATGGTTCGATGGCAATCTCGGTCTTTGGGGGCCGAGCTATGTCGGCTATACCCAATGGGGGCCGGCAATTGATGGGCCACCCTACCTCAAAGCCATTGTGCCGATTGTGACCAGCGCCCGCTTTTCATCGCTCTTCTACCCCGGCGGCGCATTTGCGCTTGAATCGACCCTGCGCTGGGTCTTTCTGATCAATACGACCAACCGCCACCGGCAACCGCTTGATCTGGCGGCGCTCTGGCGGCTATTCGTCTTGCGCGAGCGAATAGTGGCCCGCGCCCTCCGCCATCAACCCTACACCGCCGCCGCCGAACTGGCTACCGGCGCACCGGTGCCGTTCTTCCAACAGTGGCTACGTGATCCCGATCCATGCGGACCGTATTGGTCGCAGGTTGATTACCACCGCTCGCTGCACCGGATCAACGCCGCCGTCCATCTCGTCGCTGGCTGGTACGACATCTTCCTTCCCGGTCAGTTGGCCGATTACGCCGCGCTGGTCGCCGCCGGCAAACGTCCGTATCTAACCGTCTTGCCGCGCGCCCACAACGATCTGGCGTTGGTCTTTGAGGGGCTGCGCGAAGGGTTGTGGTGGTTTGATGCCCATCTCAAGGGTCAGCGCGAGTTGCTGGCTCGCCGCCCGGTGCGTATCGCGCTCATGGGCAGCCACGAGTGGCACGAGATGGATTTCTGGCCGCCACCGGCCACCATGACGCGCTATTTCTTGCAGCCCGATCGCAGTCTTGGTCATCAACCGCCGCCCGCCGGCGCGCCACCGAGCCGCTTTCGCTACGATCCCGCCGATCCGACCCCGGCCATCGGCGGCGCAGTGCTCAGCGCTCAGGGTGGCCCGCGTGACCAACGCCCGCTCGAAGCGAGGTCCGATGTGCTGACCTTCACCACTCCGCCGCTGGCGGCTGATCTCGATGTGATCGGGCCAGTGCGACTGTGTGTCTATGTCTGTACCGACCATCCCTTCTTCGATCTGGTTGGCCGACTCTGCGATGTCTACCCCGACGGGCGTAGCGTCAACATCTGCGACGGCATCGTGCGCGTGCGGCCCGGCGTTGGCGAACTCCAACCCGATGGTGTCCGCCGGATCGAGATTGATCTCACCGCCACCGCCCAACGGTTTCGCGCCGGCCACCGCCTGCGCGTACAGATGGCCGGTGGCGGCAGCCCGCGCTGGGGGCCGCACCCCGGCGATGATTGCCCGTATGGGGAAGGGCGTGGCGGGCCGGTCATCGAGCACCGCATCTGTCACGACACCGAACATCCGTCGGCGATCATCGTGCCGGTGGCCGATCCCGCCCGCCCGCCGCCATCCCAGTAGAGGCGCATTGGTGTGCGCCTCCATATCCGTATCGAGACGCACACCAGTGCGTCACCGTCATCCATCGTAGAGACGCACGCCGTGCGTCTCCCAGCAAAGGAGCACACCTACAATGGAGTACGAGCACGGTCCAGAAATCAACATGTTACGCCAAACGGTACGCGAATTCGTCGACAAGGAGATCCGCCCGATTGCCCGCGCCATCGACGAAGAAGAGCGCGTGCCGTTCGAGACGCTGAAAAAGGCTGCTGACCTCGGCCTACTCGGCATACCCTTCCCCGAACGTTACGGTGGCCTCGAACTCGGCATCACCGGCTACTGCGTGCTGATGGAAGAACTGAACCGGGCCTGCGCCAGCCATGCCACCATCATCGGCGCTCATGCCCAGTTGGCGGCGATGAGCATCTACCTCGGCGGCACCGAGCAGCAAAAAGAGACCTACCTGCGCGCGCTGATCGAAGGCCGCATGTGGGGCGCATGGGCGCTCACCGAGCCAAACGCCGGCTCAGACGCTGCCCACATCCAGACCACTGCCGAGCGCCGCGGCGATGAGTGGATCATCAACGGCCAGAAGATGTGGATTACCAACGGCAGCTTCGCCGATGTGATCGTCGTTCACGCCGTGACCGACAAGAATCTCGGCGCGCGCGGCGGCATCACCGCCTTCATCGTCGAGAAGAATATGCCCGGCTTCCGCGTCGGCAAGATCGAAGAGAAGATGGGTTTGCGCGCCTCGCACACCGCCAGTCTCTACTTCGAGGATTGCCGCGTGCCTGCCGAGAATGTGTTGGGGCAGGTCGGTATGGGTTTCCCGCTAGCTATGCGCACCCTTGACATCGGTCGCTGCGGTCTAGGCGCCAGCAGCATCGGCTCGGCCAAGGAAGCGTTCGAGCTGAGCCGCAAGTATATGATTACCCGCCACCAGTTTGGTCGCCCGATCGCCGAGTTTCAAGCGCTCCAGTTTAAGCTGGCCGAGATGGCAATGAAGCTCTACACGATGGAACAGATCGTCTACGACTGCGCCCGCCGGGTTGACGCCGGCCAGCCAGCAACGCTCGAGAGCAGCATTGTCAAGCTCTACTGCACTGAAATGGCCAGCCAGATCATCGACGAGGCGATCCAGATTCACGGCGGCATGGGCTTCTCGCGCGAGCTGCCGCTTGAGCGCATGTATCGCGATGCCCGCGTCACCCGCATCTTCGAGGGCACCAACGAGATCCAAAAGCACGTGATCGCCAGCGAATTGTTGAAACAGGTCGGCTACAAAATCCGGCTGTATTAACGTAACGCAGTCTCGTAGAGCCGCACGGCCGTGCGGCTCCCCCAACCCGGTTGGATTACCCCTCGCGGGGCAGGGCGTCGC
>NZ_DAOUDC010000038.1:0-47827 GCF_034431535.1 Chloroflexus sp. | reverse complement strand
CGCGCTGCGCGGGGCCGCCCGACCGAAGCAATCTCCCGCTTCAGCGAAGTGTATGCCTGAGCGGGTGTCTCCGGTGCTCGCGGGGGATTGCGTCGCCGCGCTGCGCGCGGCTCGCAATGACAGTAGGAGCGCGGAAGGTATGCCTGACGGTCATCGTCCGTGCTCGCGGGGGATTGCGTCGCCGCCTGCGGCGGCACACCATAACAACCAGCGAGCGAAGCGTATGCCTGTTACCCATCACCGTGCGGCGGCAGGCCGTCGAGCTGCTCGGCCAGCCAGCGCTGCATCAGGTTCAACCCGTTCGGGTGGAGGCTGTGCCCGACCGGATCTTCGTGGTAGCGGTGGCGCGGTGCGTGTTGAGCCAACAGATCACGGGTGGCGCGGGCCTGTTGGACCGGGATAACATCATCGTAGCTTCCGTGCAGTTGCAAGATCGGCAATCGGGCCAACCCCGCCGCTGGCGGATCAGTTGCCAAGGCTGGATCGAGATACCCGTTGGCTGCGATCACGCCGGCTAGCTTTTCGGGGATGCGCCATGCCAACGCCAGACTGAGGATCGCGCCTTGGCTAAAGCCAAACAGATAGATGCACCGTGGATCGGTGCCGATCCGGCCCGGCAGTTCGCTGACAAACGTGATCAGCAATTCAACCGCTCGCGCCCGCCCCACCGGATCGGGAATCAGCCGGCCCGGAGCGCCGCTCAGTTCGTACCACGCAAACCCGCCCCACGGCAAGGCAATGGGAGCGCGCGCGCTGACAATGTGCATCCGGTCGTCGATCAGATCGGCCAGCTCAAACAGATCGCGTTCATGGCTGCCAAACCCGTGTAACATCAGCAACAAGGGCGCCGGCTCGGCCTCGACCAGCGGGCGCCGTTCAACGGTGCGAATCGTGGTCATGGAATCACCAATTCTTGCCCGACGCGCAGGTTATCGCCTTGCGCCGGGGTCAGATTATTCGCCTGCAAGATCGCTTCAATTGTAACCCCAAACCGTTCGGCAATTGTGCGGAGCGTGTCGCCAGCTTGCACCGTATAGCGGCGCGGCCCAGCGGCAGTTGGTTCCGGCGTTGGGGTCGGTTCCGGGGTTGGCTCCAGTGTTGGCGTTGGCTCCGGCGTCGGTTCCAGCGTCGGTGTCGGCTCCGGCGTTGCCGTTGGTTCCGGTGTCGCCGTCATAGTTGGGGTCAGCGTTGGCCGCGGGGGCAAGGTTGGCAACAACGGCGGCGGGGTGACGGTCGGCAAGTCAGGTGCTACGCCGGTGTCAACCGCCTCAGCGACCGGCGGCGACCACGCCGGCAGCAAGGTCAGATCGCCGATCTGCAACGGCGGCAACGCCGAACGGGCAATGGTCAGCAGCGCCACCGCCGCAATGAGCAACAGCAAGCCCGCTCCTGCCGCCACCCCGGCGTTGCCGATGCGGTTTTGCAGCAGCCGCAGGATGATAGCGCCGATGGGTGGTAAAACGAAAGCCAGCGCCAATAACAACCACAGCATTGTTTCCGATACCACCATTCTGTATATCCCCGTAGAGCCGCACGGCTGTGCGGCTCCCAATAATCAATTGCCCTGAATAGCATGCCCTATCCCGGCACCATATCGCGGAATATCAGTGCGCCCCAACCGCGCAGCCAGATCGCACCCCAGCGGTTGGGGTTGCGGGGCGGACAGCACGTTTGATAGGGTACAACCGTTGATCGCTGTGCAATGCCTCAAAGTCCGGCTCTACACTCCCCTCTCCCGTGCCAGCGAGAGAGGGGCTAGGGGTGAGGGTGAAACCCATCACGGCGCCAAGGCCCACGCCGGATTGTAATCGCGCCCCAACAGCAAGACAATATCGGCCCCCAGCGGTTGGGGCGGTGCATCAGCCGGCGGGGTGGCAAAGACCTGCGTCGCCGGTAACCCCAAATGAGCGGCCAACCGGGCGAGTACTGCCGGTTTGCCGGCATAATCGATAATAATCGTCGTCTCACGGCGTTCGGCGTTGGCGGGCGGCAAGGTGCGGAAGCCAGCATTGTCCAGCGCCCGGCTGACCCGTGCAGCCAACCCGTTCACCGGCGTCCCGTTCAGCACCTGCACCGTCGCTGGTTCGCGATCGAGTCGCGGCCCGGCCCGCACCCGCTCGACCAACGCCGCCAAGTCGCGCCGGTTCCAGTAGATGTCTGAGCCGATTTCGGCCACCACTGCCACCTCACGCGGGTTGATGCTGAAGGTCGCAATCCGATCAGGATCGAGCGATTGGGCCAGCGCAATCAACTCGCGCAACGCAGCTGGATCGTCAATCGGTAACGTCGTCTTGATGCTGCGCCGGGCTTCGGCCAGCAAAGCTGAGACAGCACTGGCCTGATCAAGCAGGCCGCGCGAGCGCACCGTCGCTAGGGCCGCGCGCACAATTGCCTGCTGTCGGCGAGCGCGGTCAAAGTCGCTCGAACCATGGCGCGAGCGGGCGTAGCGCAACGCGGTTGCACCGTCGAGCACTTGCAAGCCGGCGGGAATGAAGATACGCTCGTATCCGTAATCAGCGGTCGGGAAACTGCTATCGAGCAAGGGGTAGGGCACCTCGATGATCACGCCGCCGATCGCATCGATCAGCCGCTCGAAGCCGGCAAAATCGATCTGGGCGACATAATCGACCGGCAGATTGAGTAGGGTGGCCACCGTCTCGGCGGCAAGCGCCGCCCCTGCCGCCGCCGGGTCAACCCCGCGCCCATACAGATCGGCAGCATGGCGATAGCCATAACTATATGCTGCATTGATCTTCTGCTCGCCGAGACCGCGGATCACGGCCACCGTATCGCGCGGGATCGAGAGCAGGCTGACCCAGCGTTCATTCGGATTGATATAAACCAAGATCAGGGTGTCGCTGCGCACCCCTTCAGCGCCATCGTCACGCTGATCAACGCCGAGCAGCAAGACGGTGAATGGCTGGCGAAAGACGGTATTTGCCGGCGCTGACCCGCCGGTCACCGGACGCGGATCGCTCAGGCGCATACTGGCGGCGAAGGTGTTCCACAGCCATCCCACGCCCCACACCGTCACCAGTACAGCCAGCGCCAAGCCGCCAAACGTCAAAAAGCGCCGCCAGCGCCGCTGCCGTTGGGCGCGCAGCGCGGCCACCCGTTCGCGCGCGCTCACCCGTGGCTGTCGCCGCTCATTATCCTGCCAATCCATTGCCGCCGCACCCTATTATTCTTCAATCTCAGGCTCATCGGGCGGTTCATAATGGCCGGTGGCGATGATCGGCGCACTTACCATCAGCCGCCGCAAGCCCGGCGCATCGCTGCGCGGCAAGATCGCCAGCACCACGATGCTCATATCATCGCTCGGTTGGCCATCGTCAAGCTCGATCGCCTGTTGCATCACACTATCAACCAGCGTCTGCGGATCGCGCCCCTCGCGCGCCGGCCAGGCCGCAAGGTAATTCGGCAGCCCCAAATCTTCGCCGTTCCGCTCACCTGCCCGCAACAGGCCATCGGTAAACAAGACGACATACGTATAGGCCGCTACCGGCAATTCGCTGATCTGAGGCCGGATGAGCGGTTGCAAACCGATCGGTGCCGAGGGCGCGTTAAAGCTGCGCAAGCCCTGTGGCGTAACGGCGAAAAACGGCGCTGGATTATTGCGCGTCACCAAGATTTTGTGCGCGGCAAAATCAACTGAGAGGATATTGAGCGTCGCCGCCGCCTGCCCCATCCGATAGGTATACAGGTAATCGTGGACAGCGCGCGCAACGGCTCCATCCCGAGCGCCATCTTTGAGCAGCGCAATTGCGCGGGTGGCCACCAGGTGCGACAGCGTTTTGGCGCTGCGCCCGCTGCCCTGCCCATCGGCGAGCACAAACGAAAACCCGCCCCCCGGACGCTCGATCATCTCTAGGGTGTCACCGCTCTCGACTTCGCCGGCGCGGGGAACTTTCGCAATCGCGACCCGCATCTCTAACTCTGCCATTGCCCGTTTCCCCTCTTGTTCGCCCAATATCCGTTACAGCATACCACAAGTTGCCCCGTGCTATAATCAGAGCGTTACCAGTTCTTGAGACAAGGAGGACGAAGATGTCCGCACCGCGGATGTTTCACAATCTTATCGGCGGCGAGTTTGTGCCTGCCCAGAGCGGCAAGACCTTCGAGCGCCGTAATCCTGCCGATACCCGTGATGTGGTGGGGGTGTTCGCCGATAGCGATGAGCGTGATGTTCACGCGGCGGTTGAAGCCGCCAAGGCGGCGTTTGCCACGTGGAGCAAAGTGCCCGCGCCCAAGCGGGGCGAGATTCTGCTCCGCGCCGCCGAGCTGCTGCAAGCGCGCAAAGAGCAGTACAGCCGTGACCTGACCCGCGAGATGGGCAAGCCGTTGTTCGAGGCCGGCGGCGATATTGTCGAAGCGATCGGTATGGCCCAGTACGCCGGCAGCGAGGGCCGCCGCATGCACGGTGTCACCACTCCATCCGAACTGCCCAACAAGTTTCAGATGAGCATTCGCCAGCCGATTGGCGTGGTAGGTTTGATCACGCCGTGGAACTTCCCTATGGCGATCGCGTCATGGAAGATGCTCCCAGCCATTGTTTGCGGCAACACGATCGTAATCAAGCCGGGGGAAGACGCTTCGGTCAGCACCTACAATTTAGTGCAGTGCCTGATGGAAGCCGGCCTGCCTCCCGGTGTGGTCAACATTGTCACCGGCTATGGCCCCAAAGCCGGCCAACCGCTGGTCGAACATCCTGACGTGCCGGTGATTTCGTTTACCGGCAGCACCGAGACGGGCCGGTTGGTGTACGAGCTCGGCGCGCGCCGGATCAAGCGGGTCAGCCTTGAGATGGGTGGCAAGAACCCGCTGATCGTTATGCCCGACGCCGATCTCGACTTGGCGCTCGATGGGGTGTTGTGGGCCGCGTTTGGCACCACCGGCCAGCGCTGCACCGCCACCAGCCGCCTGATCGTCCACCGGGCCGTGGCTAAAGAGCTGGTGGATCGGATCGTCGCGCGCGCCCAGTCGTTGCGGATCGGCAACGGCCTCGATCCGGCTACCGAGATGGGGCCGCTGGTGAATGAGAAGCAGATGCAACGTGTGCTCAACTACATCGAAATCGGCAGGCAAGAGGGGGCAACGCTGCTGTGCGGCGGCTACCGCCTCACCGGCGGCGATTACGACTACGGCCACTTCATTGCGCCGACCGTCTTTACCAACGTTACGCCGCAGATGCGCATCGCCCGCGAAGAGATCTTCGGGCCGGTGCTGAGCGTGCTCGAAGTGGATAGCCTCGATGAAGCGGTGGCGGTGGCTAACGATGTGGCCTACGGCCTCAGCTCAGCGATCTACACCCGCGACATCAACGCCGCCTTCCGCGCTATGCAGGCGCTGCAAGCCGGCATTGTCTACATTAACGCGCCCACCATCGGCGCCGAGATTCACCTGCCTTTCGGCGGCGTCAAAGCCACCGGCAACGGTCACCGCGAAGCCGGCCCGACCATGCTCGATGTCTTCTCAGAGTGGAAGAGCGTGTATATCGATTACAGCGGCGCGTTGCAGCGGGCGCAGATCGATAATGCGGATTAGATTGCGGAAGGGATAACCACATGGCGAGACGCTTGCATAGGCGTCTCGCCATGTAATTTAGTGAGAGATAGCATAACCTGATACAGGCACTTATCTCTTTGTCAAAGTGATCCACTAGAAATCAATAACGCTCCGTTCAATCTCTTCCGCCACCCATGGCAGCCAGATCCCGCGCACGCCGGTCGGCGTCAGCAAATCGACCCGCCGGCCTAAGAGGCGCTCTAGGTGTTCAGCCAATTCCACAAATCGAAATCCTAGCGGACGTTCAAACTCCACAATGATGTCAACATCGCTCATTTCGTCTGACTGATCACGAGCATAAGAGCCGAATAGTCCTATCTTTCTTAACTCTATACTGGGCGGCTAGATGGGGATAATGCTGCCGCAGCAATGTAATCATTTCTTCGCGGTTTGACATGGGCTTTTCCTTCCGATATGGAATAGCGGCAAACAATGATCGCCGCCTGTGCCACGCAACTGGGCGAGCGCCAAACACTGCTCCGAACAAGGAATCCTTAGCCAGCGAGTTTGTCTACAGCTTTGATCGCCACTTGTCAAATGACTGCGCAAAGATGGATAGCAGCTTCATATACAGCAATTAGAACAGTTGTAGTATCTTGGCCGCACTCCTGCCAGAACACAACCAGTACACCGATGTGACCACCGGATGGTCTGAGCGTTTCAATGACACTACCGCGAAGCCGGCCCGACTATGCTCGATGTCTTCTCAGAGTGGAAGAGCGTGTCTATCGATGACAGCGGCGCGTTCAGCGGGCGCAGATCGATAATGTAGATGAATAGTTGTTTTGTCCAATAATATACTATAATATACTAAATGGTGGCGTAGGCAACCCCACCAGTATTTATCTCTAACCCAACCCCGGCCTGATGAATAAATTGTCATCGCAGTCAACATTTATTAGTTGCGAGTGGAAATGGATTGGTAATATCAAAATGGTATACTTTCCGTATCAGGATATAGTTCTTAAAATAGGGTTAAAATGCGGATTTAAACCATTGCAACCATATTTTTACTGCTTCTCTCAGCGTGTTCTTTGATGCCCGCATTAACACCCACGCCGGAACCACGCAAGCTCACCATTACCGGTTGGGCTGGTTATATGCCACAAACGTTGCTTGACGCTTTCAGCGCCGAAACCGGGATTACAGTGGAATATATTGGTTATGATACCACCGAAGCCGCAATTGCAGCGCTTGCGCAGGGCACCGTGTATGATTTGATGGTAGTCAGCTACCAATTTATTCCTGATCTGGTCAGCAACGGCGCGATCGTCCCCATTAACTACGCCGACATTCCCAACGCGCGCAACCTGAGCGCCAATTTTCGCGATTTGGCGTTCGATCCGGGTAATCGCTATTCAGTGGTCTACCAGTGGGGTTCCACCGGTCTGCTCATTCGCACCGATCTGCTTGAACGCCCAATCATGCGCTGGTCTGATTTGTGGGATCCAGCCCTTGACGGCAAGATTTTGCTCTGGCCGATCCCGCGCGATGCGGTGAGTGTGCTCTTGAAATCGCTGGGGTTTTCCATCAATACTACCAACCCCGCCCATTTGGCCACCGCGCTCGAACGGGCGCCGGATTTCGCCCGCCGGGTGGGTTGGGTTGAAGAGGGAGTCGCCTCGGCAGCGCAATATCTTGTATCCGGCGAGTATGCGGTGGCGTTAGGGTGGGCGTATGACGCGCTCGATGCGCAGCGCCAAAGCGACCGGATCGCCTACATTACTCCCGGTGAAGGCACGATTCTCTGGGTTGACAGTTTTGTGATTCCAGCCGTTAGCACGCAGCAGGCGCTCGCCGAACAGTTTATTGATTTCTTTTTGCGACCGGATATCAGCGCTCTGGTGACGAATGAATTAGCGATGGCAACCGCAAATGAAGCATCGTGGCCTCTCGTCAAGCCAGAGTTTCGCAATAACGAGATCATTTTCCCTTCGCTCGCCACCTTGCAACGAGCTGAATTGGAAATGCCCCTTGATCCGGCAACGCAAGCAAGGTACGATGAAATTTGGAATGTATTTCGCGTTGCTCAACCATAATCTATGCGTCACTCCTTGCACCTCATCCTGCTCTTCATCCTCGCTGCATGCAATCCGGAACCAGCGGTCACGCCGACTCCGGCTATGCCGGCGCCAGACAAGCTGGTCATCGCCGGTTGGGCAGGCTATATGCCGCAAGCCCTGCTCGACGCCTTTAGCGCCGAGACCGGGATTGCGGTGGAATATGTCGTCTATGAGAGCCAGTTCGATGTTATCGACCAATTGCGCGCCGGCACTGGCGACTACGATGTCGTGGTGATGGGGAATACCTTGATGCCAACGTTGGTCGCGGATGGATTGCTGGCGCCGATTGATTACAGCCAGATCCCAAATTTTCGTTATGTCAGCGCCAATTTCCGCGATCTGAGCTACGATCCGGGCAGCCGTTATTCGGTCGTTTACCAATGGGGCGTAGGCGGGTTGGTCGTACGGCCCGATCTGCTTGATCGCCCGATTACGCGCTGGGCCGATCTGTGGGATCCGGCTTTGGCCGGCAAAATCGCGATGTGGCTCGAAGAAGACCAGCTCTTTATGATTGCGCTGAAGGCCATGGGCCAGTCTTTCACGGTCAGCGATCCAGCCGTGTTCGATCAGGCTGCCGAACGCTTGAGCAAATTATTGCCAAACGTGGTGGCGCTGGATCTAACTCTGCCCAACGCCGCTGATCTGGTGGCTAACGGTACCTATCCCGTGTTGTACGGCTGGTCGTATGATGCGCTGGCGGGCCAAGCGCTCAATCCGGCGGTAACGTTCGTTCTTCCTGAAGAGGGGGCAATGCTGTGGATTGATACGCTCGTTGTGCCTGAGCGGAACGAGCGTAAAGCGGCTGCCTTCCAATTCATCAATTTTGTTTTGCGGCCTGAAATGTGCGCGCTGATTACGAATGAGATCTACGTGGCGACGGCGAACGATCAAGCAATGCCGTTGATCGATCCGGCTTTGCAACATCACCCATGGATTTTTTCCGATTGGGGAAGACATGTTGAAAGCGGAATATATGCTGGAACCGCCGGCTGATCTGGCTGCGTACCGGCATCAATTGTGGGAGCAATTACTGGCAGCGAGGGTGAGGTGATGCGTGCGACATTGGTGGATTTGACTGCGTTTTCTTAAGCACCGTCTCAATACCAGCTTGCAGGCCAAGCTGACGCTCTTTCTGATCCTGATGCTGTCCTTAATCTTGTTGGTCGCAGCGTATGGCGTCTTCCTGTTCATCGAGGCGATCGAACAAGAGGGCTGGGCTGGTCGTCAGCGCGAGGCGGCTCAGAATGCGGTGCGCACGATCGATAACTTTTTGCTACGCATCGAA
The DNA here is from genome assembly GCF_034431535.1 of Chloroflexus sp. GTDB lineage: Bacteria > Chloroflexota > Chloroflexia > Chloroflexales > Chloroflexaceae > Chloroflexus. Next base: position 38,914 of record NZ_DAOUDC010000038.1, on the reverse strand, counting down.
GATACCTTGACGCTGGTTGGTGCGTTATCGGTCGAGCAAGTCGAACGCTCGCCTGATCTGTTACCAGAGATTTTGAACCGGGTGCCGGCATGGATCGAGATCGTGCGGGTTGATCGCAATGGCCGGGTGGTGGCGGAAGTGTCGCGCGACCGTTCCTTGCTGGGTGATTTAGTGACCATCCCGCTCGCCAATTGGTTTCAGCAGGCGCGGGCCGGCCAACGCTACCTTGGCCCCCTCTTTATCACTGCTGATAGCGATCCGTACATCATTATGGCCATCTCGGCCAACGATGGCGGGGTGGTGGCCGGCCGTTTGCGCATGAACTTGCTGTGGGAAACGGTCGCGACAATCCGGTTTGGCCGCACCGGCAGCGCCTACATCGTGAACGATCAGGGTGCGATCATCGCTCACACCAATCCGCAGATCGTGTTGAACTTTACCACCATTGGCAACCGGCCAGAGTTTCGTACATTCCCGCCTGATGGCACGCAACGACTATACACGAATCTGTTCGGCGAAGAAGTTCTCGGTGTTGCCCTGAATGTCCCCGGTGCCCCTTGGCGTCTAATCACGGAAGTACCGGAAACCGAAGCCACTGAGCTGTCAACTCGGGCCGGCATTACCTTCATGGGCAGTTTGATCATCTTCGGCATCCTGCTCTTGTTGGTGACAAACTATCTGCTCAACCGGTTCGTCTTCCGGGTGCTCGGCGAGCTGCGCCAAGGCGCTGAACGGATCGGCGGCGGCGATTTGACCCACCCGTTGCCGGTGCGCTCAGAGCGGGAAGTGGCGGAGGTGGGGCGCGCTTTTAATGCCATGATGCACCAACTGCGCATGCGCAACGCTGAGATCGCCAAACAGACTGAGAGTTTGAAAGCCGAGATTCAAGAGCGCCGCCGGGTTGAACAAGAGTTGATCAAAGCCCGTGATGCCGCCGAAGCCGCCTCACGCGCCAAGAGCACGTTCCTCGCTACCATGAGCCACGAGCTGCGCACGCCGTTGACGGCGATCATTGGCTATAGCCAACTGATGGAACAACTCGTGAACAAGGGGATCTACGAGAGCGTGATTCACGACGTGGGACGCATCCGGGCCGCCGGTGTGCATCTGTTATCCCTCATTAACGATATTCTCGACATCTCGAAGATTGAGGCTGGCCGGATGACGATCAGCGCCGAGTATGCGGATGTGGCCGATCTGGTGCTCACCGCGGTGAATGCGGTGCTGCCTCAGATGGATAAAAACCGCAACCGCTTCCAAGTCCATTGCCCGCCTAATATCGGGTTGCTCAATAGCGATGCGACCAAAGTGCGGCAAGCGTTGATTAATCTGCTTAGCAATGCGGCCAAGTTTACTGAAGATGGCGAAGTGAAGTTGACCGTCACTCGCCACGAGCAAGATGGCAAGATGTGGTTCCGCTTCGAGGTTGCTGATACCGGCATCGGTATTCCCGCCGATAAACTCGATAAGCTGTTTAAAGCCTTCTCGCAAGTTGATGACTCGCCAACCCGCAAGTACGGCGGCACCGGCTTGGGCTTGGCGCTCAGCCAGCGTCTGTGCGAGCTAATTGGTGGGCGGATTACGGTGCAGAGCACCGTTGGCAAAGGTTCGGTCTTCACCATAGAGATACCGACTGAGCTGGGTGCTGTGTTGCCCGCGCCAACCCTGCGCTTAGCCGATCTGCCTTCAGCAGCGGAGGCAAGTGAGCCGCCGCCGGTGGCGGCTGATATTGCCGCGCCGGTCAGCAATGCGATCGTGCTAGTAATTGATGATGATCCGACGGTTGGCGATCTGATCCGGCGGATAGCGTCGGGCAATGAGGTCTATGTGGTGACAGCCGAGACCGGCGCGGAAGGGTTGCGCTTGGCAACCGATCTACTGCCCGATCTGATCGTGCTCGATCTGAAACTGCCTGACTTGAATGGGATCGAAGTATTAGCCCGGCTGCGCGAAATGCCTGAAGTGGCTGCTATCCCGGTCGTGGTCTTGACGATTGACGATCAGGCGCGCCGCGGTTTGGCGTTGGAAGTGGCTGAATATCTGGTTAAGCCGATTGAGCCAGAGAAATTGCTCACGGAGGTCAAACGTTACTGCCAGCGCCAAGATGAAGGGACACCATCACCCATTCTGATCGTCGAGGATGATCAGGCGCTGGCCGAACTCGTGGCGCGCACGCTGCACGCGGCTGGCTGGCCGGTTGAGGTGGCGTTTGATGGTGAAACCGGTCTGACGGCTGCGCTGACCCGTCCACCGGGCTTGATCCTGCTCGATTATATGTTGCCGAAAATGGATGGCCTACAACTGCTTGAGCATCTGCGAGCCGATCCCGTAGGGCAGAGTATCCCGGTGATTTTCATGACGGCCCGCGATCTGACCGCCAACGATCGCGAACGGCTAGCCCAAACTGTGAATGCGATCCAGCGCAAGGCAGAATTGGATCTAGAACAGATCGTCGTCCGCATCCGGCAGATGATGTAACGCAATCCGGCATCGTCTGCCGCCAATCCTACATCAAACTAAACGGATTGTATGGCTAAGGAGTATGTTATGGGGTGGGGCGCTACGGCTATGGCTAAGATTCTGATCGTAGAAGACGACGCTAACAATCGCGATCTCATTGCGCGTATTGTAGAATTAATGGGACATGAACCGATACTGGCGGTAGATGGTGCGCAAGGAGTGGCGCTGGCCCGCAGCTCCAAACCGGATTTGATCATTATGGATATGGGTTTGCCGGTGCTCAATGGCTGGCAGGCGACCCATCGCATCAAGTCTCAACCGGGAACGAGCCACATTCCGGTGTTGGCCCTAACGGCCTATGCTTTGCATGAAGATCGGCTGCGCTCGTTGGCTGCCGGCTGCGATGACTTCGAGACCAAACCGATCGATTTTGACCGTTTCCGGGAAAAGGTGCATGCCCTCCTGAGCCGCACTTCTTAGATCGATGAGCAGGTTATGAACCACATCCAACGTCCCCTGCCGGGTGTTGCCGAGACGCAACCCGGCAGGATACTGATCGTTGATGATCAGGAAGTGCTACGCTTTTTGCTGCGGCGCGAGCTTACCGCCCTTGGTTATGCCGTGGATGAGGCGCCAGATGGGCCAACGGCGTTGCAGATGCTGCGGCAGCATGCCTTTGATATAGTCTTGCTCGATATTATGATGCCCGGTACGGATGGGATACAGGTGTTGAACCATATTAAAAGCGACCCTGATCTCTACGATCTGCCGGTCATTGTCGTCTCGGCTGATATCGATATTGATCATATCGTCACCTGTATCCGTAATGGGGCTGATGATTATGTCTTCAAACCATACAACTTGGTGCTGCTGAATGCGCGGATCAATGCCAGTCTGGAACGCAAGCGGTTGCGCGACCGCGAGCGGCGCTACCGGCTCGAACTTGAGCGGATGGTCGCCGAACGCACTGCCGATCTCGAACGTTCCCAAGAAGCGTTGCGCCTCAGCGAAGAGCGGTATGCGCTGGCGGCGCGCGGCGCTAACGATGGTTTGTGGGATTGGAACGTTGTCGCTGGTACCATCTATTTCTCGCCGCGTTGGAAAGAGATGCTTGGCTATGCCGAAGATGAGATTGGTGATACGCCGAGCGAGTGGTTCGACCGCATTCACCCAGACGATCGCGAGTTGTTCGAGGTGCGGCTGATGGCCCACTTCCGCCGGCTGTTGTCGCACTTTCAGCACGAATACCGAATCTTTCATCGTGATGGTTCATACCGCTGGATGCTCTGCCGCGGCCTCGCAGTTTGGGATCAACACGGCCAAGTTATGCGGATTGCCGGTTCACAGACTGACATTACCGATCGCAAAAAAGCTGAGCAGCAACTTCAGCACGATGCGCTGCACGATAGCTTGACCGGTCTGCCCAACCGCGTGCTCTTCACTGACCGGCTCGAACGCGCGATCGTGCGTCTGCGCCGTGAGCCGCAGCGCCATTTTGCGGTGCTCTTCCTCGATCTCGACCGGTTTAAAGTCATTAACGACAGCCTTGGCCATGCAGTTGGCGATCAGTTGCTGGTTGCGGTGGCAGTGCGGCTGCAAGAATCGGTGCGTCCGAACGATACGGTGGCCCGCCTTGGCGGTGATGAGTTTACTATTCTGCTCGAGCCGATCGATCACGAACAACAAGCCGAGCAGGTGGCCGAACGCATCCAGCACGCCTTGTCAGTGCCGCTCTACTTGCAAGGCCACAAGATCGTTATTTCGTCAAGCATCGGGATTGCCTACAGCAGCAGCGGTTATGCCCAACCCGCCGATCTCATCCGCGATGCCGACACCGCGATGTACCACGCCAAGTTACGCGGCAAAGCATGCTACGTGCGCTTTGATCCTTCGATGCATACCGAAGCGCTGGCGAAATTGCAACTCGAACAAGACTTGCGGCTCGCGCTCGAACACAACGAATTCTGCCTCTTTTACCAACCGATCGTGCTGTTGCGCACCGGCGCGATTGTCGGGTTTGAGGCGCTTATTCGCTGGCAACACCCGCAACGCGGCTTGCTGGTTCCCAGTGAGTTTTTGCCGCTGGCCGAAGAAACCGGCCTCATTGTACCGATGACATGGTGGGTGCTGGAAGAATCGTGTCGGCAGATGCAACGCTGGCACGAACAGAATCCCACCGAATCGCGTTTATCGATTAGCGTGAATTTGAGCGGACGGATCTTTTCCCAGCCTGATCTCATCGAGCGGCTACAGCGCATTCTCGAACAAACCGGTTTGCCGCCGCAGTATTTGAAACTGGAAATCACCGAGCATACTTTTATTGAGTTTGGCAGTTTAACTAATTTGCTCGAAGGTATTCGCAATTTAGGGGTTGAATTGTGTATTGATGATTTCGGCACCGGTTATTCTTCATTAAGTTATCTTCACACCTTCCCGGTGAATGTGCTCAAGATTGATCGCTCGTTTATCAACCGGCTCGACTCGAAATCGAGCCAAGGCGACATTGTGCAGACGATCATTCAATTGGCGCAAAATCTTAATATGGAAGTAGTGGCTGAGGGGATCGAAACCCCGGAACAGTTCGAGCAATTGAAACAATTAGCGTGCAGCCACGGGCAAGGATGGCTATTTGCCCCAGCCTTGAGCGAAGCGGAAGCGCAGGCGTTGATCGAGACGATGAAGGGTGAGGGTGGTGCGCAGCCGGTTTGACGCGATAGATAGGGAACCCGGCCCTGAAGGGCCGGGCTGCCATTACGAAGCCCGCTGCACGGGCTGATGGCCCTCACCCCCCGGCCCCCACTCCCACCGACAGGTGGGAGAGGGGGAGCCGCTGAATGGCGGTTACGGCAGTGCGGGAGTGGAATGTAGTAGCACCCCTCTCCCGCGCCGCGGGAGAGGGGCTGGGGATGAGGGTACATCGGCGCATGACAAAGCCATCAATTACATCTACGCTGGTTCTGTCTGTCTTGAACCCGCTCGTGCGGAAGATTGGGATAGGGAGGTGGGAGATAGGGAGTATCTCCCGCCTCCCCATTTCCAACCCATTGCGCCGTTCATGGCAGCGCAACGGAAGCCGCCGCCTACCCCCACCACACCATGCTATACTGCTCTCGTGAAGAAAGGAGCATGTATGGCGCTCACGCAGTTGCCCCGGCGGCGCACCGCGTTGTGGCTGATCTGCCTCCTCTGCTGGTCGCTGGCGGGATGCTTGATGCCGGTAGCGCAACCATCACCGCCTGTCACCCCCACTTCCCTGCCGGTCACGCCAACTCCGCTGCCGATCACGGCGGCTGAACTCTGGCAGCGCGCGTTAGCTGCTCGTGGGATTGGTGATGATGATACGGCGGCGAGCCTGCTCAGCCAGTTGTTGCAACTCTTTCCCGCTGCTAACGAAGCGCCGCTTGCCCGCCTGATGCTGGCCCGCTCGTACGGTGATCGCGGCAATTGGACGTCGGCGGCGGAATTGGTGCGCCCATTATTGGACGACCCGGCGACGCCGCTCTATGCCCCGGCGCTCTTTCTCACGGCCCGCGCCCACGAGGCGGCTGGCATGCATGCCGAAGCGGTAGCTGCTTATACCCAATACGAAGCGCTCGGTACACCGCTCGCACCCTACGCGGCGCTACGAGCGGCGGCCCAATTGCGCGTGTTAGAGCGCTGGGCGGAAGCGGAGGTCAGTTATTTGCGCGCTGCGACCGGTGAGATAGCGGCGGGCCAGCGTGCTGCCGCGTACGAACAAGCGATGGCCCTCGCCGCTACACAGGGCCGTCCGGCGGATGGAGTGGACTATGCCCGCCAAATCCTCGCCTTCGCCACGCAGCCTGACTACCGGGCCCGGATCTTGGCGCGAGCGGCGGAACTGGCTGCCGAGGCGGGCGATCCGGCCACAGCCAGCGCCTTTCGCCGCGAAGCGATTGCGACCTATGCTGGGCCGAGCGCGGCGCTGGCCGCCGATGCCCTCCGCGCCGGCAACGACCCGGTGCTTGATCCGTTTGCCGCTGCCCAAGCCTACCGTGCCGTAGAACGGTGGAACGATGCGATCGCCATGCTTGATCTGGCGATCGCCGCTGGGCAGAACGAAGTCGAGGCATTGCGCCAGCGTGGGTTGGCCCGGCGCGCCTTAGGTGACTTTGCCGGCGCGCTAGCTGATTTGGCTGCGGCCCGCGATCGCAACCCCAACAGCGACACCGGGCGGCAAGCAGCGCTCGATTGGATCCAGACCTACGGCCAGAGCGGGATGGTGGCCGAGGCTGCCGTGCGCTATTGGCAATACGCACTGGAATGGCCCGACGATCCGCGCGCGCCAGTGGCGCTCGACCGGGCGGCGCAGTTGTACGACCGTTTGGGGGACGGTGCGACTGCGACCGAAGTGCGGCTCGAACTAGGGCAACGCTACCCAACCACGCTGCTCGGCGTTACCGCGTTGCACCGGGTCGCGTTGGCGCGCTTTGATAACGGCGATCTGGCCGGCGCTAGCGAACTCTGGCGTGCGCTGGCCCAAGGCGGGCAAGGGATTGGGCAGGCGCTCGGTGCGTTCTGGGCCGGCAAAGCTGCGCAACAGCTTGGTGATCCGGTGGCGGCAGATTACTTCCGGCAAGTGCCGGTGGCGGCGCCAGACAGCTACTACGCCGCGCGGGCCGTTGAAGAGTTGGGAGAGATTCCCAGCGGCCCGATCCCCATGAGCGCACTGATCGATTCCGCCGATTGGGTTGCGCTCGCTGAATGGGTGCAAAGCTGGAGCGCGAGCGAGGGTCAATCGTCACTGGCGAGCGTGGCCGAACGAGCGCGCCTCTTGCGGGAAGTGGGCTTGTACAACGAGGCCGATAGCGAATGGCTTGATGGGTTGCGGCAAGCAGGCGAGGAACCGCTGCGCTTGCTCGATCTGGCCCAGCATGCTTATCAGGCCGGAGCAACCTACCCGGCGCTGCTCGCCGCCGAACGGTTGGCGCGGATAGCGCCGCCGGCAGCGAACCCGCCCCCGCCTGCGCTGCTCCGCCTGCGGTTCCCGACGCCGTACCCTGAACTTGTGCAGCGGGAAGCAGCCACATTTGGCGTCGATCCGCTCTTATTCTACGCACTCATCCGCCAAGAGAGCCTCTTCAACCCGGCGGCGACCTCGTGGGTTGGCGCGCGCGGCTTAGCCCAAATTATGCCCGACACCGGGCGCGGCATTGCTCAAAACCTCGGCGTCAACGACTTTCAGCTCGACCAGCTCTACCGGCCCTACCTCAGCATTCGCTTCGGCGCGTTCTACCTCGGCCGCCGAATCCGAGACATGAACGGCAGCCTGCACGGGGCATTGGCCGCCTACAACGGCGGCCTCGGCAACGCGCAACGCTGGGCCGGCGGCAATGTGGTCGCCGATCCTGACCGCTTTGTCGAAACGATCGATTTTAGCGAAACGCGCAACTATGTGTGGGCAGTGTATGCGTTTTATGGGGTGTATCGCGGGATGTACGATTCCACCCGATAACCGGTATCAATCCAAAGGTCAGCAAGCTTTTGACGTAAGGATTGCGCAACAGTAGCCGAGCCATCAGAACAGGTTGGAGGAGGGCGTCAATCACGGGTTTTTTGACAAGACGTTTGGTACCAGTCATAATTGTCATTACACACAACAACACTCCTCGTATGAGCCCTTGTTGCTGCGCAGCAACATCATTCAACGATCACGTCACCTTCAGCCGGCAAGACGACTCCGATGCAATGCACTGCAAGGGGATGCGCGCATGGAACTGCTCTTCAGCTTGTTCACTATCATTATCCTCACTGCCAGTATTGTGTATGTCTTGCTGCAAGATTGGCAAGCAACCGCGAATCGGCTGTTTACACTGTTTACATCTGGTTCACTGGTGCTGAGTATTGCCGGCGCCGTACGATATACTAGCCGCAATTCCACCGAGATCCGGCTGCTCTCCGGGCTGCTCATCTCGTTGTTGGCAGCTATTTTTGGCTTGTTTGTTTGGCTCATCATGATCGTTTTTATGCCCCATCGCTACCGCCAACCAGTGGTGCGTTGGGCCGCCATTGCGCCATACGTCGTGATGGCGGTCTTTCTCGCGATCGATTGGTATGGCAGCTTCGGTCTGGTCGGCGGCGATGTTTTTCGGGAAGAGATTGGTCGCTTGAGTTTTGTGCGCGGGCCGTTGTTCTGGTCTGCGCTGATACTGTACATCATCGGTTGCGTGATTGTCCCGATTGTTATGTTGGTGACGATTGCCGTGCAGCATCCCAAAATGCGCAGCCTTGCACTTTGGTTAACGGCGGGAGCGGCATTGACCTTAGTGACAGGTTTCGTCTTTCGCGAATTAGGCATGGTAACACTGACCTACGTCAGTCTCTTACCGCTTCATGTGGTATTTGGTTGGGTCGTTATTCGCTACGGCGTCTTTCGTCCCTCGCAAATTGCGTTGCAAGCCGCGGTCGAGAACCTGCCCGACGGTGTGCTGATCCTCGACGCCAACCGTCATGTGCGCTTTGCTAATCGCGCGGCGCAGCGGATCATGCCCGCTTGCGCAGGAGATGGACAGGCGTTCGAGCACGTGCTGGCCGAGAGTGGCTTTCACGAGCAAACGATGGCTGAGGATCAAGAGCGGGGCCGGCGCCGGTTTGCGCGCGCGGCCGATGGCAAGATCATACTGGCTTCGGAAGTTGCGATCAGCGATGAACAGGGTACCTCAAGCGTGGTGCTGCTGCGTGACGTTACCCGCTCGGAGCGGCAGCAAGCCGAGTTGCTCACGTCACGAGCGGCGCTGGCCGAACGCACCGCTGAACTTGAGCGGTCGCTGGCCGAGTTGCAGCAGCGCGATGCGTTGTTGCGCCGGCTGACCTTGCCGATCATCCCGTTAAGTGAAACCGTGTTGCTCGTGCCGCTGATCGGAGCGTTTGATCCTGACCGTTGCCAGACGTTCATTGACCTGACTCTGCCGAAAATTGCCGAACGCAATGTGCGCACGGTACTGGTTGATCTCACTGGTCTGACCGTTTTTGATCAAGACCTTGCCCGCGCCTTGCGCCAACTGAGCGACGGGGCGCGCTTGATGGGGGCGCAGGTGGCGCTGTGCGGCATCCGGCCCGATATGGCCGCGGTGATGATCCACACCGGATCGACGTGGAATGGGATGCGCTCGTTTGCTACTCTGCAAGCCGGGGTGAAGGCGCTGTTGGCGAATACGGCGATGGTGGGTGCGTAGCGGCGCAGAGGGGTGGAACGCCAAGCCGCAGAGAACGCAGAGGGGTGGAACGCCAAGCCGCAGAGTGAGGCGCCGGTTGTCTCTCCCACGATAGCGAAACAAACCGGCTCAGCTATGCAGGGACCCCGACCCTGAAGGGCTGGGCTTGGGGTAGGAAGCCCGCTGCGTGGGTAGAATAGCCAAGAAAAGACACAAAAGGCACAAGAAACCATACGATTTTTTGCATCGTGTGTGTGTCTTTGGGGCTATTCTTCTCGGCGCCCTCACCCCCGGCCCCCCTCTCCCACCTGACGGCGGGAGAGGGGGTACGTTTTTTACCACCGAGACGCGGAGGATGATCGCCATACCAACCATCCTTGCGTCCTTTGCGTTTGACTGCTCTGCGTCTTTGCTTGCTTTGCGTCTTTTGTGGCTCTTGGTGGCTATTCCTCTCCCTGCACCCACAGCGGTGTCTATTTGCGCTCTTCCCCGCGCAAGCCAGCCAAGGCCTGCGCGACGGTCAGCCAGCCGCGACCGGGGAAGAGTTTGGCAACCTGTGATGAGAAGATCAGGCTGTTGCCGAGCAATTCGGTCGCCGGGCCTTCGACCACTACCTCACCTTCGCCGAGCAACACCACCCGATCAGCACACGCGGCGGCTAGCTCGACATCGTGGGTTGCCATCACCACCGTGCGGCCTTCGTCGCACAAGCGGCGCAACATGGTGATCAAGCCGGCTTTGGCGTGATAATCAAGGCCGCGGGTCGGTTCATCGAGCAAGATGAGCAGCGGATCGCCGGCCAAACCGGCGGCCAACGCCGCTCGCTGCGCTTCGCCGCCACTGAGATCACGCGGATAGCGCTCGGCCAGATGGTTGATGCCAAAGCGCGTCAAGGCATCAGCGATAGCGGTGGGCGATGGCCGCAACCCGCGCCCGCGCAAGCTAAACACCACCTCTTCGCGCAGGGTGTCGTGAAAGAGCATACTGCGCGGGTCTTGCGGCACATACGCCACCCGGCGGGCTAACTCTTCTACCGGAATGGGGGCAATATCGCGACCTTCCACTTCGATCTTCCCTTCAACGGGCCGCACCAATCCGATCAGCGTCTTGAGCAATGTGCTCTTACCGCTGCCATTGCGGCCCATCAAGGCAATTAACGCGCCGCGCGGCAGATCGAGGTTCACCCGGTAGAGCGCCTCGTGCTGGCCGTATTGCACCGTGACGTTGCGCAAGCGGGCTAACGGCGGATTGTCCGGCGATATGGGGACAGATGGTGATGAAGCGGGTAGATCGACCGGCACAAAGCGCCGGCCCTCTTTGATCGTCAGCGGCAGGGGTTCCCAACCTAACGCTGCACCCAATTGTTGCAGCGGCGGGCGCAGCTCGATGCGCGCCAGCACCTCGCGCGGCGTACCCACTTCAACCCTGCCACCCGGCGCGAGGTAGAGGATGCGGTCAGCGTATTGTACCACCCGTTCGAGCCGGTGCTCGCACAGCACGATAGTAATGCCGAGGTCGGCATTGAGTTTTTGCAGCGCGGTCAAGACCTCTTCTGCACCGTGCGGATCGAGCTGGCTGGTTGGTTCATCGAGCACCAGCGCACGTGGTTGGGCGGCGAGTGCGGCGGCAATCGCCACCCGTTGCTGCTCGCCGCCGCTCAGGGTGGCGACGTGGCGATGGCGCAGATGGGCAATTGCCAACTGGTCAAGCACCTCTTCCACCCGCCGGCGCATCACCGCTGGCGGCACCCCCAGATTCTCCATCGCGAAGACGATCTCGTCTTCGACCCGCTCGACGACAAACTGGCTTTCAGGGTCTTGCACCACAAAACCGACCAGATCGGCCAGATCGCGCGGCTGGCAGGCTAGTGTATCGCGCCCCCACACCCGCACCCGTCCGCCGAGCCGCCCGCCGTAAAAGTGGGGAACGAGACCATTGAACAGGCGCAAAAGGGTGCTCTTGCCGGCGCCGCTCGGCCCGCAGACGAGCAAAAATTCGCCATCGGCGATCTGCACGCTCAGATCACGCAAGATCGGCGCGCTGGCGCCGGGGTAGGTGTAGGTGACACGGTCGAGTTCGATCATAGGTTTGCATGTTACTGCATTGCACACAAGGTATGCGAAAGGGTGCGGTTGGTTAGACAATCCTCGGCGGTACTAGCCCACCTTACCCTCTTCCGGCGGGGGAGGGAGCAAGTCCTTCTCCTCCCGCAGCGGGCTGCTGGTCCTCACCCTCAGCCCCTCTCCCACCTGACAGCGGGAGATAGGAGCGTAGTACCGAGCGTTGAGGTATTGCACAGCGATCAACGGTTGAGATCGATCACACGTTCTGTCCGCCCCTCAACCCCGCTGGGGGAGGGAGCAGGCTCTTCCCCTCCCCCAGCCGGTTGAGGGGCGAGGGGTGGGGTCAACTTCCCCCAAACATTCACAACACCGCCCGTAACCCCGCCACCAGCCGCTCAATATCTGCCGGGGCATTATACGCCTGCACCGAAACCCGGATCAACGGGCGGCCTTCCCAGTTGAAACACGGCACTTCGACCCGCCACTCGCGCCACAGGCGGGCCTGCACCTGCGCCGGATCGCACGGTGGCAAGGGCAGCGCGCGCATTTGCACCCACCAACCTTCGTTGTCGGGAGTCAGCGGCGGCAAGCCGCTCAGCGCCAGTATCTGCTGGGAAGCGGCTTGCAACAGCTCGTGGCACGCCTGCTGCACTGCCGGCCAGTGATGTTGGCGCTGAAAATCGATCGCTACCGGCACAGCGAGAAACGCCGATGGATCATCGGTGCCCATCCACTCGTAGTAGGCTTGGAGCGGGCAGCCTTCCGGGTAAGCCAGAAAACTGCCTTGCAGCGGATCGGGCGGTTGCCAGCCCCAACTCACCACCAGCGGCTCAAGGCTGGCTTGGTGTTCGGGACGGACGTAGAGAAAGCCGGCCCCTTTCGGCGCGCACAACCATTTGTGGCAATTGCCGCCGTAAAAATCGGCCCCTAGCTCGGCGAGATTAAGATCGATCTGGCCGGGAGCATGTGCGCCATCGATCACGCTGAGGATCCCGGCGGCGCGCGCCCGCCGGCAGATGTCGGCCACCGGCATGATGATTGCGGTCGGCGACGTGATATGGCTCAGCAATATCACGCGGGTGCGCGGCGTCACACCCCGCCAGATCTGTTCGACAATCTCATCAGGCGTCGCCACCGGCAGCTCAACCGGCTGGTTGACATACGTTGCGCCGCGTTGCAAACACACATAGCGCCACGTGCGTTCAATCGCGCCGTACTCGTGGGTGATGCCCAACACCTCATCACCCGGTTGCAACGCGATCGAGCGGGCAACGATATTGAGCGCGTAGGTCACATTCGGCACAAAGACCAGATCCTCTGCCGGCGCGTCGATGAACGCCGCCAACTGGGCGCGCGCTTGGCGCAGCAAATCGGGCAACCGGCGACCGAGAAACTCGACCGGTTGAGATTCGAGGGTGCGTTGCCATTGTTGGAAGGTGTCGAACACCGGACGCGGGCAAGCGCCAAAACTGCCGTGGTTGAGAAAGGTCATATCGCGTCGGAGCAGAAACTGCTCGGCGAGAGTGGGCAACGGCAGCGAGAGGGTCGGAGCGGCCATAACACATCCTTATCGAATCAAAGCAATTGCAGCCATGTTCGCCGGAAACGGCATTTCGTCAAGCGGGTTGACGGGCAGCGTAACCGCTTCTACCATGGCGCGATGGCGAAAACCTGTAGGGGCACAGCGTGCTGTGCCCGGTTGGATGGGGCACTGTGCCCGTACAAGAGGGATGAGCGATGTGGTTAATTGTTGGGTTGGGCAATCCAGGTGAGCGGTATGCGCGCACCCGGCATAATATCGGCTTTCGCAGCGTCGAAACGCTGGCCGAACGCTATGGGCTAACATTTCGTAATCAGCGCGCCAACAGCGAGATTGCCGAGGTCAACATTCGCGGGCAGCGGGTGGCGCTGGTCAAACCGCAGACCTATATGAACCTGAGCGGGCAAGCGGTGTCGGCGTTGCGCAATTGGTACAAAATCGACCCGGCGCGCGAATTGCTGGTGATCTACGACGATCTCGATCTGCCGTTCGCCAAACTGCGGCTGCGCGAGCGGGGCAGCGCCGGCACCCATAACGGTATGCGCTCGATCGTCGGCCAATTGGGTACGACCGAATTCCCCCGGCTGCGGGTGGGCATTGGCCAGCCGCCGGGCAAGATGAACGTCGCCGATTATGTGTTGAGCCGGTTTACGCCGGAAGAAGAGGCGGCGCTGCCTGATTTGCTGGCGCGCATCGCTGATGCGGTTGAAGTGGTGTTGGGCGAGGGCTTGATCGTGGCGATGAACCGGTACAATCCGTTGTAATCCTCCCACCAACCGCCAACCTGCGGTAGACTACAGAGAGAGTAGCACATTTCATGAGAAGGAGACTGGTATGACTCTCGAAACGGCCACCCTGGCCGGCGGTTGCTTCTGGTGCCTCGAAGCGGTCTACGATCAGGTGATCGGCGTGCAAGATGTGGTCTCAGGCTACACTGGCGGCCACGTCCCCAACCCGACCTACCGGCAGGTGTGCGATGGCAATACCGGCCACGCCGAAGCGGTGCAAATTCGCTTTGACCCCAGCCAAATCAGCTATCGCGAACTGCTCGAAATCTTCTTCAGCATTCACGACCCGACCACGCTCAACCGGCAGGGGGCTGATGTCGGCACACAGTACCGCTCGGCGATCTTCTACCATTCGGACGAGCAGCGGCAGATTGCCGAGCAATTAGTGCGTGAATGGAGCGAGCAGCGAGTATTTCGCGATCCGATCGTGACCGAGATCGTGCCGGCCACTACCTTCTACCCTGCCGAGGACTATCATCAAGAGTACTTTGCTCGCAACCCCTATCAGCCCTACTGCCAATTTGTGGTTGCGCCCAAAGTGGCCAAGTTCCACAAGCTGTTCGCCACGAAAGTGGCGCGCTAACGATAAACGCAAAGGCGCAATGAGTTACATTGCGTCTTTGCGTTCAGCATCGCCCGGCTCGTCGCGCATAATCTGGATAAAGCGCCATCCATACTGCACAAACGACAAGCTAAACGGCACCAACGCCGCGTAGAGCGCCGGTTTGCCCCACCGCGGGCCGCCGGCTAGATAGAGCAGGGCGACGATCGTCATGGCCAGCGTCGTGAGCTTACCGCTGCTCTCGGCGGTGGTAATCTGTGCCTTCCGGCGCAGCACAATCAAGCCCGCCAGCAGAATCCCGACATCGCGGAAGATAAGCAACCCAGTAGCCCACCACGGAAACCCGCGGGTGCGTGAGAGCATCACCGCGGCTGAATCGATCAGCGCCTTATCGGCAATCGGATCAAGAATCTGGCCTAGCTTCGAGACTTCGCCGCGCCGGCGGGCAATCGGGCCATCGAGCGCGTCGGTAATCATTGTAATCGCGAGCAACAGTAATGCCCGTTCGCGCCGATCGGTGCGCTGCATATAGTAGATCGTCGCCGGCAAGAGCAGCAACCGGCTGATCGTGAGCAGATTCGAGGGGTAGAGGAGTTCTCGCGGTTCGATGAGATCACGGAGCGCCATAGCCTCCTCCTCTTACGACAACGACGACGGTGACGAAACCTGACGAACGGTTTGCCCTAGTAGGTGGCCGAAGACGAGCGCGGCATAAGCGATTGTGAATAATATGCCAAAGAACACGATGATGGCGCCAAGGCCAGCGACGAAATTGCACAAGATCGAGAGCAGCCATAGCACCAGCCACTCAGCCGGATTGCGCCGCAGCAGCGCAAACACCTCACCCAACTGCAATGCCGCGCCGGCAGAACCGGTCTGTATGTAGCGACCGCTGCCCACGATCAGCAACGGTTGGGTAATCAGCACCAACGGCACCAGCAGGAGATTCAGGCAAAGCACCAAACCGATCAAGATACCGATCGGCGGTTCATTATTGCCGGTTGCAACCACCACCCCCACGATCAGGCACATAAAGAGACACATGATCAAAAACATGGGCAGGTAGTAGACGATATAGATGAACGCGCCGTACAATCCCTCACTGAA
Source organism: Chloroflexus sp. (assembly GCF_034431535.1). Classification (GTDB taxonomy): domain Bacteria; phylum Chloroflexota; class Chloroflexia; order Chloroflexales; family Chloroflexaceae; genus Chloroflexus. The sequence goes on along the minus strand of NZ_DAOUDC010000038.1, from coordinate 23,222 downwards.
GACAGCGCCGAACTGGTTAAGCCGCGGGAGTGGACGGTCGCTTCCGTTAGCGACGGCGCGGGCAGTATACAAGATACACCCCAATGCGGCAATCTGGCCGATAATTGGCACCAGTTGCAACAGGCCGACCACGACGATCACTTGCCACCAATCAGGGTCATCGAACACAAAGCTAAAGGCGCGAGTCAGATTCATGCAGGCGCTCCGGTATTGTTATCGCACAGGGCGCGCAGGGTCATCACCATCAACTGCCGCGGTTTACGTCTTTGTGCTTCACAGGCGGGGAAGCGAATAGTCAGCACAGTGGGCTGCTCGCGTCCCCGCACCAATCTTCCCGCCAGCATACCAGAATGCCTGAGCCGATCGCTCCCATTGGGGATTGCTTCGCTGCGCGGAGCGCGGCTCACAATGACATCGGCGATGGTGGCGCACAGCTCCCTTTGTCATTGCGAGGGTGCCCAGCGCCCGAAGCAATCTCCCACTTCAGTGAAAGACCGATCAGCGTGTACCTACCGCGTTCGCACAACAACCCTACTGTACCATAATCGAGCCGGTTATGCGTGCAGCTCCCGTTGGGCCTGCCGTTCGGCGGCAACGTACAGTTGCGCGCCGGCCAGTTGGGCGAAGACGCCGGCGCTGCACAAGAGCCAGCCGGTAAGGATGATGAGCAAAAATGGAGCATTGGTCGTGATCAACCAACCAGTCAGGGCGGCAATCATCGCTGCCGGCAGATACGCCGCCAGACTAGCCCAGCGCGCGCGCCAAAAGTGTACCCGGTAAGGCGGCTGCAAGGCGCGCCGCACCGTCTCGATGCTGAGGGTGCGCTCGATCTGGCCCTCTTCGGCGAAGATGAGCCGGCCAACCGGTGCAACGCCGATCAGCAAAAAGCACAGCCAGACCAATCCTATTAGTGCCACAATACTGGCGGTGATCGGCTCAAGCAGCGCGGTCTGCGCCGCCAACACGAGCGCCAAGCCGCTGCAACCCAGCGCCAAGCCGCCAACCATGAGCGGCAACACAAAGAAGGCGAGATCGATCAACAAGGCACAAATGCCGGTCAGGGCGCGCAGCGTCCGATCACGCCACGGCGGCAGCGGAATGGGAAAGCCACGCCGGGTATTGTCGTAGCTCTCCATGATGAAGCCCACGGCCAGCGGCAAGCCGATAATCGTCATCGCCAGCGCACCGTGGAGCAAGCATTTGCGCCACCACGCCGGATCGCGCCAGATCAGCGCAACAGCAGCCGGTAATGTGGTTGGCGAAGGCAACGGTGCGTACACTACTCCGGCTCCTCGGCCAGATAGCGGCGCAATAGATCGAGCGCCGCCGTGCCGATAAACTCGCGGCCCTCGGCTGAGCGCAGGTCGAAGGGGCGGGTCAAGCGCCGTTCGCCGTTTGGCGTCACTAGCGCAAAGGCCACCGCCGTAAAGCCCTGTTCATTAAGTATGCTAGCCGGTTGTACACCCAACGCTAGATCGCTCTGCCAGTGGTCGGCCACCGTAGACGCGCCGGCAGCAGCTAAATCCGACGCGGCTTGCTCGTCGGCTGGCCGGTCAAGCGGGTGGATTTCGACCCCGCGCAACCGCTGCTCGATCTCCGGCGTGGCGAGCAGGGCATGCAACACCGGCGCTTGGATGATCCCTTCGTACAGTGCCAGCGTGAGGTTTCGTTCGCGCAGTAAGCGGGCCACAACCACCGGCAACTCTTCGGCGCCGAGCAGGTATTGGCCGAGGCGCTCGCGGATAATCGCCTCGGTTTGGGCGATCAGCGCTTCGGCTTCGGCTTGGCTTTCGGCGCGAGCGCCAATGCGCAATTCGTAGCGCGCTCGCTTGGCCGAAATGCCGACGCTCGGATTGGCCTGCTGCATGAGATCGGCAATCCGCTCGCCGATCACACTCTCGCCCAAGCCAACCGCGTGAAGGGTGCGGACAAGGATCACGGTGGTGATGCCTCGTTCCTCCCGCAAATAGGGAATCACCGCCGTCTCGAACAGATAGCGCATTTCGCTCGGCACGCCGGGCAACACGATCACCGTGCCGCGTGCGTCTTCGACGAGAAAGGCTGGGGCGGTGCCGCGCGGGTTGGGGATCACGCGCGCGCCTGCCGGTACGTATGCCTGCCGCCGGTTGCTCTCGCTCATCGGGCGGTTCATCGCGGCAAAGCGCGCGGCGATCTGGTCGAGTAGTTCTTGATGGAACTCAAGCGGGCGATCGAACGCCGCCGCCACCGCTTCGCGGGTCACATCATCGAGGGTCGGGCCAAGCCCGCCGGTGCAGATAACCAGATCGGCCCGGTCGAGTGCCTCGCGCACCGCCTGCTCGATCCGTTTGGCGTTATCGCCGATCACCGTCTTGCGGTAGACATTCACGCCGGCAGCGGCCAGTTGGCGGGCAAGGTAGGCGCTGTTGGTGTCGATGGTGACGCCTAGCAGTAGCTCTGAGCCGATCGCGATGATTTCGGCGTCCATAAATCTCCTCATGGGGCGACGCGGGCGCGACGCGGGCGCGACGCGTGCATCGCCCTTACGGCGTCGTTGATGGATCGGACGATGGCGGTTCGTTGATCCGCTTGCGATACTCGCGCCACAGCTCTTGTTCGCGTTCGGCGGCGGCGCGCTGGCCGGCGGCGATCGCGGTGCGCAATCGTTCAGCGAATGACTGGCGGGTGACGCTGGCGCGGGCAGCGAGCGTCTGGCGAAGGTCGCGGCCCGAGCGCGGGTTGAGCAGCGCGACCGCTGCGACCCCGACGGCAGCGCCGATGAGCAAACCGGCGATAAACGCGCCGGTGGCCGAAGCGGTTTGGCGTTCGTGTTCGCGGCGCAACGCGGCCAAGAGGCGTTGGGCGGCTTCACGTTCGGAGGCTAGCGCCTCGAGCGTGGCGGCACGTTCGGCGTGGATCGACTCGGCGAAGCGGCGCGCGACCTCAGCGATCGCGTCGTTCTCAACGGTCATCGGCGTGCTCCTCAACTTGTCAGGATGGGTAGAACCTGTCGGTGAAGCGGGTGCTCTCAACCACTTGCGCATCGCTCGCTCCCCACTTTACCTCTCTCCACAAGTAGGGAGAGGGGTGAATCACTCGCTTGCTCTTACGCCTGCGACCTACCTGCGGGTGCGGATCTCTTCCAATGCGCGGGCCAAGAAGGCATCGACCGGCATTGCGCCAAGATCCTCACCGGTGCGAGTACGGACGGCGACAGCATCAGCAGCTTCCTCTCTGGCGCCGATTATAAGCATATAAGGTATCTTCTGCAACTGTGCCCGCCGGATCTTCCCTTGCATACGATCGCGGTTGTCGTCGAGCTCTACCCGCAAGCCGGCAGCGAAGAGGCGCTGGCGCACCTTGCGCGCGTACTCCATCTGTTTGTCGGTAATCGGAATGACGACTGCCTGCACTGGGGCCAGCCAGAGCGGGAACGCGCCGCCGTAGTGCTCGATCAAGACCCCCATAAACCGCTCGGTGGTGCCGGTGACGGCGCGGTGCAAGACGACCGGCGTGTGTGGCTTGTCGTCTTCGCCGATGTACTCGCAACCCAAGTGGGCCGGCTGGATGAAATCGACTTGGATCGTGCTCAATTGCCACTCGCGCCCCAATACATCGCGGGCCAAGAAGTCGGCTTTCGGGCCGTAGAAGGCCGCTTCGCCCTCGGCTTCAAAATACTCGACGCCGTTGGCTTCCAGCGCCGCGCGCAAGGCAGCGGTCGCCTGCTCCCACTTTTCGTCGTCTTGCACGTACTTGCCCTCTTTGCCGCGCAGCGACAAGCGCACCTTGTAATCGGTGAACTTGTAAGTTCCCAACACCTCGCGGATCACTTGCAGGGCAAGGCTAAATTCCTCTTGAATCTGGTCGGGCCGGCAAAAGATATGGCAATCGTCTTGGGTCAAGGCCCGCACTCGCGTCAGCCCGCTTAATGCCCCGCTATCTTCGTAGCGGTAGAGGGTGGCAAACTCGGCGAAGCGCAGCGGCAGATCACGATAGCTGATCACGCCCAGTTGGTTGTAGAGGGTCATGTGGCTAGGGCAGTTCATCGGCTTCAGCCGGAAGACCAGATCCTCGCTTTCAACCATCGGCGGGAACATGCTGTCGCGATAGTTGTCGTAGTGGCCCGACTTGCGGTAAAGCTGCTCCTTCACCACATTGCCCGTCCAGACGTGCTGGTAGCCGTAGCGGGTCTGCACCTCGCGCACGAACTTTTCCATCTCGTGCCGGATGATCTCGCCTTTGGGGGTAAAGATGGGCAAACCGGGGCCAATGTCGTCAGAGAAGAAGAACAGGCCCAATTCCTTGCCCAGACGGCGATGGTCGCGCTTGCGCGCCTCTTCCAACTGGTGCAGATAGGCTTCCAGCTCTTCTTTGGTGTTCCAGCCAGTGCCGTAAATGCGCTGCAACTGGCGATTCTTCTCATCGCCGCGCCAATACGCGCCAGCGATGCTCATCAGCTTAAACGCTTCGGGATTGATCTCGCCGGTATGGTTGAGGTGCGGCCCGCGGCAGAGATCCTCGAACGTATCTTGGCGGTAGGTCGAGATGACCGTATCGCCGTGATGGGTCTCGCCATATTCGTCCAACCCCTTCGCCAGCCCCTCGATTAATTCGAGCTTGTAGGGCTGATTGGCAAAGAGCTGGCGGGCCTCTTCGGCGCTGACCTCGCGGTAGATAAACGGATGATTCCCGGCAATAATCCGCTTCATCCGCTGTTCGATCTCGGTCAGATCTTCCGGCGTCAACGGGCGGGGCAGGTCAAAATCGTAGTAAAAGCCATTCTCAATCGGCGGCCCGATAGCCACTTTACCGTCAGGAAAGATTTCAAGCACAGCCTGCGCCATGACGTGGGCCAACGAATGGCGCAGACGGTAGTACGGATCGCTCTTGGGATCGACCGGCATGGTTGAACTCCTTTACCTCAACACAATCGTTAGCATACCATTATCAATCCGCGCCGCGACAATTTGGCGGCCCTGCCGGAGCAACTCGGCATTGAGCCGTTCGTTGAGGGCAGTGGTCAGATCATTGACCGAAACCAGCGCCGCCAGCGGCCCCTCGATCTGCGGATCGACTGCCGCCACCCGGCCATCGCGCACCGTCAGGCTCGTGCTGACTACACTGGTCATTCCATAAGCATGCACCGTTACAATGGCGCGATCGGCGACCAACTGCACACTGGCGGTTTCAACCGGCAACACTGCGTCGATCCCGGCGAGGTAGCCGTTGATCTCTGCTTCACTGACCGTCACTTCGCCAGCTGGCAACGCAGCGATCAAGTCGGGCAACGGCGCGTTGGCCGTTGCAGCAGGTGGTGCGAGCAGGTCGGCGATGCTGCGACCGAGTGCAGTGCTGAGTTGGGGACGGGCCAGCAGCAAGTAGAGTGCGGCAATCACCACCAACCCCACCCCAAGCCGGGCCAACTGGCCGGCGCACCCGCTCGCCTCACGGCGTCGCGCCGGTTGCCGGCGCGCGGAAGAACGCATATCAACTCCTCCTTGCAGGCGTCATAACTCAAACAGCTCTCCGTCCGCACGGGGACGAAGAGCTGCTTCGTGGTTCCACCCTGTGTTTACGCAACGCCAAACAATGGCGTTACGCCTCATTAGTCGCGATAACGGGCGAATCCCGTGCTCCCATACTAGCGTATAGTGTTCCGGGAGCCGCTCGGAGGGGGTTTTCACCGGGCCCATCGCCAGACACGCTCTCAGTCGCGGCGTGCCCTCCCTGTGGCCGGAACCGGGTTACTCGTCCTCGTCGGCGCTTTGGCTATCTAACCGGTTGACATGGTAGCGCGAAGCGGGCGGCGCGTCAAGGCGGAATAGCCACGAACAGCCGCAAACGCCGCAAAAACAAGGAGAAGTTTGAGCGTTTTGTGTCGCTTCGTGGCTATTTCACCCATCACCAATGTACAAGAAGGAATAGCCGCGCAAAGCCGCAAACGCCGCAAAAACAAAGAGGAGTTTGAGTGTTTTGTGTCTTTTCGAGGCTATTCACTCAAGTGAATTACGCCCCTACCGCACTGTAGCGTGACACCCCTTCGCGCCACAACCAGCGCAGCAACAACCCCAACAGCACTGTCCACCCGATCTGGTGCGCAAACCCCCACGCAATTGCCGCCGGTTCGAGCCGGCCCAACAGCAGCTCTAGCGGGAAGGCCAGCATGGCGCGGAACGGCAGCCATGCCAACACTGCCGTTACCGGCGGCGGCAACAGGTCGAGCGGAATTAGGTAGCCGCTGCTGAAGGTGTACACCCCAAACCAAAAATCTTGCAACGCCAGCACCTGTGTCCACCAAAAACTGAGTACGCCGATGCAGCACTGGTTGAGGAAGTAGACCGTAAACGCCAGTGCGATCGCGAGCGGCAAGAAGGCCAAACTGAGCGGATCGGGCCGGGGGATGGCACCGGGAGCGATCATAGCGGCGATCAGCGCGATCGGTGCCACCATGATCAGGCGTAGCGGTTTGTCGGCCAGCGCCATTGCCAGATAGCGCCAGAGCGGATGCACCGGGCGCAAGAGGTGCGGCGATAGTTCACCCAAGCGGATGTCGCGCTCCATATCCCAGATGATCCAGACCCCGGTCAGTTGGCGAATGCAGAGCGCACCGACAAAATAGGCGACGAAATCATCGCTGGCGTAGCCGCCGATCACGCCATCACCGGCTAGCGTGCGCCAGACGGCCAGCATGATCAGCGGTAGCATACCGGTGATAACCCAGATGAAGAGTTGGGCGCGGTAGGCGAGCGCATCGGCCCATGCCGCGCGCATTAAGACGGCGAATTTGGCTGGCATAGGATGGTTTCTGTCAATGTAAGGGCGATTGTATTGCCGGTGTCCTCTCAACCCCAGCCCCTCTCCTACTAACGTGGGAGAGGGGAGTCCTATGTAGTCCGTACAGGCATTCTTCCCGCAAAAGCGGGAGATTGCTTCGGGCGCTGCGCGCCCTCGCAATGACATGAGGGTACACATCATGAGGACAGGGCGCGAACAGCGTGCAAAGGCAAACATACCATTGCTGGCTGCCAGTCCTTCGCCGGTGTCCCCTCACCCCTAGCCCCTTTCCTACGAACGCGGGAGTGGGACGCTGCTGCATTCCGCTTCCGCAATACCTTGCCCGTTATCCAGTGGCTCTCCCTCTCTTGCCGTGAGGCGGGAGGAGGTGAGGGCCAGCAGCCCGCGCAGCGGGCTTCGTCAGCCTAGCCCAGCCCTGAAGGGCCAGCGATAAGCGGGCTATTTTAGTTCATACATTCTGTCCGCTCCTCAACTCTAGCAGGGGATGTTGAGAGGGGCGAACGCGTACAGTGGCCGTATTGTATCAGACAATTTCCCCACTTTGGATTATGATAGAAACGGTATCTTTCTTGCATTCGGAGACTCCATGCGCATCGCGTTTCTCGACTCGTGGCTCCAGCAGGTAGCTGAAGGCAGCGGCACCGCCGCTGCCATCGGCGGCTTGGGCCGCGCCCTCCGCGCTCATGGCCATCACATTGCCCGCATTGCCCCGCCGGTGGCATGGCCGCCAAACCTCACCCTGCGCCGGCTATTGTTTAATCTGTACGTTCCTGCACTCCTGCGCGCCTTGCCCTACGACTTGATTGTTGGTGTAGATATCGACGGCGTATTGGTGGCGGGGCGCGTCACCACGCCGTATGTGTGCAGTGTGAAGGGGGTCATTGCCGAAGAGCTGCAACACGAGCGCGGCAATGTGCGCCGCTTGCTCTGGCTGCTCTCGCGGCTAGAGCGGATCAATGCCCGTCGCGCGCCATTGGTCATCACCACCAGCGACTATTGCCGGCGCAGCATCCAGCACCACTACGGCGTGCCAGCCGAGCGCATCCGGCTGGTGCCGGAAGGGATCGATCTGGCGACATGGCCGCTGCCGCCGCCTCGTGGCGCCGGCCAGACCATTCTCTGCGTAGCTCGCCAATATCCGCGCAAGCACATCGCCGACCTGATCCGCGCTTTTGCGCAGGTGCGGCAGCATTTGCCCGCCGCCGAACTGGTAATCATTGGCGATGGGCCGGAACACAATACCCTGCGCGCGCTGGCCGCCGAACTGAACTTGGGATCGGCCTGCCGCTTGCTTGGCGCGGTACCCGACGATGATAAAGTGAAGGCGTGGTACTACCGCGCTGATCTCTTCTGTTTGCCCAGCGTACAAGAGGGATTCGGTATCGTCTTTCTCGAAGCGATGGCCGCCGGCTTGCCAGTCGTCGCCACCACTGCCGCCGCTATCCCCGAAGTAGTGCCCCACGGCGAGGTGGGTCTTTTGGTGCCGCCCAGTGATGTGCCGGCCTTGACTACAGCATTAACTACCTTACTGGCCGATCCGGCTCTGCGCCAGCGATATGGCGCGTTTGGCCGCGAATACGTTGCCCGCTTCGACTGGATGCGGGTGGCGGAACGGTTTTTGGCCGTGACGCGGGGGTGGTGAGCGGCTTTGCTGCGCTCGCAATGACAGGTTCCGGTGTCATTGCGAGGGAGCGGCGGCGCCCAGCTCTGCTGGGTGGCGCGCGACGAAGCAATCTCCTCCTTCAGCGGTAGCAACCGCTCAGGGCATCCCTGCCGTGCTCGTGGGGGATGGCTTCGCCGCCTGCGGCGGCTCGCAATGACAGCTGGGGGCAGGAGATTGCTGCGCTCGCAAAGAGTAGTACAATCTTACCAGCAAAGCAAGCTGTAGTCGCCCTGCGTTTAGCAAGTAAAGTATCCTATGTCGATAGAAGTGCGCGGCCTGCGCAAATACTACCAAGTCCATCGCAAAGAGGCTGGTCTCGCCGGCTCGCTGCGCGCGTTCGTGCGCCGGCGGTACGAGACGGTAAAGGCGGTGGACGGGCTTGACTTCACGATCGCTTCTGGCGAGATGGTCGGGTTTCTTGGCCCCAATGGCGCCGGCAAGACCACGACGCTGAAGGTGCTGGCTGGTCTGCTCCATCCGACCGCCGGCGAGGTGCGGGTACTGGGGTTTACGCCCTTTGACCGTCAGACCGCGTTTCTCAAGCAGATTACGCTGGTGATGGGCCAAAAGCAGCAACTGCTGTGGGATCTGCCGGCGATCGAGACCTTTGAAGTCAATCGGGTGATCTTCGAGGTGCCCGCTGACGAGTATCGGCGCACCCTTAATGAGCTGATCGACCTACTTGAACTCGGTGACTTGCTCAATAAGCAGGTGCGCAAATTGAGTTTAGGTGAGCGGATGAAGTGCGAATTGGCGGCAGCCTTGCTTCACCGCCCCAAGGTACTCTTCCTCGACGAGCCGACCATCGGCCTCGATGTGACGATGCAGGCCCGCGTGCGCGAGTTTGTCGTCGAATACAACCGGCGCTACGGCGCGACGGTGTTGCTGACCAGCCACTATATGGCCGACGTCACCGCCCTCTGCCGGCGGGTGATTGTGATTAATCACGGACGCTTGCTCTACGATGGCAACTTGCAGAGCATGGTCGAGCAGGTCGCGCCGCATAAGATCATTCATCTGGTGTTGAGCGAGCCGGTGCCGGTCGAGACGTTGGCCCGCTATGGCGAGGTGCAACGCGCCGATGGGCTTGAGGTCGAATTGAAGGTTGCCCGCCACGAAACCACCCGAATCGGCGCTCGCCTGCTGGCCGAGTTACCGGTGGCCGATGTCAACATCGCCGAGCCGCCGATCGAGGAGATTATCGGTGAGGTCTTCGGCCAACCAGTGTAGGGGTACCCCGTGCGGGGCGTGATCGGACACGACGTAATCCCACGGACAAGCGGCTCCGGGCCACTTGGGGGCACCCCGTGCGGGGCGTGATCGGACACGACCCGGTAGCGCCGCACGGCGGTGAGATGTTCGGCTAGCCGGTGTAGGGGACGATGCCTGCGTCGTCTACCCCGCCGTAACCACCTCCCCGGCGGCGACAATCGCGCCGCGGGTGCGCATGTCGGTCAATGTCAACACGCCGTTGACCACTGCTACTGGTTGGACACTGGTATCTTCACGAGCGGCAAGCACAGCATGCGGCCCAATTTGCGCCCGGTCGTCGATCCACGAATGGCTGATCATCGCGCCAGCGCCAATCATCACCTCGCTGCCGATCACCGATCCGCCAATCATTGCCCCACTGCCAATCGTTGCTCCGGCTTCGATCGCCGACGCGATGATCAATGCCCCCGGCCCGACCACCACCCGCGGGCCGATCACGGCTGGCCCGACGATCTTCGCTTGCGGGCCGATCACCGCGCCCTCGCCAATCACCACCACCCCCTCGATATCCGCCTCCGGATCAAGCCGCGCCGTGCGGGCAATCTGCGATTGCGCCAGCCGCGCCAGCAAAAACCGCGCCGCTAGCAAGGCTTCCCACGGTGTGCCGACTGGAATCCAATGGCCGGTGCAGATGTGGCAGACGACTGGGTGCTGATTGGCCAGCAACGCGATCAAATCGGTCAATTCGAGTTCGCCGCGTGGCGAAGGGATGATTTGGCGTAACAACGGAAATACTGCTTCGTCAAGATGGTAGATGCCGGGGTTTGCGAGCGCATCTGCCGGCGGGTTGGCCGGCTTCTCGATAATCCGGTACACCAATCCATCTTGCACATCGAGCACGCCAAACGAACGCGGATCGGCGACACGCAACCCGGCAACAGCATAGCGGTGCTGGCTCACGCCAATGACATCGGTGCGGTCAATCAAATTATCGCCATAAAGCAACAAAAACGGTTCTTCAATCGGTTCGGCGGCCAGCAAGGCGCCAGCCGTACCGTTAATCACGGTTTGATGCACGTAGCGCAGCGCCATCCCGCGATACGAATCGCCAAATGCGGCGATGATCTGATCGGCTCGATAGCCGACCACCAGCGTCACCCGTTCCACCAACCCAACCAGTTCATCGAGGATATGGGCTAGCAGCGGCTGGCCGAGCAGCGGGATCAATGGCTTAGGACGATGTTCGGTCAGTGGCCGCGTGCGGGTAGAGGCGCCGGCAACCAGAATGACTGCGTGGCAGGCAGCAGGCATGGTCTCCTCCCTGAATGGATCGATCCGGCTTCAGGATACCATGACCTGTGGATTTGTTGCCAAACCGCAATTGAGGTGAAGGCGCAGAGGAAGCAAAGGCGCAGAGGTTGGGAAACGCAAAGCCGCAGAGGGTTTGGTGGGGAGGGATACAAGCGCGCTTGTGCCCCCACCCTCCTCTGCGTCTTCTGCGCTCTCTGCGGTAAATGCCCCTATCCACCTGCCAACTGGCGGGTCAGCAAAATCGCCTGCGCCACTTCGCGCATCGTCTTGCGATTGCGCATCGCCAGTTGCTGAATGCGGCGGAAAGCTTCCGCTTCACTGAGACCGTGCAGATCCATCAGCACACCCTTAGCCTGCTCAATCTCCTTGCGGGTTTCGAGCCGGTCGCGCAATGCGATGACCTCATTGCGGCGCGCTTGATATACCTGCCAGCGTGCGAGCGTCACCTCAATCAACGGCATCAACTCAGCATCGCGGAAGGGTTTTGTCAAATAGCCAAAGACGCCGGCCATCCGCGCTCGTTCAGCCAATTCCCGCGACGCCGAGGCTGTGAGCAGGATCACCGGCGCCAACCCTTCGTGGCACAAGATGGTTGCCGCTTCTAAGCCATCAAGATGCGGCATTTTGTAATCGAGAAATACCAAGTCAGGCCGCATCTGGCGCGCCATTGCCACCGCTTGCTGCCCGTCCGCCGCTTCACCAACGATCAAATAACCGAGCGCGAGCAACGTCTCACGCAGGTGCATCCGGATCAACGATTCATCATCAGCAATCAAGAGTCGTGCTGCCATGCGTGCTCCCGAAACAATAAGCACCCGCCGCCGCAACGGTGCGACGCGCAGGTGGCATCAATGCGATGTGTCAATGTAACATCAAGCATACGCTTTGGCAGTGGTGAACGCTATGGCAGAATTGCACAATGAAAGATAGGGGAAATTTGTAGAGACGTACCCGTTACGGGTTCGCCGGTTCGACGCCGTGGCCGGCAGTGATGTGACTGAGGTCAATCGTTCCACCCCACAGCCTAAAACCGCCCTCAAAGGGATTCTCGGCAAGGAAGAAGGGCGTGTCAAGATCGACGAAGCGGAAGCCGCCTAGACCGGCGGCGAAGTGGGCCGACATGGTCATGGTGAGGATCGACTCAACCATGCCGCCGATCATCAGCCCTAACCCGGCAGCGCGGGCAATGGCGGCAATTTCGAGCGCCTCGACTACACCAGTCTTCATCAGTTTAATGTTAATCACATGCGCCGCTCGCTCGTGAGCGATGCGCAACACATTCAGCGCGCTGGCAGCCGTTTCATCGGCGGCGATGGGAACGCCGCCCCACTGCACCAGTTGGCGCATACCGGCCCAATCATCGGCAGGCACCGGCTGCTCAACCAAAGCCGGCACGATCTGCTGCAAGCGCAACGCGCCGAGCAATTCGAGCATCGCCTCAGCAGTCAAGCCGCCGTTGCCATCGAGGATCAACGGTGCGTCAGGAGCAATCGCGCGGATAGCCGTGATGCGGGCTAAGTCGTGGCTCAAATCGCTGCCGCCAATCTTGACCTTGATTTGGCGAATGCCTCGATCAAGAATATCGAGCGTAGCCAGCGCCGCCGCTTCGACCGTGCCGGTGGTGATGGTCATATCGGTTTCGAGCGTATGGCCGGTGCCGCCAAAGAAGACGTACAGCGGCAACCCGTAATGGCGAGTGAGCGCATCGAGTACCGCCGTCTCGATTGCGCAACGGGCCGAGCCATAGCTGCCGATCTGCTCGCGCAACCGGCACGCAAGGGCCCGCCATTCGCGCACGTCAGCACCCTCTACTGCCGAACGCACCGACTCAATCGCCGCCTGCGCGCCGGCCTGCGTCTCGCCGTTGAATGCCGGGAAGGGGGCCGCTTCCCCATAACCGCGGATGCCGTTCGCTAGTTCGACCATCACCAACAGATTGCGGGCCACCTCTTGCGCGCCGCCGGCAATGCCGAACGGACTGTGCAGCGGAATATCGAGCGGCGTCACCGACAAAGTGCGGATGGTGGTCGTCATAAGCGGCTCTCTGCTATACCAAAACTACGTGTACATCCGTGGCCTATTTCCCGCTCACACCCGATACTGCCGGCGCAGATAGACCGTAATCGTCACCAACACAATCACTGCCCCCAGCACCTGCCAGATACTCTGCAACTGCTCGCCAAGCAGCAGGGCAGCCAACGCCAGCGCACTCACCAGCCGCCAACTCATCGTGCTGCTCACCAGCGGCGCACCGAGTTGGCGCAGGGCCACAATCTGGCCGAGGTTCGCGCCCAACAACACACAGACAACGAACGCGGCAAACACCGCCCAATCGTACGGGCCAATCTCGCCAAACCGCTGCCATGGCTCGCCCAAGAGCACACTCATCGCGCCGCAAGTGACCGTCAGCGTGAGCAGTTGAATCAACAACATCGCTTCAGCCCGCACCTTGCCCACCCCGGTTGCGCGCGGCACCAGTATCATATAGAGCGCCAGTGCGCACGCCGAGACAAAGGCGATTGCAATGCCAAGCAGATCGCTTGCTGTCAAGCGCAAGACCGTACCGCTGGCGACATCGCCGCTCATCATCAATAATGAGCCAACGATCGAGAGCGCGATGGCGGGCAACGTAAATGGCGGCAGCCGCTCACGGAAGAAGAGCTTGCTCATCAGAGCGACGATCAACGGCGTGAGCAGCGTGATCAGTTGCACATAGATCGCCAGCGTAAAGCGCGCCGAAGTCAGGTTCGTCATCGCGCGCACGCTTACCACTAGCGCAAACAGCCAAATGATCGGCGTCACCCAGACCTTGCGATCAACGTGGCGGTAGGCAAAAGGGAGGTAGACAAGCAGCGCGATCGCGTTGCCGAGGCTGAGAATCGCCATACTCGGCAAGTGGCTTATTGTCTGGAGATAGCGGGCTAACACCGGATAGGCGCCCCAGCCGGTGTGGGCAAAGAGGGCAACCACCAACCAGAGCCACGAGACTCCGGTGCGGGTTGCAGTTGCAGTAGCGGATGAATTACTCATAGCGGGTATTATAGCAAAGGTTGATTGAGCCATAAACGAAGCGGAGACGCGCCCTCGCAATCTCCCGCTTCAGCGGAACCAACCGCTCAGGGTATCCTTCCCGTGCTCGGGGGGGGATTGCTGCGCTGCGGCGGCTCGCAAGGGCAAACGGGCGAGCGGCTTGTAATAATATTGGCACATGCATTCGTTGGCCTCAGGAGCATCGCTATGCCCATTGATCTCGCCGATCTAATTGCCGCCGGCGGCGCGCTAGCCGGCCCGGCGTGTACCGATACCTTCACCGATTGGAGTTACGACTCGCGTTTGACCAATGCCGGCGAGTGTTTTATCGCTCTCCGCACGGCGCGGGCCGATGGCCACGACTATATTCCGGCGGCGATTGCTGCCGGTGCGCGGGGGGTGTTGTGCAGCCGCCCTCCCCACGATGCTGGCGCTGCGACGGTGATCGTCTGTCCCGATCCGCAGGCGTTGTTGCTGCGCTGGGCCAGTGCCCGCTTGCGCGCGCTGCAGCCCACTGTGATTGCTGTGACCGGCGGGATCGGCAAGACCCTTGCCCGGCGCGCGATTGCCGCTGTGCTGAGCCGGCAGGCCGCTACTTTTCAAAGCCGGCGTAATTTCAATTCGCTGTTGGGGTTGCCGATTGCGCTCGCCCGCCTGCGCGACGGTGATCGCTATGCGGTGCTCGAATTCGCCGGCGAGCATCTTGCCCCGCTTGCGGCTGCTTTTCCGCCCCGTCTTGCCGTGATCACGCCAGCTGCCGATCCCGCAATGGCGGCATGGGTAGCTGAGCAAGGCGCACAACTGCTCATTGCCGCCGAGCCGTTCCGCTACACCGGCGCGAACGGGATTGATCTGCGCGCGACAGCGATTGATTACCGGCGCGATGGCGTCTCGTTCATTGCCCAGAGCAGCGAAGGCGAACTCGCGATCACCACCCCGCTGCTTGGCCCTCCCGGTGTGGCGGCGGCGCTGGCGGCGGTAGCAATGGGCCGGGTGTGTGGTGTGGCGCCGGAGGCGATTCAGCAGGCGTTGGCCCAGCTCGAAGCGCCGGCAGGACGCCTGCGGCCTTTGGCGGGGGCGCAAGGAGAGACGATCCTCGACGATAGTTTCAATGCCACGCCGTTGGCGATGCGCGCCGCGTTGCAAACACTGGCCGCTTTGCCGGCGCGGCGACGGATTGCAGTATTGGGTACGCCTACTGAACTGCCGGCTATTGACCCGACCCCGATCTTGACCGAAATCGGCGCGCAGGCGGCGCAGAGCGCCGATTACCTCGTGCTTAAGGGAATCGGCGCGGCGACAATGGCCCACGCCGCGCGCCTTGCCAATCCAGCGGCGAGCATCCACGTCGTGGACACCAATGACGCGGCGCGGGCGGTGCTTCCCGCCGAGCGGGGCAATGACGATCTAGTGCTGGTGTCGGGCGGTGCCAGTGAACGGCTCGAACAGGTGATCGCGCCGCTGCTCGCCGCCGATCATCCGCCTGAACGCTCGCTGGTGCGGCAAGAACCGGCATGGCGCAGCGTGCGGATCGGCGATCCGGGCCGCCCGACGTGGGTGCATCTCGACTTATCGGCCATTGCCGATAACGTCCGCGCCCTCCGCGCTCACGCCGGCGTGCCGCTGATGGTCGTGCTCAAAGGCGATGGGTATGGTCACGGTGCTGCGCGGGTAGCGCGGGCGGCGTTAGCTGCCGGAGCGGAAGCGCTGGCTGTCGCAACGCTTGGCGAAGGGCGCACGTTACGCGCCCAAGGCATCAACGCGCCGATTCTGGTGTTAGGCTATACCCCGCCGTGGCAGGCTGCTGACGCGATCCGGCTTGATCTGATGATCACGCTCTTTGACGATGACACCGCACAGACGCTCAGCGCCGCGGCGGCGGAACTAGGCCGGCCTGCGCGGGTTCACATCAAAGCCGATACCGGCATGGCCCGCCTGGGACTACCGCCTGCCGAAGTAGGCCCGTTTCTCCACCGGCTCCACGATCGCCCCGGCATCGAGCCGGTTGGTCTCTACACCCACTTTGCCCGCGCCGACGAAGCCGATCCTGCGCCAACCGCCCAACAACTGGCCCGCTTTCAAGCCATCCTAACCGAGATCACCAGCGCTGGCTTACGTCCGCCAATCGTCCATGCTGCCAACAGCGCCGCCACGTTACGTTTCCCAGCCGCGCGCTTTGACATGGTGCGACCCGGTCTCGCCTGCTACGGCCTCGCCCCCAGCCCGGATGCGCCGCTCTTGCCCGGCATGCGCCCGGCCCTCAGCTTCTACAGCGAAGTCGCCCAAGTGCGCACCCACCCCGCCGGAACACCGATCTCGTACGGCGGCGTCTACGTCACCCCGCGCCTAGCGCGCATCGCCACCATCCCGGTTGGCTACGCCGACGGCCTCCGCCGGTCGCCGCCGTGGCGCGAGGTGCTGATTAGCGGGCGTCGCGCCCCCATCGTCGGGCGCATCTGCATGGACTACATCATGGTTGATGTCACTGATATTCCGGGAGTACAGCGCGGCGATACGGTGACGATCATCGGGGGGCAGGGTGATGATGCGATATGGGTGGATGAAATCGCTGGCTGGCTGGGCACAATCAGTTACGAAGTGTTGACCGGCATCTTGCCGCGTGTGCCGCGTGAGATTTAGCGGTATGGAAAGATATGGAGTGCGGCAGTCAAACTGTCGCACTCCATACGGTACAGAAATAGCTCCAAAGAAACGCAAAAGGCACAAACATGTATGGTGTTTTATTTGTGTATTTTGCGTCTTTTTGTGGCTATTCCTGCAGCCGTTCATATCCTGCGGAGGGAGGCCTATTTCTTCTGCCTCCTCCGTGCCCTCTGCGGTAAACCAAACCACAAGAACGCCTTGATGTCACCGGTCTGTTGTACTATCATACCCGGTGTGACAACCCTACTCTTGGTCGGTTCAGCAGCTTATACCATTGTCCCCGGCGTGCAACCGGCGTGGCGGGCGGCGGGTACGGTGCACCGTGTTGTATTGCGGTCATGCTCGACATGATCCTTCCTGATACAGTATCATTATCTGTAGCCGGCAGCGCCGATGACGTGCTTGAGTTGATCTCTTGCGCCTGACCCAATCATCGCAGGCACTTTACCTTGCTCAGCGACATTCATGACATTGAACCTATTGCGAGCAACACCGGCATTCGCGAACGCGAGCGGTTGCAGAAGCGCTATGGCGCTGCGTGCTGGCGTAAACGCAAGAGGATCGCCACGATTGTGTTAGCCGACGGTTCAGTGCATCGTGCTGAATTGCCCTAGTATGAAGCGACGGAGATCGGGCGCAAGGAGATTAACATCAAGTGCTTGCTGGATTGAAGAGGTGCATGGATGATGAACCAACCGGTCACGTTTGCGATCTGCATCGAAAATACCGATTATCCAGCCGCGCTTGAGCGCCGTAAGTTGTACCAAGTGCTGCCCGATCCGATTGCTGAGGCGCATCAATTGCTGCCGGTGATTGACGAATCAGGAGAGGATTATCTCTATCCGGCCAACTATTTCGTGTTGGTGCATTTACCGCCGCAAGTGGAAACGGTGGTGTTGCAGGCTGGGTGACATACCGATTGCTGGTGTGTACGGTTCTACTGTAAAGAGTTATTCTACCGCTAATATTGGGCGGGCCAGTTGCAGGTGCTGGTAGACCTGAACGGATCTCGCCATTGGCCGGTTCTTCAGCGTGGATACCATCGTCCCCGGCGCGCAGGAGCTGACTCACGAGCCGAGCGCGGCGATGAAGGTATGAACACAGCCACAACAAGATACAACTGGCGTCAAGGTTTGATGAGATGACTCCCGGTGAGCTTCCATCTCAATGATTTTCCGTCTGGTTGTGGCTCCCACAATCAATAACCCAGCGTACAGGCACCGAATCTATGCTTAGCAACGTAGCCGCACTTTCAGTCCAGTACTGCGGCGATGGGGTGGGTAACTCTGAAGAGTTAGTGTCGCAGCAATGGCTTACAATACCTGACCTATTGCATGTTGCACCGGCTATCGCTACAATGATCCTACGGCTATGGTGCGGTAGGATCGTCCCTGAGAACAGTACTTATGGAACGTATGCTCTTGGATGAACACCACCTGTCGCCTGACATGATCCGCGACTTGCGAACGGTCTCAGTGATTTTGGCTCAGCAGCTAATAGCCCAGCGCCGCCACCACGCAACCGGCGTGGCGGGCGTTTAGCCAGCGCACATCTCACTGCCGGGAACGCCGCGACGTGCGCTTCCCCCCTGCGCCCTCGGCGGTAAAAATTTTCCCGTGGCCGGTTCCTGAGCGCGGATACCATCATACCGTTGCGCAATCAGCGTGGCGGGCGGTTACCATCATCTGCTAGGTAGATGCTCTCGTGTGCGCGACATAAGTTGGCAAAACGCAACGATCTATGCTATA
This sequence comes from Chloroflexus sp., assembly GCF_034431535.1. GTDB lineage: Bacteria > Chloroflexota > Chloroflexia > Chloroflexales > Chloroflexaceae > Chloroflexus. Next base: position 4,820 of record NZ_DAOUDC010000038.1, on the reverse strand, counting down.
ATGGCGACGCTTATATCAGGAACGCCGGGCTGCGCCAGCCCGCGCGCGATTACACGAGGAGGAACTGCTCGTGGCGCTTGAAAAAGAAGAAAAGTCGCAAATTATCAACGGCTATCAGATCCACGAGACTGATACCGGTTCGCCCGAAGTTCAGGTCGCGCTCTTGACCGAGCGGATCAACCAGTTGATCGAGCATTTGCGCGTCCATATCCATGACCATCACTCGCGGCGCGGTCTGCTCAAGCTTGTCGGGCGGCGGCGGCGGCTGCTCAACTATCTGCAGTCCAAGGATCGCGAACGCTACCGCAATGTTATCAATCGCCTCGGTCTGCGCCGCTAGTATGATAGGGCAACCGTCAGTGTAAGCTAAGGTCAACGAGAGCGCCAGCGGCATTCGCCGCCCGGCGCTCTTTGCTTGCAGTCGTCTGGCGCGGTGGTTCGGGATTGGCGCATGCGCGTGAGCCGCTCGCGTGTATACGCCAGTGCCGAACTCCGCGTCCCGGCCGCGGTCGTGCGGCCACCATGGTTTCAGAGGGGCGCACCGGCGCCCCGGTTAAGCAGGAGTTGTAAGGAAGTATGACAGAACGGAAGATTTACACCGTGAGCGCGGAGATCGCCGGCCGTACCTTGACCCTTGAAGCCGGTCGTTTCGCCGAACAGGCCGATGGCGCGGTGGTGGCGCGGTATGGCGATACGATGCTGCTGGCCACCGTTGTGTGCGCCAAAGAGGCGCGGGAAGGCACCGATTTCTTCCCTCTCACCGTTGATTACGAAGAGAAGATGTACGCCGTAGGTAAGATTCCCGGCAATTTCTTCAAACGCGAAGGCCGCCCCACTACCACTGCGATTCTCATCTCGCGGTTGACCGACCGCCCGCTGCGCCCCCTCTTCCCCAAGGGGTTCTATAACGAAGTGCAGGTGATTATCACCACCTTCTCGATCGATATGGAGAACGACCCCGGCCCGCTGGCGATTATCGCCGCCTCGGCAGCGTTGTCGATCAGCGATATTCCTTTCGCTGGCCCGGTCGGCGCGGTGCAGATGGCTCATCTCAACGGCCAGTTGGTCGTTAACCCCAAGATGGGCGAGATGGAGCAGAGCCGGCTCGATCTGGTCGTTGCCGGCACCAAAGATGCGGTGCTGATGGTCGAGGCTGGCGCGCATGAGTTGACCGAAGATGAGATGTTGCAGGCGGTGATCGATGGCCACACCGTTTGCAAGCAGATTTGCGATCTGCAAGAGCAGTTGGTGCAGCTTTGCGGCAAGCCTAAGCGCCCCTTCACCCCGCCGGTCGTTGACACCTCGCTTGAAGAAGCGATTAGCGCGTGGATGGGTGATCGCTTGCGCCAAGCGGTGCGCAGCCCGATTAAGCAGGAGCGCGAGGCGCAGACTGAGGCGCTGAAGGCTGAGGTGATCGCGCACTTTACCGCCGATGAGCCGGAGGAAGAGATTCCGAACCGCACCAAAGAGGTCAGCAAGGCGTTCGAGAGGCTGCTTAAGGATGAGGTGCGCAACGCGATCCTCGATGAAGGGATCCGCGTTGATGGCCGCGCCCTCGATGAGATCCGCCCGATTAGCATCGAGGTCGGCGTAGTGCCGCGCGTCCACGGGTCAGCCGTCTTTACCCGCGGCCAGACGCAGGTGCTCACGATTACCACGCTCGGTTCGCCCGGCGATGAGCAGAAGGTGGATGATCTCGGCATCGAAACGACCAAACGCTACATTCACCACTATAACTTCCCGCCGTTTAGCACTGGCGAGGTGCGCCGGCTCGGTACGCCGCGCCGCCGCGATATCGGCCACGGCGCGCTCGCCGAGCGATCGCTGTACGCAGTGCTGCCGAGCGAAGAGGAGTTTCCCTACACGATCCGGCTCGTCTCTGAGGTGCTCTCGTCGAATGGTTCGTCGTCAATGGCGTCGGTCTGCGGTTCGTCGCTCAGCCTGATGGAAGCCGGCGTGCCGATTAAGGCTCCCGTGGCCGGTGTGGCGATGGGCTTGATTACCGATGAAGATGGGCGCTGGCGTGTGTTGACCGATATTCAGGGCCTCGAAGACGCTCTCGGTGATATGGACTTTAAGGTGGCTGGTACCGCGAAGGGTGTCACCGGGTTGCAGATGGATATCAAGACCACCGGGATCACCTACGAGATTATGCGGCAGGCGTTTGCGCAGGCCCGCGCCGGGCGGCTCTTTATTCTCGATAAGATGAGTGCGGTGATTAGCGCGCCGCGGCCTGAGTTGTCGATCTACGCGCCGCGGATTATGACCATCCAGATCCCGGTCGAGAAGATCGGCGCGCTGATCGGCCCCGGCGGCAAGACGATCCGCAACATCTGCGATACCACTGGTGCCCAGATCGATATCGAAGACGACGGTCGCGTCTTTATCACCACGCCCGACGGCGAGGCGGCCAAGAGGGCGATCAGTATGATCGAGGGCCTGACCCGCGAGGCCAAGGTGGGCGATATCTTCCTTGGCAAAGTGGTGAGCATCAAGCCGTTCGGTGCGTTCGTCAATATCTTGCCCGGCAAAGACGGCATGGTGCATGTGTCAGAGCTTGACGACAAGCGGGTCGAGAACGTCGAAGATGTGGTCTCGCTCGGTGACGAGATTAATGTGATGGTGATCGACATTGACCGCACCACCGGCAAGATTAGTCTCAGCCGGCGGGCGGTGCTCACCGGTGAGACGCCGGAAGAGCGGAAGGCCGCCGGCTCTGCGTCCCGCCCCCGTCCCCGCGAAGAATCGCGTGGTGGTCGGGAGGAGCCGCGCGGCGAGCGGGAAGAGCCGCGCAGTTTGCGCGAAGAATTGCGCGGGCCGCGCCGCGATGCCGATCGCCCGCGCCCGCGGCGGCGTGATGACTAAGCGGCACTGAGGATATCGCGCTGACCAGCATTGCTAACATCGATGATCGCGCTTAACACCGCTGCCACTCATCGCGAGCTCGGGGGCCACGGCCCCCGTCTCATCCATATCGCGCCAGCCAATGGCTTTCCGCCAGAGGCGTATGTCCCCCTCGCCGCCGGTTTGGCGCCGTTTGGGCGCATCCTCGGCTACCGGCCACGTCCGTTGCGTGTCGATGGCGATACGCAACCGAGGGGGACATGGCGCGATCTGGCGGCAGATCTGATCGCCGATCTACAGGTAGTCGCTCACGAGCCGGTGATCGGGATCGGCCATTCGCTCGGCGGGATTTTAACCCTCTACGCTGCGGTTGAACGGCCTGAGTTGTTTCGCGCGGTGGCGCTGATTGATCCGGTCTTCTTTCGCCGGCGCCTACAGGTGTTGATTTGGCTGCTGCGCCAAGCCGGTCAGGGCTACCGCTTCCCACTGGCTCAAGGTGCGCTGCGCCGCCGCGACCATTTCGCTAGTATCGACGAGGCCCGCCAGCGTTGGCAAGGGCGCGGCGTATTCGCCGACTTTACCTCTGCCGCGCTCGAAGGTTATCTCAGCGGCGGCCTGAAGCCGCACGGTAACGGCTACACGCTGGCATGGCCGAAACTGTGGGAGTCGCACATCTTTGCCTCATCGCCGCTCGATGCATGGCGCGATCTTCGCCGCTTGCGCCGACCCCTCTTGATTATTCGCGGTACGTGCTCCGAGCTGATCACCGATTCGGTCTGGCGCCGTTTCCGCCGGGTCGCGCCCCATGTTACCTTGGCTGAGGTCGAGGCCGGCCACATGCTGCCGATGGAAAAGCCGGATGAGGTGGCCGCAATCATCGCGCACTGGATGCAGGGGATCGAATGATGGGGATTACCCTGCCGTTTCGTCGGGCTGCACCCCGCGAATCGCCAACCACAAACACACTGCCGCAATGATCACCGCAATCGAGGCGTAGACGAGCCATGGTGATGGCACCGTTAAATTGCCGGCTGATGACGGCACTTCCCACAACCACGGGCTGCTGCCCGTCTCAAGCGCGCCGGCGGTGATGCCGAGCGCAATGAACGGGTGCAGGCAGAGAAAAGCGCCCATGGTGTAAACGTAAAGTGGGGTGGGTTGGCCGTTAAAGGCATCAATCAGCAACGAAATCACGAAAAACAGAAACGGCACCAGCAACAGAATTGCGATCACCGTCCCCTGCGCCATCACCGTTGCCCCCAACGTTGAGCGCATGACGGTTGACCAAAACAACCCGATCGCCGCGTAACTCACCGCTGTCACCAACAGCCCCACCACCCCGATCAGTACCTCTTGGGCGGTAACACCGCCGAAGATCAGGGCTAGCCCAGCGATCGGCAGCGAGGCCATGATCAACAGCAGGGCAAAGGCAATCGCCGACACCAGCTTGCCAGTCACAATCTGTACTGGCGACAAGAGCGACGCTAGCAAGAGATCGTAGGTCTGCCGCTCTTTCTCGCCGACGATGGCGCCGGCGGTGAGCGACGGCGAGAGAAAGCAAACTTGCACAAGGGCTGCCGTCATCACGGTAAAGAAGATCGCTTTGCCGATCGAACGCGCAGTATTCGGGTCATTCATACTGGCTGAATTGGCGAAAACGGCGTAGATCAGCAGCGTGATCGCGCCGATGATGGTCAAATAGCTAGTCAAAATCAGCCACGCATTGCGCCCGCGAATCCGGCCAAACAGTTCACGGGTCAGCACTGGGTTGGCAAGCAGGTCACGCATTGGCACTCCTTTGCGATACGGAATGGAACCAGTTGTGCATGCTTATATTATCCGAATCTCAAGGAGGCTCGCGCTTGAGTAGGAGATTGCTGCGGGTGCTGGGCGCTCTCGCGATGACAGGGTGCGGCAATGAAACTGCCGCACTCCATATTGGAGCATACCTATCACTGGCCGCAGTTCACCCGATC
>NZ_DAOUDC010000037.1:0-20903 GCF_034431535.1 Chloroflexus sp. | reverse complement strand
TGGCGAATGTGGTCGGGGCGGAGGGATTTGAACCCACGACCCCCGCGTCCCAAACGCGGTGCTCTACCAGGCTGAGCCACGCCCCGACGCCTTTAAGGTTAGCAGCAAGGTAGGGATTTTGTCAAGCGGGTTGCTCATAGCCACGAAAGACACAAAAGCGCCTCATCACGTTAATCACCCTCAGCAACCGGCGGTACGGGGGGCGGGCCGGGGCGCGGCGTGAGTTGGAGACGGGCGCGCACGCGGGCCATTTCACCGACGGCGAGGCGGGCTTCGGCCAGCCATTCGCGGTGTTCGTAGGCAAAGGCGCGGGCAATGTAGGCCAACGCGCTGCTACGGGTATCGGCAATGCCAACCGCGACCAACAGATCGAGCAATTCACGTTCAGCGCGGCCCAACCGGGTCATCACCGGCACCGTGCGGGTGGTAAAGAGCACCTCGTGGTCGGCGGCGCGCATGCCCCACGCTACCGGCACCCCGCTGTGGCGTTCGATCTCGCGCGCGATCCGCATCCGGTCACGCCGGGTCTGCTCGCGCAACAGCGGAATCTCTTCGAGCGGACGCACAATGGACAGAATAATGATCAATTCGTCGCTGTACCGGCGAATCTCAGCCGGGCCAGCCCGCACGTCAGCCGGCAACCGTTGCGCGATAAGGCGCTGAATCTCTTCATCGTGCATTGGACATGTCCGTTCTGCTCATTTCGAACAAGCTATTGCGCAATATGTAACACGGCAATGTGATCGTTTACCTCTGCAACCCGGCTTCCCAACTCATACCCGGTGATGATCGGGTAGCGCGAAGCCCGCGGTCTACATCACTTACCCAGAAGGCCTATCATGGAATGCGGCAGTTTTACTGCCGCATTCCATAACACGAAAGGGTCTACTGCTTACTGTCCGCACCGGCAGAGGCTTGGCGCATCAACCATGCTGCCAGCAGCCCGACCACACACGCCGCTGCGCCGAACAAAAACGTCTCGCCGATCACCTGCGCCGCAATGTCCATTAGAAACCGGGCCGGGTCGGTCATTGCCAGCGGGTTATCGGCACCGGCCCGGCGCAATTCATCTTGGCGATGTACGCCCCAGAGGGTCAAGATCGCCACGCCGACCGTCATCCCCACTAGCCGCAACGCGATCACCAACGCCGACGCAGCGCCGCGCCGGTCTTCACCGGCTGCCGCCACCACCGTATCAGCTACCGGCGCAATCACCAAACCAAGGCCAATCCCAGTCAACGCCAGCTCAAGGCCCATGCGCAGGTAGGTCGCTTCAGGCCCCCAAAATGCCATCAGCGTATAGCCAACCAACGCAAGGGCCAAACCGAGCAACGCCGGCAAACGCCCGCCGTAGCGTCCGGTCAACAACCCACCCGGCAGCGCTGCCACCGCCATGGTCAAGGTCAAGGCTGACAGCATCCAGCCGGCATCCCACGCCGCCACCCGCAAAATATCGCTATCGGTTGGGTTGTAGAGCAGCAGATAGGTATTGATATAGAGTGGCACATTCGTGATCGCAATCGCCAGCCCAAAGCCGACCATGACATTGATCACGCAAGCCATGGCGGTATCGCGCCGGGTAAAGAGTTCAAGCCCGATCAACGGATCGGCGCTGCGTCGCTCGGCCCAGACGAAGAGGGCTAGCAACACCAGCGCCACAATCACCAGCGGCCCGGCGTAGGGCGGCGACCCTAGCCGTTCACCGTAGAAATCGGTTGCGCCCAATTCACTGCCAGCAGCCAAGCCGACATTCAACGCCACCAGACTGCCACTGAGCAACACCGTGCCCAACCAATCGAAATGGCCGGCCCGCGGCGGGGTAGGAATCTGGCGCAATGCGTACCACGTCAACCCCAACGCCACCAACCCGATCGGCAGATTCAACCAGAAGAGCAGCCGCCAATCGTCGAAAATCCGCATCAGTACGCCGCCGTAGAGATGGCCGACCATCCAGCCGGCGGTATCAACCGCGCCGATCAAACCGAGCGCCGCCGCGCGCTGGCCGGGCGGAAAGAGATCGCCGACCAGCGCCATCGAGACCGGCACCATCGCCCCTGCACCGAGCGCCTGCACCACTCGGCCAATGATCAGCATCGCCAGATTGGGCGCGGCGGCCACCCACGCCGACCCGATCAAAAAGACGACCAAGCAGAGCAGGTAGACCATGCGCCGTCCAAGCAGATCCGACAAGCGGCCCATAAAGGTGATGCTCACCGTATAAGCCAGCAGATAGCCGCTTACTGCCCACGACGCGCGGTTGAGTTCGGTGTCGAGCGACAGGCGCAGGTCGATCATGACCTTCGGCAACACCGCGCTAATCACGGTCAAATCAACCGCACCGATAAAGATAGACAAGCAGACCAATCCCAGTGTAATCCGGGGATCGAACGTGCGCACTCCGGCTTTGGTCAGCGCAGGATTCGTCATGGGCATTGCACTGGTTCGCGGACATCAACCGTCTTGTCGTACTCGCTAAACTCAAGCGTCCACGTGCTGGGACTGGTCGCATCGGTAGCCGTATCCACCAGCACCACCCGGCTAGCGCGCATGGTCGCCTGATCGGCCCAGAGATCAGTAGCAACCGGCCCCGCACCCAACAGATTGAGGCTGATTGCGCGCAACTGTTCAGCCGGCAGCGTACCACGCAGATGGTAATGCGGACGACCATTCAAATCTTCGATCCCCACCAGCGTCACATCGGCAAACTGGTTCGCCAGCAACGCCTCGATCCCAATATCAGGGGCAAACAAGACTGCCGGATCAAAGGTCGAGCCGGGTTGCAGACACATCCACTGGCGGGTAATCGGATTCGTCGTATACTGCTTGCCGGCCAGCGAGACCGTCCGGATCTCGCCAATCGCGTTGCCTAGCGTGATGTTGAGCACCGAGAGCACAGCATCAGGACGACGCAAATCGCCTTCGATGCTATTCAGCGTCGTCACCCCGCCTGCATCGAGCGCTACCGGCTTGCCGGTCAGGGTAATCCGAAAATGGGCACTCTGGCTATTTTGGGTTGCCTGACCGATAGCCGATGCCAACGCGCGCGGATCGGGAGTCGGCGTCGGTGTCGGCGGCGTTGCCACTCCCCCACAACCAACCAACCACAAGACCAGACTTGCGATGAGCCATCTCCAGCTCTGCTTCATAGCGCACCTTCTCATCTGCTGTGCTACCATGGTCGTGACAGTAGTATAACAGAGGTCGCCCACCATGAAGATTGCAATTATTGGCGCTGGTGCGCTCGGCAGTGTGATTGGTTTCCACCTTGCTCCTGTCATTTCGATCATGCTCGTGGATCCGTGGGCGGAACACGTTGGCACCATCAACGCGACCGGGTTGCGCTGCGCCTTCGATGACGACGAAACCACCTATTCGATCCCAGCGACGACTGAGCCGGCGAGTGTTGAGCCGGTTGATGTCGCGCTCGTTACCGTCAAGGCTGCCCAAACCGTATGGGCCGCCGAGACAGCCGCGCAGCTCTTGAAACCCGGCGGAGTAGCGTACACGCTGCAAAATGGACTAGGGAACGCTGAAGTGCTGAGCCGGCGGCTGGGAACATTGCGCGTCGGGCAAGCAGTCACCACGCTCGGTGCAACCCTGCTCGGCCCCGGACGGGTGCGCCTCGCCGGTCGCGGGCCGACCACGTTTGGCGCGGCGCCGTCGCTTAGCATCGCTTACGCACTTGCCAACACGTTTCGTACCGCAGGCTTGCCGGCTGGAGTTTCGACCGATCTCAATAGTTTGGTCTGGGGCAAATTGATTGTGAACGTGGGCATCAATGCGCTCACCGCGATCCTGCGCGTTCCCAACGGCGCCTTAGCGAGCGTGCCGGCAGCATCCGCCCTTGTCCGGCAGGCGGTGGAGGAAGCGGTAGCCGTCGCGCGCGCCGCTGGAATTACACTGGCGTTAGCCGATCCTGTGCCTGAGACGCTGGCAGTGGCGCAAGCGACCGCCGCGAACCGCTCGTCAATGCTGCAAGACATCTTGCGCGGCGCACCCACCGAAATCGACACCATCAACGGCGCGATTGTGCGTGAAGGGCGCCGGCTTGGCGTGCCGACCCCGTTTAACGAGCTGCTGTGCGATCTAGTTAAGGCATTAGAAGCGACGACACCATTACGCGTGCAGGAGCCGTAGCCGGCATCCGGTCAAGATCAGCCAAAAACCGGTGGACGGCCTCGTCCGCACTTATCTTGCCGGCGATCACCGGATCGTAATACACCGGCACAAAATCGAACAGAAATGAGCGCGCCATTTCCAGCTCGCGCACCATAATCTGGGCAATCGGCCCGCACGCAGGAAGCATGACCGTGCGCGCAGCGTGCAGCGTGGCGGCACGATCATACGGCACTCGCACAATCTGCGCCTGCCAACCGTGCTGGTCAAGAGTCAGGCGAGCATACGCGGCCCGCCAGTCGCCATCGAATGGCAACCCAACCGACCCCACGTTCACCACCAGCGTCTGCCCAACCCAGCGGGTGAACGGCATGTGGGTATGAGCAGTGCAAAACACCGCAGCTTCCGGATCGATTTTGGCTTGCAATTCGAGCTGAGCATGAGAGGGTAACAGACCATCACGGTCGTGATGGATCGAACCATGATAGACCATCACCGTCCCGCCCGGCGTCGCTAACGCCAAACTCGTGGGGAGCGCCTTGATCTGCGGCAGCAGATCAACCACTTCCTGATGAGTCCAGATAATCGGCCCGTGCAATACGCGCTGTCCGCCCTGCGGCGGATGGCCGGTGTTCAGATCGTCGTCATAACTGAGGATGTAACCCTCATGATTGCCGCGCAACACATCCCAGCCTCGTTCCATCTGCATCTGCAAGGCTAGCTCAAGGCAAGGGTACGGTTGCGGGCCGCGATTGATCATGTCGCCGGCAATGATGACCGTATCAGGCTGCCACTGCTCAATATCGGCAATCACCGCGCGAAAAGCGGCGAGATTCGCATGAATGTCGGCGAGAACAGCTATCTTCATTGGTGTGGAACATCCTCCGTATCCATGGTGCTTGCTAGCCCCCGCCCCTTGCCCCACCCCTGTTGGGGGAGGGAACCCAGCTCTTCAGGGCCGGGCTAGGGTTACGAAGCCCGCTGCGCGGGCGGATCGCCCTCATCCCCCAACCCCCTCTCCCACCTCGCAGCGAGAGAGGGGAAGGGGGTGAGGGTGAAACAGTGTATCGCAACGCCTCCAGCCACATCTGTACTTATAGCCTCTGTCAGCCCTTGAACCCGGCGAGCGGCTACTCAGCCCCACCCCCGGCCCCTCAACCCCTCCGGGGGAGGGGAGTTGGACGCTTCCCAAGGGGGGAGGCTGGGGGCGACTAGTAACTACACCCTGCAAGTAGTGTACCATGGATATGAAACCGTCTCAGGAAGGAGCTGCCGTTGTGTTTACCTTCGGACGCGCTTTGGGTAACGAACCCACCTTTGCTGCGCATCGCGAATGGCTAGTAACGAATGGGATCGGCGGTTATGCCGCCGGTACAATTGCCGGCACGCTCACACGCAGTTATCACGGTTTGCTGATTGCCGCGCTCGAACCACCGCTTGGCCGGGTGCTGACCTTAGCATCGCTCGATGCGCATGTGAGCTATCTCGGCCAGACCTTCGATCTTACGACCCACCGGCGCACTGGCGAACCGGCCCGCGCTTGCCCATGGCTCGAACGCTGGCGGCTGGAAGGAACTACGCCGGTGTGGGAATACGCGCTGGCCGATGCGCTGCTCGAACGGCGGATCTGGATGGTGCCGGGGGCCAACACCACCTACATTCGCTATACCGTCCGGCGCGCCTCGGCTCCGCTCGCCCTCCGGCTCGACGCTTTGGCGACGGCGCGTGATCATCACGCGGTGACGCAGGTAGGCGATATTCCCTTGCAGGCCGAACCCATTGCTCATGGGTTGCGGATATGGCCGCTGGCCGGCGGACGCCATCTGCGCCTGCTCAGCGATCGGGGAACCTTTACCCCGCTCGGCGGCTGGCTGACCGATCTCTTTTTGGCTACCGAAGCTGAACGCGGGCAAGCGGCGGTTGATAACCTGCGCCGGGTTGGCCGGCTTACCACCACCCTTGCGCCGGGAGAGTCGTTGTTGATTGTTGCCACCACCGAACCCTCGGCCACCCTTGACAGCGAAGTGGCGTGGAAGCTGCGCGCCGATTACGAAGCCGCTTTGTTGCAGCGGATTGACTGGACGGATGATCCATTCGTTTTCCAGCTTGCGCTGGCCGCCGATCAGTTCATCGTCGAGCGGCCCCTACCCGGCGGGATGCGCGGACGTACCGTCATTGCCGGTTATCCGTGGTTTACCGACTGGGGCCGCGATACGATGATCAGCCTGCCCGGCCTGACCATTCCCACCCGCCGGCCAGAGGTCGCGGCAGAAGTCTTGCGCACCTTCGCCCAGTTTGTTGATCGCGGCATGGCGCCCAACCGCTTCCCCGATGAAGGCGTAGCGCCTGAATACAACACCGCGGATGCGACTCTCTGGCTGTTTGAAGCGGTGCGCGCCCACTATGCTGCTTTTGCCGACGACGATCTGCTCACCGAACTGTTTCCGCTGCTTGCAGAGATCATCGACTGGCATGTGCGCGGTACCCGCGATGGGATCGGGTTGGATCGCGGCGACGGTCTGTTGCGAGCCGGCACACCAGCTACCCAACTGACATGGATGGACGTGCGTGTGCAGGGGTGGGTGGTTACGCCACGCGCTGGCAAGCCGGTTGAGATTAATGCGCTCTGGTATAACGCGTTGCAGAGCATGGCCGGCTTTGCCCAAGGGCTAGGCCGGTCTTCCGAGCGGTATCAGGCGATGGCGGCGGCGGCGCGCGCCGGTTTCAACCGGTTCTGGTACGCGAACGGCCAATACTTGTACGATGTAATCGATACGCCCAACGGTATTGATGCGACGCTCCGGCCCAATCAGATCATTGCCGCGAGCCTGCCGCACAGCCCGCTCGACCGAGGCCGCCAACAGGCAGTTGTGCGCGCTTGCGCCCAAACTTTGCTAACCAGCGTTGGCTTGCGCAGCCTCGATCCGGCTCATCCCGATTACGCGCCGCGCTATGCCGGGCCGCTCTTGCAACGTGACGCCGCCTACCACCAAGGCACGGTCTGGGCATGGCTGCTCGGCCCCTACGCCAGCGCCGTCTACCGACTCACCGACGATCGGGCCGCTACCCGCCGGTTGCTAGCGCCGTTGCTCGATCACCTCAGCGATGGCTGCATCGGCACGATCAGCGAAATCTTCGACGGCGATCCGCCCCACCAGCCGCGCGGCTGCTTCGCCCAAGCGTGGAGCGTGGCCGAAGTCTTGCGCGTGTTGTATGAAACGAGGTAGGAGCGGCGCGCCGAGCCAGCTCACTTCCGCCCGCTGACCACAAACAATACCGGGCGAGGGTCGGGGTCGGCGATAGAGCTGGCTACAAACGGCAGACCGGCATACGCCGCCAGATCGGCGCTATCGATCAACGCCGCCTGCGCCGGTTCAGCGCCGTCGAGCAAATAGGCTTGCGTTTGCGGCGCGGCAAAACCGGCGCCGGCCAGCAAGCGCGTCCACTCATCAGCCAAACCATCAGCCGGAACGAGCGGCAAGGCCGGTGGCAGCGCAGCCAGTAAGGCGGGCGGATGGAGGCGCAGGCGCACCCAGTACTCACCCGCCGTCGCGATCAGCAACGTCCCGCCGGGCCGCAACACCCGCCACAACTCGCGCAAGGCCCGCTGCCGGTCAGCAAAGAGTTGCAGCGCGGCCACACACCAGATCAGATCGACGCAACTATCGCGCAACGGCAACGCCTCGGCAGCGCCGGCGATGGCGGCCAAGGCCGGCGCTGCCGGCAACGCGGCGGCATCGCGATCGATGCCAACCAGCAGCGCACGAGTTGCGCATCGCTCGCGCAGCCACTCGGTTTTGAAACCATCGCCGCAGCCAACGTCGAGCGCAACTCGTGCGCCAGCAGGAGTGGCGGCGAGCAGGGCATGGCGAATGCGCGCCAAGTAGGGTTGGTGCAACAGTGGTATCATAAGGCGCAGAGCAAGCAAAGACGCAGAGGGATGGGAGCGCAGAGGCGCAAAAGGATTGGATGGTTGATGAAGAACGATCTCATTCCAACCTGCTATCGTTCGGCGGCGTTGCGCCTTGCGGGCTACACACGTGTGCAGCGACCAATCACCATTGTACAACTCGCCGCACTGCACCTCCTTCACACTAAGACGCGAAAGGTTTAACGCCAAGACGCGCAGGAGCGCAGAGGCGCAAAAGGATTGGATGGTTGATGAAGAACGATCGCATTGCGACTTGCCATTACTCGGCGGCATTGCGCCTTAGCGGGATACACACGTATGCAGCGACCAATCACTATTATACAACTCGCCGCACTGTACGGCCCCAACATCTACCGCCCGCAACCCGGCGTGGTCTTGCGGGCCAGCGCTAACGCCGACTACAGCGAACGGCTCCGCAGCGCCATCAAAGGCGGCGCACTGGCGATCGGGCTAGTCATCGCCCATCTATACGTCACGGCGCAGCCGCGATCAGACGATGTGCTGCTGAGCGCCTTCTTCACCACCAACGAGCCGGCAATCGGCGCCGAATTATGCCAGTATGTAATCGACGGCATAAACGCTGAGCTCACCGGCGACGAGACGTGGGATCCCGACGAGCCGCTGCTATCGTTGCGCGACCGCCGCCAAGCGCAGACATTGCCGGTCGCTGCGCTGCAACTGATCGCCAATGCCCGCCGGCGCGATCTTCCGGCCACGGTATTGCCCGATGGACGCTTGCTGCTAGGGTATGGCGAACGGAGCTGGACGGTGACGGTGAACGATCTGCGAGCTGCGCCCGGCCTGCAACCGCCGTGGTCGCAACTAGGCCGCATCCCGATTGTAGCCATCACCGGCGAACGCTACCGCAGCCTCGCTGTCGCTGAGCAAGCTGCCCGTTACCAAGCCCGCGCGATTGATCACGCTGATCGAGCTACCGTGCTCGCGGCACTAGCCGACCCTGCTTGCCCGGCGTTGGTGATAGGGTTTGCCACCGATAGTCTGTTACGCGAAGGCTTGCCCTTCGACCGCTGCGATCTCGCGGTGATTACCGACCACGCCGGCCCGCGCCCGCCTGCCGCCCTCGACGATGATGAATGGCTGAAGGCGTTGGGGTTGCCGATGCTGTGCAGTACCGCGCCGGCATTGATCAACCTCACCGATCCGGCGTTGCACGCCTTGTTGAGCCATGCACCCAATGGGGTGATTGGGTGGGGCGGATACGCGACCGGTGAGGGGTAGGAGCCGCCCGGCGAGGCGGCTCCTACCGGGGTTGGCCTACTCGCTAAACCGGTCGGTTACTGCGCCGAGGCTAGCCGAGGAGACGAGCTTGGCATATTTGGTCAGCACGCCGCGGGTATAGCGCAGCGGACGCGGTTGCCATGCTGCTCGCCGCCGGGCCAGCGCTTCGTCTGAAACGTTGAGCTGCAAGAGACGGGCATCGGCATCGATCGTGATGCTATCGCCCTCCTCTACCAGCGCGATCGTGCCGCCCACCGCCGCTTCCGGCGCGACGTGACCAACGACCAAGCCATAGGTGCCGCCAGAGAAGCGACCATCGGTGATCAAGCCAACGCTATCGCCCAACCCAGCACCAATGATCGCCGAGGTCGGCGCCAGCATCTCGCGCATACCGGGGCCGCCCTTCGGCCCTTCGTAGCGAATCACGACCACATCGCCAGCCTTAATCTTCCCGCTCAAGATCGCCTCAAGGCACTCCTCTTCGGCATCGAAGACGCGCGCCGGGCCGGTAATGCGGCGCTGCTTGATGCCGGTAATCTTAGCGACGCAACCCTCTTCGGCCAAATTGCCGCGCAAAATCGCCAGATGGCCCTGCTCGTAGATCGGCTGCGAGAAGGGGCGGATCACATCCTGACCAACCGGCGGCTCGTCGGGCACATCGGCCAGCACTTCGGCGATCGTCTGGCCGGTAATGGTCATGCAATCGCCGTGGATGAGGCCAGCGTTGAGCAGCATCTTCATCACTTGCGGCACCCCGCCCACCCGGTGCAGATCGGTGGCCACGTAGCGACCCGACGGCTTCAGATCGCAGAGCACCGGCACCCGCTGACGAATGGTCTCGAAATCGTCGATGGTCAGCGGCACATCGGCAGCATGGGCAATCGCCAGCAGATGCAACACCGCGTTGGTTGAACCACCTAGCGCCATAATCACGGCAATCGCATTCTCAAGCGATTTGCGGGTGATCATTTGGCGAGCGGTACGATTGGCCCGGATTGCTTCCACCAGCACCTCGCCTGAGCGCGCCGCGCTGATCGCCTTCTCTTCGTCTTCGGCGGCCATCGTCGAAGAGCCGGGCAGGCTCAGACCCATCGCTTCAATCGCCGACGACATCGTGTTGGCGGTGTACATACCGCCGCACGAACCGGCGCCGGGGCAAGCGTGACGCTCGATCTCAAGCAATTCGTGCTCGTCGATCCGGCCGGCGCTGTATTCACCGACCGCCTCAAACGCGCTGACGATGGTCAAGTCACGGCTTTTGTAATGGCCGGGTTTGATGGTGCCACCATAGACAAAGATGGCCGGAATATCGAGCCGAGCCATCGCGATAAGGGCGCCGGGCATATTCTTGTCGCAACCACCTACCGCAAGGATTCCATCCATCCGCTGTGCATTGACGACCGTCTCAATCGAATCGGCAATTACCTCGCGGCTGACCAACGAATACTTCATCCCCTCGGTACCCATCGAGATACCATCGCTAACCGTAATCGTGCCGAAGACCTGAGGCATACCTCCCGCAGCACGAATAGCAGCTTCTGCCCGGGCAGCCAACGCCCCTAAGCCGGCATTGCATGGTGTCAGGGTGCTGTGGCCGTTTGCAATACCTACTATTGGCTTTGTAAAGTCATCATCACCAAATCCTACTGCCCGCAGCATCGCCCGATTGGGTGAACGCTGCGGACCTTCGGTAATCATGCGACTACGTCGATTATCGCTCATCACGAGCCTCCTCACAGATTAGAACCGGAATACGGGCCTATTGTAGCGCAATTTTTGGCAAGCATAGGGGGCACCGCAGCGCTGTGCCCCTACTACGTCGACCCGGACACTCTGACGCCCCAGCCTCGCCCGACCCCCGCATCGCCCCGACCCGCGGCGCACCCGTTACCCCTAACCCGATACGACAATGATGGGGGTACAGGGGGCAAAGCAGCGCTGTGCCCCTACTCGGCTTTCTCTACCTCTTCCAGCAACGGCACCGGCGCCTCGCCGCGCCCGACACCCCAGTAGATAAAGCCAAGGCTGCGCATCTCGCGCGGATCGTAAAGGTTGCGCCCGTCAATCACCACCGGCTGGCGCATATAGCGCTTAATCCGCTCCCAATCCAACTGCTTAAACTCGTTCCACTCAGTGACGAGCAACAAAGCATCGGCATCCTTCGCTACGTCGTAAGCGGTCGCGGTAAAGGTCACGGTTGGCAACAACTCTTCGGCTCGCGGCATCGCAACCGGATCGTACGCCTTCACCCGCGCCCCTTTCTTGAGCAACGCATTGATGATATCGACGCTCGGCGCTTCGCGCATATCGTCGGTATTGGGCTTAAACGACAACCCCAACACGCCAATCAGCCGGCCAGTCAGATCGCCCAACGCCGTCTCGACCTTCTTGACGAACCGCTTGCGCGCATCGCTGTTAATATCCATCACCGCTTGCAGCAATTGCGGGTGGCAGCCAGCCGAAGCAGCCATGTGGTAGAGCGCCAGCACGTCCTTCGGGAAGCAGGAGCCGCCGTAGCCAACACCGGCTTCGAGGAAGTGGGGGCCAATCCGCTTGTCAGCGCCCATTCCGCGCGCCACTTCGCGCACATCAGCGCCAAGCCGCTCGCAGATCTGGGCAATTTCGTTGATGAACGAGATGCGGGTAGCGAGGAACGCATTCGAGGCGTACTTAATCATCTCCGCCGTGCGCAGATCGGTGATAATAATCTGCGCGCCGAGCGTCTCGTGCAGCGCCGCCACCCGCTGCGCCGCTTCGCGATTCTTGGCCCCCAGCACGATCCGGTCGGGCTTGAAAAAGTCGCTCAGCGCACTGCCTTCGCGCAAGAATTCAGGGTTCGAGACCACATCAAACCTGACATCAGGGCCGGCATGTTCGGCGATGATGTTTTCGACCATATCGCCGGTGCCAACCGGCACCGTGCTCTTGTCAATGATGATCGAGCCTGAGCGCAGATACTTACCGATGCTGCGCGCCGCGGCCTTGACGTAGGTCAGATCGGCAGCCCCATCTTCACCCATCGGCGTCCCCACCGTAATGAAAATGAATTCAGCTTCAGGAATGCCGACCGCATAGTCATCGGTAAAGCGCAACCGGCCGGCGCGCATATTTCGCTCCTGCACCTCTTCGAGGCCGGGCTCGAAGATCGGTGATTTGCCACTGCGCAGCAGTTCGAGCTTGTGCAGATCAATTTCGATGCACGTGACCGAGTGGCCAAGATCGGCAAAACAGACGCCGGTCGTTAGCCCGACATACCCGGTGCCTACTACACAAATGTTCTTCACGATCGTGTCTCCTTACGTCAGCGTGGATAGCAACCCGATCCACTGCGTTTTATTACCGTTGTACGCAATAGGTGTGACATTTCGATGAATAATGCCGCACCAATTGATAACAAAAGCTCAGAGGGTGACCTCAGTCCCCAAGCCTAATTCATTGGCGCGTTGCAACGCTAACGCCGCCACCGCGAGATCTTGCACTGCATTGCCAACCGACTTGAAGAGGGTGATCTCATCGGCGGCGGTGCGCCCGGCAACTGTGCCGTTCACCAATTCACCCAACTCGCCAATGATATGCTGTTCATCAATAAGGCCGGCGGCGCGCGCTTGGATCAGATCACCGGCCTCGGCCCAAGCGGCGTGGCGCTGATCGACGAAGAGCCGGCTGCGCGCAACCAGCGCCGGCGGGATCTCGGCCATATCGGGGCGATAGGCGCCGATGGCGTTGAGGTGGGCGCCAGGCCGCACCAGCTCGGCGGTAAAGAGCGGCGTGGCGCTGCTGGTAGCGGTACAGATCACATCAGCTTCGGCGAGAGGCATGGTTGGATCGGTCGCAATCCGGATATCGCCGCGAAAGCCCTCACCGCGCAGACGCGCAGCAAGGAGGGTCGCCCGATCACGGGTACGGTTGACAATCCAGACATTATTGATCGCGGGCCGCACAGCCAGCACGGCTTGCAATTGCGGCAACGCCTGTGCGCCGGCGCCGAACACCACCAGCGTGCGCGCATCGGGACGGGCCAGCCAGCGGGTCGCCACCCCCGACGCCGCGCCGGTGCGCAACGCGGTCAGATACGTGCCATCGAGCACCGCCAGCGGTCGCCCGCTAGTCGAATCGAAGAGCGTCACCAGCGCGTAGATCGTTGGTTCGGCGCGATACATATTCTGCGGAAAGACTGAGACGGTCTTGAGGCCGAGCGCTGGCGAATTACCGCCTAGCCGACCGGGCATAAAGAAGGTTGTCGCGGCATACGCGGGGGTTGCAATTGCGGTACGCAGCGGAATGTCAGCTTCGCCGCGCGCGAGCATGGCAAAAGCCTGCTCCACCGCATCAATCGCTGCTGCCATCGGCACGGCTTGCGCGACATCAGCCGCCGAGAGAAATCGCATGCCCACCTCCTCGTTGGTTGTGCGAACCGTAACCACCTCTTATCATACGACAAAACCGGCACGGATGGGAATCCATGCCGGTTTGGAACACACCATCTTTATTTGGCGCTACCTTGCCTTACGACGTTACTTTGGCGTCTCAAACAGCCACCTCACCCGGCGCGCAGCACTTACGCCTGCGCCGGCTGGTCACTCTCGGTCTCAGCCGGAGCGGGAGCCGCCTCATTGTCGTTGATCCGGCGCAGCGACAAACCCATCCGCTGGCGCTGGCGATCAAGGCTAATCACGCGAGCAGTGACAATCTGGCCGGGTTGCAACACATCACGCGGCTGCGTCTGCGGATCGGCGTCAAGTTCGCTGGCGTGGATCAAGCCCTCAACCGCCTCTTCCACCTGCACAAAGGCGCCAAACGGCGTCACATTCGTCACCGGGCCGGTCACCAGTTGGCCGAGTGTATAGCGCTGGTCGATCGTCTCCCACGGGTTGTTCTGCAACTGGCGGATCGACAGACCGATGCGCTCGCGCTCGCGGTCGATCTCGACCACGACCACCTTGACCTCTTGGCCGGGTTGGAGCACCTCACGCGGGTGATTGACCCGCTGCCAGCTCAACTCAGAGATGTGGGCCAAGCCATCGGCGCCGCCCAAATCGATAAACGCGCCGAAGTTGGTGAGCTGGTTGACCCGCCCCACCAGCACATCACCCGGCTGCAACTCGGTGAGCAAGCGATGCTTCTGCGCCTTGCGCCACTCTTGGGTTGCCGCCCGCTCAGAGAGCACCAACCGGTTGCGCTCGCGGTCAACCTCGATCACCTTGAGCGGAATCTCCTGATTGACCATCTTTTGCAGCGCCTGCTGCCGCTCATCAGCAGCGGTGCGCCCGTGCAGCTGCGCCACCTGCGACGCCGGCACAAAACCGCGGATGCGGTTGAACTGCACCAACAAACCGCCCTTGTTGAAACCAATCACCTTGCAGCGGGTGATGCCGCCATCGTGGAAGAGCTGCTCAGCTACTTCCCAGTCCTTCGCCACCTGCACCATCGTAAGCGAGAGGATCAAGTCACCGTCGCGGTTTTCCGGCTCTTGCACATACACCTGAACCGTATCGCCAACTTTCAGCGAGTTGATGAAATCATCACCCATTTGGCGCAAATCTTGAGCCGGAATCACGCCTTCACGCTTGGTGCCAATCGAGACCAGAACACCACTCTCTTCGATGTGCATGATCAAGCCTTCACGCAACTCACCACGCTGGGGGCGGGCATAATCATACTCATCGAGCAACTGGGTCCAATCCAGATCTTCCTCGTTCTGCCGGGTCACAGGGTCGGGCTGGACAGACATGCTACAAAGCCTCCTCAAAGAGATTTAGTTTGTCTCAACTACCGCGGCGGCGCAAAAAGAGCGCGATCCGGGTCGTGCGGTGGTACACGTCAGGTCGCGCAAAATGCTTTGTATGCAGATCGCTACGCTGGCGCGAGCCGCCGGCTCCGCAGGCTGGCAAGTGCTCCAAGGCCGTCGTACCGTTCCAGTCGGTGGAGTTGACCGTCGCGGAAGTCGAGACTTGTTTTACAATGGCGGCAATTATAGGCGATGATGGTGAACCTGTCAACATTTTCACAAGCTGGGCAAAGGCTGTTTGCCGTATATTGATGAATGATTCGGGCATGGCATTCATATTTGTGTTTCTGGATGGGGTGGGATTAGCGCCATCGGCACCAACTAATCCGCTGGCGCACGTGCCGATGCCGGCGCTGCACGGGTTGCTCGGCGGGCCGCTCACGAGCGAGCACATTGGCTATCGCGACGAGTTGCTGCTGGCGCCGCTCGATGCGTGCCTAGGGGTGGAAGGGCTGCCGCAAAGCGGCACTAACCACGTTGCTCTGCTGGCCGGCGTCAATGCGCCGGCGTTGCACGGGAGGCACCAGCCGCATTTTCCGCCGGTGGCGTTGCGCCCGCTGCTGGCCGAACGCTCGCTCTTCCGGCGCGCGCAGATGCAAGGGCAACGAGTGGCGTTTGCCAATGTCTTCACAGCCGGCTACTGGCAGGCGTTGGCCGAACGCCGGCTGCGCCGTTCGGCGAGTGTGATCGCCGCCGAAGGCGCCGGTCTCTACCTGCGCACGCTCGACGATTTGCGCGCCGGGAATGCACTGAGCTGGGATATTACCGGCGAGGGCTTGGCAGCGCGCGATCCGGCGGCAGCGACCATTGCGCCGATTAGTCCGCTCGCAGCCGGCGAGCGGCTGGCGCGCTTGGCGAGCGATGACGATCTGGTCTTTTTCGAGAGCTTCTTGCCCGATCTCGCCGGCCATGGCCGGCTCGGCCCCGACGGTGCTGCCATCGCGCTCACCCGCATCGATGGCTTGCTGGCCGGTTGGCTGCACGCGCGCCGGCCAAGCGACAGCTTGCTGATTACGTCAGATCATGGCAATATCGAACAGGCGGCTACCACCACTCACACTACCGCACCGACGCCGCTGTTGGTGATCGGACCGCACGCCGGCTATTTTCGCCATGTGCGCCGGATCGATGAGGTAGCCGATGCGATTGTGGCCGCTTTGGCCAACACCTGACACGAGGAAGCTATGCAACGAAAGATCCGCGTTCTGTTCGTCTGTATGGGCAATATCTGCCGCTCACCGATGGCTGAAGCCATCTTCCGCCATTTGGTCGAGCAAGCCGGGATCAGCGATCGGTTTGAGATCGACTCAGCCGGCACCGGCGGCTGGCACGCCGGCGAGCCGCCGCATCCGGGGACGCAGCGGGTGCTGGCCCGCCATAACATCTCGACCGCCGGTATGCGCGCGCGGCAGGTGCGCTCGGCTGATATTGACCAGTTCGATTACATTCTGGTCATGGATCGCGAGAATCTGGCCGATCTGGGCCGCTTTCACCCCAGAGCACGCGAACGGGCCAAGCTATTGCTGAGTTTTGCGCCGGAATTGGGGGTCGATGAGGTGCCCGATCCCTACTACAACGGTCGCTTCGATGAAGTGTACCAGTTGATCGAGACGGCGTGCCGCAATCTGTTGGCCTACATCCGCGAACGCGAGGGGGTGTGACGATCGATCACAAACACCAGTTCGTTGGGCAACTCGATCACGCGCGGCGACCACCCCTCGGCGGCGGCAAGTGCGTCCATATAACCGCGGTAGGTCGTCGCCATGCCTACATTGCGCCCGCCTAAACTGAGGGTCGGGAACGAAACCACTAGCCTGGGAGCTTGGATAGCGCGCAGGAGATCGGCGCCAGCGCCGCGCCGTTGCTGTTCGAGCAAGGGAAGAGTTTTTAAGACCAGAACAACATCAGCCGCGACCGGCGGCGGCCCCGCCGCCAAATCACAGGTATTGGCTTCTCCTTGCACGCCGAGCAGCGGCAGGGCCGCGCGGATAAACCCGCTGAGGGCAGTGTCAATGTCATACGCGGCGTACCACGTGGTCGGGGGCAACTCCATCCACGGGATGGCGAGCGGATTGAGTCCGCAGCCAAGATCGAGCACGCGCTGCGGCGGCTGGTCGCCAAAACAGGCCGGGTAGAGGCGATTAAACACCGGCAGCCGCTCGCGGGTCGAGGCATGGTGAGCCATCAACCGCAGACAAGCCGCTTGGCGCGTTGCCTTGTCTGGCGCTGACTGCAATTCAGCCAGCCACTGCGAGTAGGACAGTGCGCGATCGGCATAGGCACCGATCATCTGGTGCAATGTCGTTTTGGCGGCTTTAATCGCCGCTTTGAGCGACGGATAGCGCTGCAACGACTCGCGCCCCACCCGCTCGATCACGGTGGCATCGATCGTGCGGTAGCGCGCGCTGGCCTGCACGGCGGCAATCAATTCGGCTAGTTGGGAATCACGCTCTGAAATCATGGTCTTTTATCGCAAAGAATTTACCGCAGAGAACGCAAAGGGCGCAGAGGGTGAGCAGAATATGCTCGCTCCTCTTGTCCTCTCTGTGCCGCTGTGCCTCGGGGCTTATGAGCGAGCGCAGCGGGAGTAGTAAGGTGAGGTCACTCCTCTTGCCCCCTCTGTGCCGCTGTGGTTCATCAATGAGCGCAGAGAAGGAGCAGGGTATGCTCGCTCCGCTTAACCTTGGCTCCTCTTGCGACGTGCTGTCGCGTTCATCACACCTCACCCGCTTGCGCTGCGTTCCGCTCTCGCCGGATCAATTCCATCACCTGCGCCATGAAGTGCAAATTGTGGATCGTCGCCAACCGCAACGCCAACGTCTCGCCGATCTTGTGCAGATGGTGCAAATAACCAAGGCTATAGTGACGGCACGTAAAGCAGGTGCATCCCGGCGAAATTGAGTGATCGGCCTTAATATGTTTCCGGTCGGCAAGATAGACGTAGGTAAACCACTCGCCCGTTAACCGAAAGCTGGGGTGATGTGGATCGGCAGTAAACGCCAACAACCGGCCCTGGCGGGCATCACGGGTTGGGAGTGCGCTATCGAAGATATCGTAGCCCATCCGCGCACAAGTGACCACGCTCGCCGGATGACCGACACCAAGCGCATGCATCGGATAGTGGGCCGGAATCTGGGCACGGGTAAACGCCAATACCTCGTGCAACAGGTTTCCCTGCGCATCGAGCGGCCAGCCGCCAAACCCAAACCCATCGAAGCCGATTTCCAGCAACGCCGCCGCACATTCGGCCCGCAATGCCAGATCGCCGCCGCCCTGCACCACCGCAAACAGCAACGGCGGCGGCCCGCTCCGCTTCTGTTGCGCCACCTGCCGATCAAACTCAGTGCGGCACCGCCGCGCCCAGCGGATCGTCCGCTCGACCGACCGGCGCTGCTCGGCAGGCGAATCATCAACATGGGTACAATCATCGAGACAGATCACAATATCAGCGCCATAGCTCAGTTGCAGTTGAATGCTTTTTTCAGGCGTCAACTGAAACCGCCGCTCCGCGCCTTCCGGTTGAAACACCAAGCCTTGATCCGAAATCCGGCCTTGCTTGGGATGATTGCGGATCAGCGAATAGGCCTGAAAACCACCACTATCAGTCACAATTGGCCCATTCCACGCCGCCATCCGGTGCAACCCTCCCAGCGCATCGATCGTCGAACTTCCGGGACGCTGCATCAGATGAAACACGTTCATCACCAGCGCGGTAATTCCGGCTTCGACTAAATCACGCCTATCAACGGCGCGCACCGTGCCAAACGTAGCATCCGGCAAAAAAACTGGCAAGGTTAATTGGCCATGGTTAAGGGTAAGCGATGTTGGCATATTCCCAACAACAATCTAGATTTGAAATTTAGTATACAATGCGTTATACTATCCCGGAAGCACACTAGAATCTGATTTCTGTTTGTGCCGGTTCTGTCTGCCTCGTGTGCAGCTGTAGGTAGATGCAACATCTACTTTTCTTGGAATTGGCTGTTGCAACCGGCGACAAAGAGAGAATCAAAGGCGAAAAGCAGGTTACTACTTGTAGAATGGAGCGACCAATGTCCGACATCACCAAAAACCTACTCAATGTCGATTTGCGGCAAGGCGTTGTGCCAATCTCGAAGGCGGCATCATCACTCGCCGCGCTGATCAAGCGCTCACAGACCACTCACCAGCCGATTATCGTCACCCAGAAGGGCTATCCGGCTGGCGTCCTGCTCGACGTTGAACTGTTCACCGCCCTGCGCGAACTGGCCGAACGCTACGAAGCCGAGCGCAATGGCCACAACAACAACGCCGAGTAAACCACTGCCGGCATATTACCATACGTGAGCGCAGCCGAATCAACCAACGGCTGCGCTCCGTTTTTCGGCAACGTTGCACAGAGCATCGCTGCCGCCGGACCAACACCGCCAAGTTGCAGCGAAAACGCCAACACTTCTCTAACATGCTCATCGGCAGCATGTTTCGCTTCAGAAAGCGATAAAGCCTGCTTCGCCGCTCGCTTGACCAGCCACTTGCACGTTTTGCCGACCTGTGCTATACTCTCAGCCGAAGTTAATCCCCAATAGCTCAACGGTAGAGCAGCTGACTGTTAATCAGCGGGTTCCTGGTTCGAATCCAGGTTGGGGAGCCACACAAACAAACCGCCGGTACCGGCGGTTTGTTTATTAACAAGATGCTCGGCGGAGAGCCGAGCTTTTACGTTTTGCTCCACCACGAGACATCCTCCTATTGCTACCGCAGTAAGACGGTGATCGAGTAGCTACTTGGACTCATGTCCGGCGCTTACCCGCGCCACGTACTTAGATAGAGTCCGCCCGGTCAAGGGGGCGTCTGCCGGTTATCGGTAGACACATGATACCTTTTCGCGACCTTTTCACTGATACATTGTATCTTTTGAGTAAACATCTGCCGTCACTGTTGGTCAAAAATGATGATATGGTCACAGAACTGATCACGAGATCGGTATAATAAACTCCGTTGTACAATCAGCGTGGTAGTTGCGGTGGAATTCACAACGGAGCGATGGTCTGAACATCGGCGTGTCTGCTCCTGCCGGCAGGTTGACCACCACCGGCGCTTTTCTGCGCATCGCTACGTGGTTGGCAGATCAGCCTGACGCACCAACGACGGAGAACATAAGGCATGGTAGAACCCGTGGCAGATCAGGTGCTGCGAGCAATCGATCAGGTTCGCGAACGCTACTACCGCTTGATCGTGATTGTGGGTCCGGCGGGAAGTGGGAAAACATCCGCGTTGCAGGCCGTGTCGGCATTGACCTCGGCGCCGATGATCAACGTCAATCTTGAGCTGTCGCGCCGGCTGCTGAACCTGACCGAACGCCAACGAGCGATACACCTCCCACGAATCTTGGGCGACATCGTGCAGGAAACGGCAGCCGAGCTGGTTTTGCTCGATAATATCGAGCTTCTTTTTGATGTCCACCTGCACGTGGATCCGTTGCGTCTGCTCCAGAGATTGGCGCGAAACCGGACGGTCGTGGCGACCTGGAACGGTACCGTCGGGCCGAACGGGCTGACCTACGCCGTTCCGGGTCATCCCGAATACCGCCGTTATCCTACCGGCGACCTCGTTATCGTGGAGGCGAAACCGTGAACTACGATACACCGATGTTCGATATGGAAGATCAGACCACGCCGCACGCTCCGGTGGAATGCCTCGGAATGACCTTTGCCGACGACGAGGCACGTCGTGCGTACTTCCTTGACCGCTTACGCGCGGGGCTTGAGGAACTGCACGCCAAACTCGGTGGTGTTCCCTTCACGACCGTGGACGATGCCGTCCGGCGGATGCAGTCGGTTGCGCGATGGC
>NZ_DAOUDC010000036.1:0-38048 GCF_034431535.1 Chloroflexus sp. | reverse complement strand
CAAAGCGTGGATGAGTGGCGCAAGGGCTCGCAGATCGCTGAGCAAGTCGGGACGCACACGGCTGGCGAGAACGGGTAGCGTTTCCACCCAGCAGGGGTAGAGCCAAGCGCGTGGCCTGTTTGCCAGGCGCTCGGCCACCGTCGCCAGCACCTCGGCGCGCTTCTCCACATCCCCGATCTCCCGCGCCGCCGCCAGCACCTCCGGCCAGAGGTCAGGAACGCGCTCGGCCACCGCCGCCAGCACCTCGGCGCGCCACCAGTCATCCTCAATCGCCCGCGCCGCCGCCAGCACCGCCGCCAGTACCGCCGCCGGAGCACGCGCCGCCACCGCCGCCAGCACCTCGGCGCGCTTCCAGTCATCCTTAATCTCCCGCGCCACCGCCAGTACCTCCGCCAGCAGTACCTCGGCCGTGATGCACTCTGCCAGCGCCACCAACGCTTCAGCGCGGTGGTTCTCATGCGGCATCTGGCGAAGATAAACCAGCGCCTGTGGCATAGTCCACATGCCATGCTTTACCAGCGCTGCGAGTAATGCCGTCGGCAGGTTCGCCGCCAGACTGTGGACGCTGGCTTCAATCAGCGCGCAGCGGATTTCCAACCCTAAGTACGGGGTATGGTCGTTGCGTTCGGCAGCACAGCAGTTTTCTTCGCTGGCGCGCTTCCACACAGCCTGGACGTCACTCAGGTAGCTGCCCAAAGCGCCTTCCAGCATTTCCCAGGCCTGTGCCCAGGCATACGTTTCCACCAGCGGGCGCAGGTCGCTCAGCGGGAGGCCCGCCCGCTCCATATGGATGCGATAGTAGCGCACCACGTAGGGCGGTGCTTGCTGCGGCGAGAGCGCGCTGCTCTGCAACTTCGCCAGCACATCACGCCCCCAGCTTAAGAAGCGCTCTTCCATCTTTCGCTGCTCGTTTGGGGTCAGTTTGTTCCAGAAATACTCGCCTAAGCGCGGGTGGGCAAAGACGTAGCCATCACCGCTGAGCACCACAAAGCGCGCCAGCGGGCGCAAGCTGTCTTCCAGCGTCCAGGAATCCAGCCCTGCGGATGGGTCGGCCAGCACCAGCAGGTCTTCTTTGCGCAGCGGGCCGAGCGCGGTGGCGAGCAGGTTCAACACGGCGCGCACACCGGCCTCACGCAAGGGGCTTTGCACGCCCCACAACACGCGCTGGTCGTCCCACCAACGCTCAATGTAGCCCTCGTAGCCGGGGCGCAGGCTGCGCAGGTCTTCTGGCTTCAAGCGACGAACGGCTTCGCCTTGCGCCCATAGGTCGGCTACATATAGGCCGGTCAGCAGCGGGTCGCCCTCGGTCAGACGGTAGAGTTCTTCAACGATGAACGGTTGGCGGGCGAGTTCGTCCAGCGGGACACCCATCTTCTCCAGCACATCCCGCAGGCCGAGGTGGTTAAGCGGCAGCAGGTCGAGACGGGTGACGTTCAGCCGCTGCCAAACCAGCGCCCGCTGCCAGTCGTCGGCGCGGGGACGGTCGACGGTCAGGCGGGCGCTGACCAGCACCTTCAGCCCCGGTAGCGGGTGTTGCGGAAAGAGCGCCCCGTCCGGCCTCCAGTTGGCGGCTTCGTCCAGCCCGTCCAGTACCACCAGTAGCCCACCGCTAGGCGGCTTGCGGTCGAGATAACTGCGGCAGAGACCGCGCCAGACTTCATCGGGGGTGTTAGCATCCGTAGGGACGTCTTCGTCAAAGGCGCGCGCCAGTTGCGCCGCCAGCGAGGCAAAGGTGACGCTAGCCAGGTTGGTGCTGAACCGGATGCTAACCGGCACGAACACTGTTTTCAGGTCTGGCTGGCGCGTCCGTAGGGAGGTCAGCCAGCGCACCAGCAACGCAGATTTGCCCCTGCCTGCCGGAGCGGTAAGCAGAGCGTAGGGCCGGTCCGGGTCGCTCAGCCAGGCGTCCAGGTCGCGGAGCTTGTCATCACGCCCACCAAAGGGAACCGGTCTTTCCGGTGTGCCCAAGTAGAGGGTGAGGAAGTCCTGGATGCGGGAGGCGTAATCCATCGGTAAGCGGCGGATGGGGGCAGTGAGATATTGGATGACGGTGTTGGCATCACCCGTAATAATTGGTGAACCGCTTACAATTCCCTGAATGTTGACCGTCCGCTCGTCGGGCATACAATGATCTCCTCGGCACAGAAACGGCGGCAAGCGCCTGGCTTACACCTGATTATTGTCGCCGGTAATAACGCAACGACGCGAAGTACGCGGAAAGCGCGAAGGGTTTTGGAGAGAGTAACAGTACTCTTGCATTCGCTAATGCCTTCTCCTCTGTACACTGTTCCACTGTTGCGTGCTCTGCGCCTTTGCGTTAGCGCCTTTTCGCTAGCGTTCACCCCCCACCGTGGTCGGCGTCTCAAGGAAAAATCTCCCCTCAGCATCATCATACGCAAACAGCTCGGCGTAGCGCCCCCACTCCAGCGCGATGTCGAGCTGCCGTTCAGCCACTTCGGGCGGAAATTCCGGTTCGAGCGCGGTGAGTAACACCTCCCAGCGCAACGATTGGTTATCGGCAGCAGAGATCATACGCATCATCCAGCGGAAGAACGGCAACCGCCGCAACCGCGAGGCAAAAATCTCTTTGCGGGTTTGAATGCTCGCCTCGGCAAATGCTTCACCGAGTGGGGTGAGTATCAGGTTACCGCTCTCCACCCGCGCAAAGCCGAGTAACTCAGCCGCCTCGATCAGCGGCAACATCTGGTCGAGGTCTAAACCAAGTTCATCTTGCAGTTTCGCCAGCGGATCGCGCTCGTCGTCGGTGGCATTGGCCTGTTCGAGCA
Organism: Chloroflexus sp.; assembly: GCF_034431535.1. Classification (GTDB taxonomy): domain Bacteria; phylum Chloroflexota; class Chloroflexia; order Chloroflexales; family Chloroflexaceae; genus Chloroflexus. The sequence goes on along the minus strand of NZ_DAOUDC010000036.1, from coordinate 35,262 downwards.
GACCGGCCAGCGCCGTGACCGATGCCGCCGGCAGCAGGCGCGTTTGCCCGTTTTGACCCGGCTCGGTGCCGTACTCAATTGCTTCGGGTTGGGTTTGCCCGGCCAGCACCGCGTACACCCGCGCTACCAAGGCAGCAAACGCATCGGATTTGCGATCGCGCGGGTGGGGCAAGTTGACCGGCACTTCAGCTACAATCCGGCCCGGATTTTTGTCCATCACCACGATCCGATCAGCCATGAAAACCGCCTCTTCGATATTGTGGCTGACCATCAACACCGCCCGAATCTTCAGACTACCGCCCGTCCACAATTCCAGCACCTCGCCGCGCAGCGTCTCGGCGCTCAGCACATCGAGCGCGCTGAACGGCTCATCAAGGCAGAGCAGCTCTGGGTCAACCGCCAATGCGCGGGCAATACCAACCTTCTGCCGCATACCGCCCGACAACTCACGCGGGTAGGCTTGCTCGAAACCATCAAGACCAACCAGATCAATCAACTCCACCGCTCGCCGGTGAGCTTCCGCTTCATCTTTACCCCGCGCTTTTAAGGCCACCGCGACATTCTCTTCCACCGTCAACCATGGGAAGAGGGCAAAGGTTTGGAAGACGATCGTCGCATACGGATTCACGCCCTCTAGCGCCTTGCCCCGATAGCGCACCAGCCCCTCGCTAGGCCGGTTGAGACCGGTGATGATGCGCAAGAGCGTACTCTTCCCACAACCCGATGGGCCGAGTAAAGCGACAAACTCGCCTTCGGCAATGGTCAGGTTAATATCTTGAATGGCGGTAAACTGGCGCGTGCCACGCCCGTACCGTTGCGTCACACCCATCAGTTCTACCAGTGGCTTGGATTGTGTTATCTGCATAGGTCGCTCCTAATCAATTTCGTAACTCGACAGGGGGGTTCGTTCCGTCTTCCGCCACCGTCACAGGTCATCCTATTCCATCCGATACTTTGTCTCGGCCAGTCGGTACAACCGCCGCCACACCAAGCGGTTAATCGCAACCACGGCGATAATCATAGCCAGAGTTGCTGCAAACAAACCGGCAAAATCACCGGCGGCGGTCGCAGCGGCAATCTGCGCACCAATGCCAAACGTCTGGTAGGTCTGTTGGTTAAACACGACATACTCGGCGATAATACTAGCATTCCACGCCCCGCCGCTAGCCGTGATCAGGCCAGTAATCAGATAGGGAAACAGACCGGGCAAGATCAGCGTGCGCCAGCGCTCCCAGCCGTGCAGTTGCAGCAATTCGCTGGTAAAGCGCAAATCTTGCGGAATGGCCGCCGCGCCGGCAATCACGTTAAACAAGATGTACCACTGAGTACCGAGCATCATCAAGACGACCGCGGCGAGATTCAGACCGCCGGGAAGGGCCAGAAACGCCAACACCAACACCGGAAAGAGGGCCGTCGCCGGCACCGACGCCGCGATCTGCACGATTGGCTGCAACATGGCCGCCACCCGCGGGCGCGTGCCGATAAACACCCCGACCGGCACCGTCCACAGCAGCGCAATAGTCATCGCCGTCGCTACTCGCAGCATCGTCGCCCCCACGCTAAGCACAATTACACCCCATTGTGCTGGAGCCACACTTAGCAACAAGCGACTTCCAACCCAGCCACCCCAACCGACCAATAACACACTCACCACCAGCAGCCCAATCCCCACCCACGAATGCCGGGGTGCGTCACTAAGGTACGGATCGGGGGCAGGATCGCGGCCGAATTGGCGGGTAATCACCCGATTAATGGCACCCGCCAATCTCCCCATCCAACTTGCCAATACCGACTGCTGGATCAAATTGTAAAACCACGACTGACCCTCATCATCATCGCGCTCGATCATCTCTAGCCGAAATTGGCCGGCCCACGCCAACAACGGTCGCCACACAAACTGATCGAGCACGACAATCACCACCACCAGCGTTAACACACCCCAGCCAATAGCCATCAGATCACCGGTATCAGCCGCCGTATGCAAAAACGACCCCAACCCCGGTAGACGAAAGTCGCGCTCGCCGAGTGTGAAGATTTCGGCTGCCATGAGAAAAAACCAACCACCAGCCCAGCTCATCATACTATTCCAAACCAATGCCAGCGCACCGAACGGAAATTCGAGGGTGGTAAAGCGTTGCCAGCGTGAGAAGCGAAAGATGCTGCTCGCTTCACGCAGCTCGCGCGGGATGGTGGTCAGCGATTGGTACCACGCAAACGTCATATTCCAGACTTGGCTGGTAAAGATCAGCACTATCGCCGTCAATTCAACCGCCCACGCCTCCGGCAACACCGCGCTCAGACTCAGCAACACCACCGGCAGAAATGACAAAATTGGCACACTCTGCAAGACATCGAGCAGCGGAATCAGAATCCGCTCGGCCCGCGCATTGTAAGCCGCAATATAGCCGTAGATAAGCGTGAAAACAACTGACAACAGATAAGCTAACGCCATCCGCGTTATCGAACGCAGTGCATAAAAAGGCAGCGCACTCAACGACAGATCAATCTCCGGCCCCTGCACTATCGCCGGTGCGCTCACTGCCCCACCAATCGCTAACGATAAGATGCTCAACAGCACCAACAGCAACCAAATATCGGCTCTTATCGAAGTTGATTGCGTTGGAGGCGTTGGAGTAAAAGTACGCGGTTTGAACATAATACTAACCTCTTATCCGCTTATCAAACTCATTCCGCCTCTCCTGCGCCTTAGCGTCCCCCCTCCGCGCCTTTGCGTCCCTTGCGCCTTAGCGTCCCCCCTCCGCGCCTTTGCGCCCCTTGCGCCTTAGCGTTACAATCCTAACAAATACGTCGCCAGCGAGAAGTAGATCAACACTCCACCAATATCCGACAACGACGTCACCAACGGCCCACTCGCCGTCGCCGGATCAAGGCCTAACCGCCGCAGAATAAAGGGCAATGACATTCCGATCAGACTTCCCATCAGCACCAAGATTAACATCGTCAGCGAAACCACTCCAGCCACCTGCCAGCCCACTCGGATCACCCCCAACAACCCGACTGCAAGCGCCATTGCGCTACCCAACAGCAACGCAACCAGCAGTTCTTTGAGCAGCAGACGCCACCAATCACTCGCCTCGACATCACCGGTCGCCATAGCACGTACCGTCAGCGTCGCCGATTGCGAACCGGCATTACCGGCGCTGCCGATCAACAATGGTAGAAAGAACACGAGTGAAACCACTGCCGCAATTGTTTCTTCAAAAGCTGCAATCGTCGCCCCTGAAAAGACATTTACAAATACCAACGCTACCAGCCATGGAACCCGCTTCTGAACCAGTTCAAAAACCGGTATCTCCAGATAGCTACCACGCAATGGCTCAACTGCCGCGCTGCGGTGGAAGTCTTCAGTCACTTCCTCTTCAGCAACATCGATCAGGTCGTCGAACGTGACAATCCCCACCAACACACCATCCGAATCGACGACCGGCAATGCCGGTAAGCCATAGCGGCGCAGCGCATCAACTGCACGCTCACGATCATCAAACGCCGACAAGACAACATAACTCTCATCCATTAAACTGCGTACCGTTTGCGACGGCTCGGCCAAAATAAACCGGCGTAGTTCAATGGCATCGAGCAACCGCCATTTGTCGTCGGTGACGTAGATCACATCAATCGTTTCGCTATTCCGACCACGCAGACGAATATGTTCGAGTGCCCGGGCAATCGTCCAATCGGGCCGCACGGCCACATAATCAGGCGTCATCAAGCGCCCGACACTCTCTTCAGGATAGCCAAGCAACTGGCGGGCCTCGCGCAAATCCGCCGGACTTAGCAGATTAAGTAGCTTTTGTGTCACCTGACCGGGCAATTCCTCGAACAACTGCGTGCGGTCGTCGGGGCTGAGGTTAGTCAAGAGCAGCCGCGTCTCTTCTTGACTAAGACTGGTCAACAACTCATATTGATCATCGTGTTCGAGGTAAGAAAAGACATCGCCGGCCAATGCGCGCGGCAGGACGCGAAAAACGAGCATCCGCTCGGCGGCAGAAAGTTCGCGCAAGAGATCGGCAATCTCAGGGGCCGGCCAGCGCGATAATTGCTCACGCAAATCGAGCCAGCGTTGCTCGGCGATAAGCGCTTGTACTTCATCAATACGGGGAGTTGGGAAAGTGGTCATTGTCACCCCCTTGTACATCTTGTCAGCGACACAGGGGTGACAACTACAACGCAAAAAACCCCGGTGGGATTACCTCACCGGGGTGCATTGCGATGATTAGGCTACGGCCTATTCATGCCGGCACAACAAACCGATGAGGCCGGTAGATGCGTTGATTGTTATCACCACACTTTGCCGCTGGCCAGAATGACTACTATCCATAGCGGTTCCGTTCCTCATCGTGTAGAGCCGTTGCCTGAAAGGCTGTATTACTATACGCCTGAAGCGGGGATTTGTCAATTGTGAATCGAAGGGGCAATTGCATAGCCCGTGCGCGGCAGCACACCGCGCAGGCGCCCTTCGCGCTCGCCGCTTGTCATTGCGAGCCGCGCGGAGGGGCAGAGCGCTGCTCTGCCCCCCTTGCTCAGGCATTCCTTCCACCCAAGCAGGAGATTGCTTCGGTCGGGCGGCCCCCACTCGGCGCAGACCGCCGCCCCCACACAATGGCATTCAGGTTACTTCCCGCCGTTATGGCATTCCACACAACGACAGATAATCACCTGCTACCATACCACCAACGGCACAAACAACCGGTGCGGGCCGGTTATCAACGGCGCGGCGCTCTGCAAGATAATAGTGTCGCTATTGCGATAAACCGTCGCGCCGTCGCGTATCTCCACCAAGACCGTGCGCTCGCCGCTGCCATCGAGCAGCGTCCAAGTGTAGTTGGATTGATACGGCATCCACTCCGTCCAATTGATGCCGTCGTTGCTCAGCCGCATCTGTTGCGCCCAGCCGGCGCCGTAGATGTAGAGGTTGGCATTCGTCGAGCCGGTCACTGCCGCTTCACCGTTGATCACAACCGGGTAGGTGTTCCAGCGACAGCCAAAGGTCTGCGACCAATAGTGTTTATAGATAGTCGTGCTCTGATAGGTGTAACCAGCGCCAATCTCGCAGAGGCCGGCGCGCAGGATGTTGCCCCGATGGCCATCACTGTTCATCCAACCATCCATAACCACATCTGGCGTTGGATGCCCCGCCGCCAGATTCTCGGCAGCCAGCGAATAGTTATATCCGAAAGCGGGAAACCGCTGGCCGATAGTGCGCCCAAGGCTATCAGTGTGCGACAGCGTATTCTGGCTAGCATTGTCTTGTGTAATCCAATCGGCGGCGGCTTGCAGGTTGTCGTTGCGTTTGAGCGGCGGCAGGCCGTTAGCCATCCGGATCTGGTTGGTCAATTCGATCACCTGCTGGCGAACATCGGTCTGCGCTGCGAGCGGCGCCGGCGCCGCCGCTATGGTTGCGCACCACAGACTGAGGAGGAACAGGCGGGCAACCACATATCGAGCACGCATACGATCCTCACACGACTTGAATATGCTGGATTTAGTGTAAAGTGATTACGATGTTCTCGCCAGAGAGAAATAAGTCCTACCCTGCACTAGTGCAGCCGTACCTTAGTGTTGCCGCTCTCTGCCTATCAATGCTATGAATAGAAAGTTTACCATCCCTCCATAGCCAACCCTATTCGATCATGCTGTCTTTGATGATTTGACAATTGCCAGCGGTATGGTATGATCAATCAAATTGTTCATTCTCCCTTGTCCTATTTTCGGCAATCGCGTTACCGAGACTATCCGGTTCTTATGTCTACGATACAACACATCTTTCACCAGTGAAATAATCTCTGTCTTTAGCTGCCATAGGCCAGATATGCTTTCCATCGTGGTTTCACCATCCACTAGTTAGAAAGACTTGCTCACGACAATGAATCTGCTCAAAAACTTCTACGTGGTTGTAGGTGTGATCATCTTTGTCTTTATCTTGGCGATGGGGATCTGGCTCAGATTTGGCCGGCGTGAGTCATTGTAACACGCAAAACACCGCGATCCGGACTGGCGGCGGCCTTGACGGTGGTCGCGATCGTGTTGGAGTGGCTGCGGAATACGTTCGGGTTGCATCTCTAATTCGCCATAGCAATACGAAGCGGGCCGCTAGTTTGGCGGCCCACTTCTATACTGCATGCATTAGCCGGCTCTATCAGCGGAACATCAATAGCCGCAAGCCGTTGAGCACCACAATGATCGTGCTGCCTTCGTGCCCGACGACGCCGAGCGGCAACGGCACGCCGATGGTCAACGTGGTCAGCACCAGCACAACTACCACCGCTAGCGCGAAGGAGATATTTTGCCAGACCACGCGCTGGGTGCGGCGGCTGAGCCGCAGCGCGTAGGTGATCGCGCTTAAGTCGTCGCGCATCAAGACCAGATCGGCGGTTTCGAGCGCAGCGTCGGTACCGGCTGCTCCCATTGCGATGCCGACCGTCGCCGCCGCTAACGCCGGCGCGTCGTTTACGCCGTCACCCACCATCGCCACCGCGCCATAGCGCTGGCGCAACTGCTCGACGATACGCAGCTTGTCGGCGGGCAGCAAGCCGGCATGGACTTCATCAACCCCTAGCCGGCGCGCCATCGATTCGGCCACCTGCGGGTTATCGCCGGTCAGCATCACGATCCGCTCGATTCCAGCAGCGCGCAGCTCAGCAATCCGTTGGGCCGCGTCGGGCCGTTCGCGATCCATCACTGCTACCAACCCTAACCACTGCTTGCCGCGCCGGGCGAGCAACACGCTGCCCCGGCCCTGCGCCATCAGCTCATCGGCGCGGGCCAACAGTTCTGACGGCACGATCATGTCGGCTTCGGCAAACAGGCGCGGCGAACCGACCAGCGTCTCAACCCCGTCCCAGGTGGCCCGCACCCCCATGCCGGTGACCGCGGTGAACTGATCGGGGGGCGCAATGGTCATCCCACGCTCTTCGGCGGCGTGCAAAATCGCGCGCGCAATCGGATGCTCCGACGGCTGCTCGGCGCGGGCCACAATCGCTAACAACTCCGCCTCATCCACCCCCTCCGCCGGCACGAGATCGGCTAGGGTAGGCTTGCCAAAGGTCAAGGTGCCGGTTTTGTCGAAGGCAATCACCCGCACCTTGCTCAATTCTTCGAGATGCACGCCACCCTTAAACAGCACCCCGCGCCGCGCCCCAGCCGCAATCGCGCTTAGCAGCGAAGCCGGTACGCTGATCACGAGCGCGCACGGCGAAGCGACCGTCAGCAGCACCATACCGCGGTAGAAGGTATCGGCGAACGGCACGCCAGTCAGCGCCGGCACGGCAAGGATGAAGAGCGCCACTGCCACGATCACGCCAATCGCGTAGCGCTGCTCGAAATACTCAAGGAAGCTCTGCGACCGCGCCTTGCGCGCCTGTGCTTCGCTCACCATCGTAATAATCCGGGCCAACGTACTCTCGCTGGCCGGCTTGGTCACCCGCACCTCCAGCGCGCCGGTCTGGTTGAGCGTACCGGCCAGCACCGCCATCCCCGGCCCCTTCTGCACCGGCATCGACTCGCCGGTCAACGCCGATTCGTCAAACGTGCCGCTGCCCCGCTCGATCACGCCGTCGAGCGGCACCCGGTCGCCAGGACGGAGCAGCACCACATCACCCACCTGCACCGCCTCGACCGGCAGATCGAGTTCGCGCCCATCGCGGCGGATCGTAACTGTATCGGGACGCAGTTGCATCAACGCGGTAATCGCTTGCTCGGTGCGCCGCATGGCGTAGGCCTGCAAGACATTGCTCAGCGAAAAGAGGAAGAGCAAGATCGCACCCTCGGTAAACTCGCCGAGGTAGCCTGCGCCTAAGGCAGCCAACACCATCAGCAGATCGACCTCAATCGACCAGTGGCGGAGCGATTCGATGATAGTGCGCACGGCGTAAAAGCCGCCAAAGAAATAGGTCGCCAGATGGACGGCTAGCGTGATCGACTCCGGCGCACCCGATCCTTCTAGTATCAGACCAGTGACGATACCGATCAGGGTCAAAGCGACAAAGGCCGGTTCGAGGATCTCGTCGTTGAGCAGCAGCGTCAGGCGCTGCCAGGGTGCAGTATTGGAAATGGTAGTCATGACAATCTCCTCTCCACCGCCGGGTTGGATTACCGAGTTACGAATGCAACACTTGCCGGTCTTCGGGATCGAGGCGGGTCAGCAGATCGTCGCCGAGACGAGCAAAAATGCGCTGTGCGAACAATTCCATCCAGATAAACTGGCGCGCAATCAAAACCATGTTGCGGTTAGTAGTGACGGTGGCCGTTGTCGCCACGTGGCCGGAAGCGATCAAAAACTCGCGTTCATCGGCCACGACGATCAGCGTCTCGACCATGCCGTGCAGCTCGGTCTCGCGTTTGGGGTGGCGCACCACTTGGCCAAACGAAAAGGGCGCTTCGCCGGTGAGGATCACCCCTAGCGCCACGCCGCGCGCATGGGCATCAGCCAACGCCGGATAGAGCACTTCGACATCGGCGTCAGTCAGCACCAGCATCAACTCACGTTCAGCGCCTTCAATCAGATCGCGCGCCGCCGCTAACGCTTCGCGCCTCCCGCTAAAATTCCACAGCCGATCGCTCTCTTCGTGACGAAAGAGCGGCATTAATTGGCTGCGTAGCGTCTCGGCCCGCTCGCGTGCCTCGCGCTCGTAGCGGTCGAGCAGGATCGCCGGTGAGATCGGGCGATATAACGTCGCCTTCTCTTCAACCGACTTCAGCACCGCACCGCGCGCTTCCAGCCGCCCCAACGCCTCGTAGACCATCGATCGCGGCACGCCAGCCAGCTTGCTGATCTGGTAGCCGGTCGCCGGATACTCGGTCAGCAAGGCGAGATAGACCCGTGCTTCGTACTCGGTTAGCCCCAGCGCCGTAAGTTGTTCGAGCAAGTTCGTTTCTATCATAGTTGTTCATTTCCGAACTACTAAAAGTGTACCACACGGCACGAGTTTCGTCAAGAGGATCTTCGCAAACGTTGTTCACCACCCGCAAACAAAGCGGTGGTGCAGTGCGCCGAAGAAGGTGATCGGCTGGGTTGGGGCGAAACGTTCCGGCAGCCGCTGCGACGAGGAGGATTGGCCGTGCAGCGCCTCAGCCAGAAACGCGCGCAACAACCGCCATGCCTCGCCGGGAGCGCCGCCAGCGTTGATCGCTTCTATCCCGCCAACAAACGCGTGCGGCTGGCCGGGGAAGACGGTAAAGCGGGTGTCAACCCCCGCCGCTTTCAAATTGCGCTCAAGCTGTTCGACCTCGCTCAGCGGGATCGAGGCATCGGCCCCGCCGAAAATGCCCAGCACCGGGCCGCGAATCTGGCGCAACGCCTCATGATCAACTTCCGCCATGCCGTAGAAGATGCCGGTCGCCGCTACCGCTGGGTTGTGCAAGGTGTAGAGCAGCGACGTGCGGCCACCATAGCAAAAACCGATCACGGCGATCCGATCTGCCAATACATCGGGTCGCGCCGTCAGCCACGCGAACACCGCGTCGAGATCGGCTTGCACCTGCGCCGGCGGCGTGGTCGACACTTGATAGATCGCGCGCGGGATCCACGTCGTGCTGGCTCCGCGGAAGGTATCGGGGGCGACGACCACATAGCCGTCGGCGGCGAGCGCGGTCGCCTTTTCGATGATGTCAGGCCGTAACCCCCACCATTCGTGGATCATGATCACGGCGGGATGCGGGCCGGGAGTAGACGGCTCGGCGACAAAGGCCCGGATCGGGCCGGCGGGGCCGGGGATCGCGGTATTCGTGAGCACTGCGACGCGCCCACTGCCGATCAATGCGTCGATCGGAATGCTCAATGCCAACCCAGCCACCGCCACCACAATTACCCCCACGATCCAACCAAGCACCCGTTTCAATCGTCGCATGCGCCACCTCGATACGATTCTTCTCTCACACCCAAACGCACCTCAGAAGAATGCAACAGGCCACAAAAAACACCCTCTGCGCTCCTCGGCGATCTCTGCGGTAGATTCACCGTCACGTTGACAGCTCGCCGGCAATCGAGTATACTTTAGGCCGGAATGACTCCGTAGCTCAATTGGATAGAGCGTCAGCCTCCGGAGCTGAAGGTTGGTGGTTCGAGCCCACTCGGAGTCGCCAAATATGAGACCCGCCCTCGAGGGCGGGCTTCTCTTTTTCTTGACAACCGAAACGGTGGTCTTAGGGGCATAGGTAGAGACATAGCGACGCTATGTCCCTACCTGTCCCTACCGCCACCGACCGTTCACAACGTCCCGGTCAAAATCACCTCAACCTCACCCGGCACTGCGTCGGTCACCGGTTCAACCGTCACCATCACCTCGGTAAAGGCATTGACTTCACGCGGCGCATTGACGACGAGCGTTGCTAATCCAGCCGCATCGACTTGGAAGGTGCCGGCAGCGATCCGCTGCACGCCATCGCTCAGCCAAAAGCGGTAGACTCGGTCGGGTTGCAGCGGCGGCAACCCGCTAAAGACGACCACGGCCTGCGATTCGCCGGGGTACATATACATCTCACCCCGCGCCGCGAGATTGGCCTTTGCCGGGTGCAGCTCACGGGTCGCCACGCCGGGGGCGCTGACAAACGACACCAACAGCCGCTCGTGGGCAATCTGTTCATTCAGGCGCGCAATCTGCTGCTCGGAGCGGGTCAATTGGGCGGCCAACTGAGCCTGCTGCGCTTCACTCGCCCCCATGGTTTGGCGCAAATCGCTGACCGCCGCCAACAGTTGCTGGTTCGTCTCAGCGAGAGTGGCCATCTGCCCCTGTAGCGATACAGTCAAGCCGCCGAGAAACAGCACCATCACCGCCAGCACGGCCACTATCGCCGGCGCCAGCCAGCCGGCGCGGCGCGATGAGGCAAGGCGGGCAACCGGCGCGCGCTGCGCCTGATCGGCAGCGATCCGCTCCATCAGCCGCGCGCGCACATGGGCCGGCGGCGTAGCCGGCGCTGCCGCATACGGCAACAGGGCAACCGTTTCGCGCAACTGTTGCAACTCGGCGCGCGCAGTGGGTGAAGTATTCAGAAGCTGATCGAGCGCCGCTAGATCAGCCGGATCAAGGCTGCCTAACGCCGCGGCAGCGAGCAGTGATTGTTCATTTTCGCGATCAGAGTCGTGCATTGCTGGCTACTTTTCTAGTGATCGTGCGGGTCTATGCCGTAGTGAAGCAATGCTTGCTTCAATTTCTGTAATCCCAGCCGGATCCGGGTTTTGATCGTTCCTAGCGGGCTTTGGAGATGATCAGCGATCTCGCGCTGCGATAGCCCGCCGAAATACGCCAGTTCGATCACTTCACGCTGATCGGCTGGCAAATCGGCTAACGCATCGGTGATCAAGCGACGCCGTTCGGTTTCAATCGTCGCTTGTTCAACATTCTGCTGCTGATCAGGCAGTGATGACAGCAGATCGTCATCACGGCCGGCCACCATTAGCCGTGCCCGCCGGCGCCGTAATTCGTCAATGCAGAGATTGCGCGTAATCCCGAACATCCACGGTAAAAAGGCGCTATGAGCCTGAAAGGTCGCCGAGCGCTTCCAAATCCGCCAGAATGTCTCTTGCACAACCTCTTCCGCTGGCTCAGCCGCACCGAGCATCCTCAGCGCGAGACCGTACACTACTCGCGAATGCCGATCATAGAGCTGCGCTAACGCTGCGCTGTCGCCAGCCACGACCAGTTCCATTAATGATTCATCGCTCAACCGGGCCAAGCGGGCCGCATCGTGCGGTTGGGCCACAGCCAACCTCTCATAAGATATACGCTCACTACCCCGGATTGGATGCCTCTCAATCCGGTGATGCGCGAAGATTCCACGCACTTATTATACACGGCGCAAACGCTTTTCGGAAAACAGCACCGTACTGCTCATCACCCGTGCGTTTTCACCATAGATATGGTACAGTTATATTGAATCGAACCATGTGTTTGACAGCCGTACTGAATATGTTATAGTTCGGGTTGTGGCGAATATCACAAGGTGATGATACATTACCTTTCTCTCTGGCAAGGCGCGCCACAATCGCCGGATCGTCGTCGCCTCCGGCGCCAGACCGGCTCGGCGATCCTAGGAAGGAACAGCCGCATGGCCGGCTACCAACCGCAACTTAATCCGTCGGGATCGGTTTCGTTGCCCGAGACACGCATACCAACCAATAGTCACCACAGCGCCGGCGAGTTGCCGCCGCAAACCGCCGGCGGGTTGGCCGGCATCTTTCACCGCGCCAATATTTTGGCTGATCTCGGTGCGATCGATCAGCGGCTGCTTGAGCGCACCCATTCGCGAGTGGCGGTCATCAGTGCTGCTGGCGCGCACACGGTGCGTTCCGGCGGTAAGCGGCTGCGCGCGGCGCTGGCCGTATTAGCCGCCCGCCTTGGTCACTATCACCTTGACCGCGTCTTGCACCCGGCTGCCGCCGCCGAATTGATTCACGCCGCTTCACTGGTGCATGACGATTTGGTCGATCAGGCGAACCGCCGCCGTGGCCAAATTACCGTCCATGCCCGCTGGGATAACGACGTGGCATTGATGGTCGGCGACTACTTCTTTGCCCTCGCCGCCGCCGAGATGGCGCTCAGCCCTGATCCACGCATCATTACCTTTTACGCCGAAGCGGTGCAAACCATTTGCGAGGGTGAGTTGAGCCCAGTAACGGTTGCCGAGCCGTTCGACCGCGCCTTGCGCCAGTATCTGTATAAGACCGGCGCGAAGACGGCGGTGCTGTTTGAAGCGGCTTGTAAGGCCGGTATGGTGGCCGGCGGCGGCAGCGATGAGCAGATCGCGGCCCTTGGCCGGTATGGCTATGATCTCGGTATGGCGTTCCAGATTGTCGATGACGTGCTCGATTTTATTGGCGATGAGCGGACGCTCGGCAAGCCAGCCGGCAACGATTTGCGCCAAGGGACGATTACCCTCCCGCTCATTTATGCCACTGCTGCCTCGCCAAACCCGTTGCTGCGCGAGGTACTTGCCCAGACCCCGCCGGACGATGCGCTGGTGGCCGACGTTATCCGCGAGGTGATCGCCGTTGGCGGCGTTGCCGCCGCCCAAACCGAGGCTGAACGCTATATCGAGCAGGCGATTGCTCACCTCGCTATCTTCCCCGCCAGCCCGGCCCGGCAGGCGCTGATCGATATTGCCCGCTTCGTAATCGAGCGCACGGTGTGAGCAAGCGTCGCCGCTATTCCTGCCGCAACGCATAGCGCACGCCATCTCGCAGATCGGCGCGGGTGATAATGTTGCTCAGATCAACTCCTAACGCAACCAATGTCTGCGCGACATCAGGCCGGATGCCGGTTATGACCAATTGCGCCCCCAGCAAGCGTACCGAGGTGGCGCACTGCAAGATGGCCTGCGCCACTTGTGTATCAATCACCGGCACTCCAGTCACGTCAAGCACTACTACTCGCGCACGCCGTTGCTGCACCGCGTGCAGCAATGCTTCAATCAGCATCGCCGCGCGCGCGCTGTCAAAGGCGCCTACCATCGGCGCCAGCAGCACCTGCGGCGCTACTTCCAACAGCGGCGTCGAAAGCTCGGCCAACAACGCAGCTTGCGCTGCGATCACCTCTTCGCGAATCGCCAACTGCCGGCGCAGCTCTTCGGCTTGCTTAAGCTCGGTAATGTCGATTCGTAACCCGACCGCACCACCATCAGCCGTGCGCCGCTCAACGATCCGGATCCATCTTCCATCGGCAAGGTGTTGCTCAATCGGCGCTAGCTCGGCGTGCAATCGCAACCGCTCGGCGACCCATTCGTCAACCCGCCCGATTGCGTTCACATACTGGCCCCGCTCGGCTCCCAGCCGGATAAACTCGGCAAACGAACGGCCCGGCGTGATCAGATCGGCGCTGATCGCGTAGAGTTCGTGGTAGCGCCGGTTGCAGAAGACTATCCGATCCTCGGCGTCGAGTAATAGGAAGCCCTCTTCAAGGCTATCGAGCGCGCTTAAGATCGCTTCTAACCGCTGCTCGGCGGCATGCTGCGCTGTCAACAACGCCGTGACCTCAACCACTTGCGCTGTTAGCGCCGTTGCACTGCGCCGGATCGCCACCTGTACGTGCCGCGCCCGATCGCGGCGCAGCGGCGCGGCCAACTGCAAGGGCGGATCATCCGGCGCGAGCGTTGCCACCCACGATCGGGCCGCAGCCTGATCGTGCGCTTCCCACGCCAAAACGCCGGCGCAAGCCGTGATCAGATCCTCCGGTGTATCACGCGAATCGCTCAACTCTAACCACAAACGATTACACTGCACCGGCCCGCCCTCCGGCACATACGCGGTAGGCAACGGCAGCGCGTCTAGCATTGCATTGCTCTCGTTGGTCATAGGAAGCGATCAGGTAGGCACAAGCGACACCTCTGCATTATAACGCAGTCTCCGACCAGCATGCGTTAGGATTTCCAGCCGATCTTGCCCTCGGCAACTAGGTGAAGTGTGGTATAACCATAATAGGTTTGCAAAAGGTTTGCAAAGCTTTAACAGGAGTAACACCATGACTCTCACCGGAATGCATGCGTTGGTCACCGGCGGCGGTCGCGGATTAGGACGGGCTAGCGCGCTCGCACTGGCCAAAGCCGGTGCAACGGTTTCGGTGCTGGCCCGCAGCGCCGATGAAGTCGCCGAGACGGTTTGGCTGATTGAGGAGGGCGGGCGGGAAGGCTTGGCCCTCACCGCCGATGTGCGCGAGAGTAGCCAACTCGAACAAGTTGTGGCCCAAGCCCGCGCTCGCTTCGGCCCGATCCGGATCTTGGTCGCTGCTGCCGGCGTTGGCCTGCGCGCCCCCATCTACGAAACCAGCGAAGCACAGTGGGATGCGGTCGTTGACACGTTGCTCAAAGGAGTGTTTCTCAGTGCGCGGGCCGTGATCCCCGATATGATCGAAGCCGGCGGTGGCAATATCATCATCGTCGGCGCACCGCTCGACCGCATCGCCGTGCCCGGCTTTGCTGCCTATTATGCTGCCAAAGCCGGCGTTGACGGCTTGGTGCGGGTGATGGCGAAAGACCTCCGGCGTTTTGGCATCAATGTCAACCTCGTTCACCCCGGCGGCTTTGCCGACACCCAGATGGTGCGCACCACCGTCCCTGAAGTTCGCACCGGCTTGCTGAGCCCTGACGAAATCGGGCCGGCAGTGGTCGAACTCGCGGCGCTGCCCCCGCGCAGCCAAACCGGCCAGACCATCGATGCCCACGCCCGCAAATTGGTGCAAAATTAGCCTGTTCACGGTCTTGACAAAACCTGTGCAAAGATCGAAAATATACACATCCGAAATCTTTGAGGCGGCGTATATCTAAGCAGAGAATAATCGACGCCTCTCAAAGAGACAGCATCCGAGCTGTTGCTGCCAGCCGGAAACAAGGAGTACTGCCGTGAAAGCCTTCCCGCAGAATCACCCAGCCGACAGTGATATCGAACCGGAAGAGTCCGCTGAGGCCGCCGAACTCGATGCTGAGTGGGATGGCGACGTAGAACTCGTCGTGGAAGACGATGAGATGATCGAACCAGTCGAAGACCTTAGCGATGAGAGCGATTTTGAGGCAGTGGAGGATTCGGTACAGCTCTATCTGCAAGAGATTGGGCAGGTACCGCTCTTAACCGCCGAAGAAGAGGTCGAGCTGGCCCGGCAGTACAGTCGCGGCAAAGAGGCGCGCTTGCAGTTGCAACACGAGCAGTACGCCAATAACCGCGAGCGGATACGGCTAGAGATGGAAGTGGCCCGCGGTGAAGAAGCGCGCCGCCGCCTCATCCAAGCGAACCTGCGTTTGGTGGTGAGCGTGGCCAAGAAGTATATTGGCAGCCCGATGGCCTTTATGGATCTGGTGCAAGAGGGCAATATCGGCCTGATGCGCGCCGTCGAGAAGTTTGACTACACCAAGGGCAACCGTTTCAGCACCTACGCCACGTGGTGGATCCGGCAAGCGGTGACGCGCGCCATCGCCGAGCAGAGCCGCCTCATCCGGTTGCCGGTTCACCTCAGCGAGTCGATCGTGCATCTGCGCCGCGCTATCTACCGGCTTGAGCAAGAGCTTGAACGCGAGCCGACCGCCGAAGAGCTGGCTCACGCCCTCAATATGAGCTTGCGCAAGGTGAAGCGCCTGTTGCGCGCTTCGACCCAGCCGATTTCGCTTGAGCAGCCGCTCAACAACGAGCAAGAGGGCCGCGTGAGCGAGACGCTGGCTGACGAGACGGTAGCTTCGCCGATGGAGATTGCCGAGCAAAATATGTTGCAGGCCGAGATTACGGCGGCGCTGAACGAGTTGCCCGAACGCGAGCGCAAGATTTTGCAGTTGCGCTACGGTTTGCTCGATGGTCAGCGCCGCACCCTCGAAGAGGTTGGTGCTACCTTTGGCATCACCCGCGAACGCACCCGCCAGATCGAGGCTGAAGCCCTCCGCCGCTTGCGCCATCCCAGCGTCGGGCACCGGCTGTATGGGTATCTCGATTGAGACGCGAGAGGGGCGGATGTCAGGGCGGGTTTCAAACCCGCCCTTACGACGCTCTGACCCGTCCTTATAGCTCGCTGACCTGCCCTGACGCCTGCTGATACGTTGCCGGTTCCCTCTCTACCAGCGGCTCGCGCCCGTACAGCGCCGTCAGGTAGGCCAGATGGTATGCGTGATCAAGGTTAAGTTGCTCTGGACGCATCCGCCATGCCCAATTGCCTTCGGCTCTCCCCGGCAAGTTCAGCCGTGCCCACGACCCTAACCCCAACACGTCTTGCATCGGGATGATCGTCGTGTCGGCGACCGACATCAACGCCGCCCGAATAAAGTCCCACGCGATGGTTTCGTCGCGCGCGCCAAGGTAGTTGCGCACATGCTGGCGGGTATGCTCATCGAGGGTCGACCACCATCCCCCCGTCGTGTCGTTGTCGTGCGTGCCGGTATAGACCACCAGATCGTGGGTGTAGTTATGCGGCAAATAGTTGCTGGTCGCGTCACCGCCCCACGCAAACTGCAACACCGCCATCCCCGGAAAGCCAAGCTGCCGGCGCAACTCGTCAACGTCCGGCGTGATCAGACCCAAGTCCTCGGCAATGATCGGCACTGGCCCCAACTGCGCGCGCACCGCCGCAAACAGCGCCGCACCGGGGCCGGGAACCCAACGGCCTTCCATCGCGGTGGCAGCCTGCGCCGGCACCTCCCAGTAGGCGGCAAAGCCACGGAAGTGGTCGATCCGCACAATATCCACGAGGTGAAACAGCAACCGGAAGCGCTCGATCCACCAATCATAGCCGCGTTGAGCCAAAACATCCCATCGGTAGAGCGGGTTGCCCCAGCGCTGGCCAGTTGGGCTGAAGTAGTCCGGCGGCACACCGGCAACCACAGTCGGATTCCCCTTCGCATCGAGGTGAAAGATGTCCGGGTTAGCCCAGACATCGGCGCTGTCATAGGCGACAAAGATCGGCAGGTCGCCGATAATCTGCACGCCGCGTTCGTTGGCGTATCGACGCAAGGCAGCCCACTGAGTAAAGAAGACCCACTGCAAGAACTGCTGGAACCGGATCCGGTCGGCCAATTGTCGGCGCGCTGTCTCGATCGCCGCCGGTTCGTGCCGGGCAAGCCCTATTTCCCAGCGGTTCCATGGCTCACCGTGGTAAGCCTCTTTCAGTGCGGCGAACAGGGCAAAGATGTCGAGCCACGCCTGCTGTTCGGCGCAGAACTGCTCAAAAGCGGCGCGGTGTTGCGCATCAGCCCGTGCAATAAAGCTGGCAAAGGCCCATTCGAGCCGGGCCAGTTTCCATGGAATGACTGCGCCATAGTCGATCCAGTCACCGTATGCGCCCGGCGCGCCGTGCAACGCCCCCTCATCGAGCCATCCCGCCCGCGCTAACTGTTCCAGTGAAATCAGCAAGGGATTACCGGCCAACGCTGAGAGGCCGGCATACGGCGAATCGCCGTAACTCGTCGGGCCGAGCGGCATAATCTGCCACCGTCGCTGCTTCGCCGTCACCAACCAGTCTACAAAACGGTACGCTGTATCGCCAATATCGCCAATCCCGCCAGCGCCCGGCAACGCCGAGGGATGCAGCAGAATGCCGCTGACCCGCCGATCATACATAGTGCCACCTCGAAAACGCGCAATACCACTATTTCGTTGTATGCGCAATTATAACACAAGAAACGAATTATGTGAGGGATGAACTAGCATCGGTTCACAAAATCCGTTTGCCCAACGTCGACAACGCTAATTCGACGGCCAGCTCAGCAGTGGCATTGCGCTCATCGAGGATGGGATTTACTTCAACGATATCGAGACTTCGTAACGCGCCGCTCTCGGCGATCAGCTCCATCGCCAGATGAGCTTCGCGCGCCGAGATGCCGCCGCTGACCGGCGTACCAACGCCGGGAGCTTCACGGGGGTCAACCACATCGAGGTCAAAGCTGAGATGAAAGCCTTGGGTGCCTCTGGTCGCAATCGTTAACGCCTGCTCCATCACTGCCGCCATCCCGCGCCGATCAATCTCGTGCATGGTGAAGACGGTGATGGCGGAAGTGCGCAGCGCTTCCCGCTCAAGCGGATCGAGATCGCGCACCGCGATCAGCACCACTCGCGCCGGATCAAACGCCGGCGTCTTCCCGGCCAACCCGGTCAAGAGGGGGTGGCCGCGTCCAGTAAGAACGGCCAACGGCATTCCGTGGACATTACCGCTAGGGGTCGTGGTTTCATCATTAAAATCGGCGTGCGCGTCGATCCAGATCAGGCCAAGGCGGCGACCGCGCGCGCTGCCGCTGGCCGAGCCGATCGCAAGGCTGTGATCGCCACCGAGAATCAACGGCAACATCGCTTGCGCAGCAATGTCGCTCACCAACTCAGCGAGGCGCTGGCACACTTCGGCGATTGGTTCGAGGTATCGCAGCCGTGAGTCAGGCGGCGGCAGCGGCGTCGTCTCGACCATTGGCGTGGTCAAATTGCCGAAATCAACCACATGATGGCCAAGGTCGTGCAACCGGCGGCTGAGACCGGCATAGCGTATCGCGCTCGGCCCCATATCCACGCCGCGCCGCCCCGCACCGAGGTCAATTGGCACCCCTAGAATAGCAACCCGCGTTTCGCTGGTCATGAGGTGGCCGGCTCCTCTTCCTCGTCGGTCGTCAGTGGCAATGCCTCTGGCGGGCCAAAGAAGACCTCGAGCACCCCATTGCGGAAATACGCCCGCCGCGCCGGTCGCTCGGCAAGGGTAGTGGGCAAGAGCATATCACGGCGGAAGTTGCCGATTTCGATAAACAACTCATCGCCGCGTTTGGTCATCGAAACTTTGCCAATCTCGACGTGCGGCAACGGCAAGCGCAAGACGTATTCGTCGCCTTGCTTGACAATCTCTTGCGTTTTGCCGATGAAATGCACCTTCACCGGGTCATCATCGCCAAACAATTGCTGCCCAACCATTGACAAGTCTTTAATCCCGGCCAAATCACGCGCATAGTAGGGACTTTCCCAAATCGGCAACGGGCGGAAGATGTCATAGACCATCTGGCGATAGCCCTGCTGGATGCGGGCCAGCTCTTGCATAAACGTGCCTTCAACCTGATCGACCGGCAACACCCGGTTGAGCACAACGCCATCAACCGGATACCCAAACAGAGCCAGATAGGTCGAAGCGCGCTGCGCCTCTTTGATCACCATCCGTTCCGGGTTGACAACGAGCCGGTACGAGCTGACCTGCGGATCGGTCAGCGTCGCCCGCAACGCTTCCACACCTTTCGTCAGACGCTCAAGTTTCGCAAAGACATCAGTCGCCGGCACCAATTGTTTGACCAGCGGGCGGGCCACTTTCAAGGTGGTCGGTTCCCAGTCCATCACCCGCGCCGCATACCACTGAAAGGTCTCTGGCATAGTCAGCAAGCGCACCGTTTCCCCGGTTGGCGCTGCGTCAACAATCACAACATCAAAGTTGCCCTCGCGAGCTTGCCGGCGGATGTGGAGCAAGCTCACCACCTCTTCCATGCCGGGAATGATCGCCAATTCTTCGGCAGCAACTTCATCAACCCCGCGCCGGCGCAACAGATTGCTCAAATAGACGCGCAATTCACCCCAGTGCTGGCGCACTTCATCGAGCACATTAATCTCTTGGCCCCATAACCGTTCGCCGATCTGGGTCGGCAGTGACCCCAGCGGGGTATCAAGGGCATCGGCCAAACTATGCGCCACATCGGTACTCACCACCAGCGTGCGATAGCCTAGCTCGGCAGCCCGCACCGCCGTCGCCGCCGAGGTCGTGGTCTTGCCGACGCCGCCCTTGCCAAGATAGAGGATCAGCCGCATTGATGCATCCTTTGTCTGTCTGTCGCCACGAAAAAGTCGCTCATCTCGCTGATGCGACGCCGCATCAATTGTATATGTTGCAATTCAGCCCGTCAATAAGCTATGGTACACTACTTACGATGATACTCGATCATCACTGCTACATCAAGGTGTAAGGATTACCAGTGCTTTCTGATCTGTTTCTTATTCGTCATGGGCAACCGGTGCATAATCCGGCCATCCCCTACCAGTTGCCGCCGGGGCCTGATCTGTCCGAACGTGGCCGAGCCGAAGCACGGCAGGTCGCCGAATTCTTGGCTAATAAGGGCGTTGAGCTGCTCTTCGTCTCACCATTTGCTCGCACCACCCAGACGGCTGAGGTGCTGGTCGATGCGCTCGGTTTGCCGGTTACGTTCACTACGCTCGTGCAAGAGCATGCACCCATCGAGTCGTTCGACCACGTGCGCGCGCGGGTGCGCGAGCTGCTAGCCGGACTAGCCGATTCGCCTTACCAACGGGTCGGAATTGTGACCCATGGCTCGCCGATCCGGGCGTTTTTGCTTGAGATCAGCCACGATCAGATCGATCTGCGCGGCCACGTCTATCAAGGCGGCAACCCTGCCCCCACCTGCGGCGTCTGGCACGTGACCTTCAACCAGCAACGCGCCTGCCGGTTTGAACTGGCGTTTAAACCTGCCGGATAGTGCAACCCGCAGCGGGCTATGAGCTACCGCTGCGCCGCTGTAGGTACGCTCTGTACGAGACATGCATCGCTGAATCATGCGGGAATGCTACCCCCGCCTTCTCTTAGCGCGAAAGCGGGGTAAGGCGATGAGCGCAACCAATCCGATGGCTGAGAGGAGCCAAGCCGGGAGCACGGAAATCTTCAGCTAGTGCTGTTTTCCGGATTGATGCCGTCGCATGACAGGGAGGGATAGCGATGACCGATCTTGACGCCGTGATCGCCGCCTTTACCGCACACTTGCGCACTGCCCGCCACGTAGCCGTGCTCACCGGAGCCGGCATCTCTGCCGAGAGTGGCATTCCCACCTTTCGCGATGCCCAAACCGGCCTTTGGTCACACTTCGATCCCGAAGAACTCGCCTCACCCGCCGGCTTTGCCCGCAACCCGGCCTTAGTCTGGCGTTGGTACGCCGAACGGCGGGTGAAAGCCTGCGCTGCCCAGCCTAATCCGGCCCACTATGCCTTGGCGGAATTGGCCAAGCACGTGCCAACATTGACTCTGATTACCCAGAATATCGACGGTCTCCATCAACGGGCCGGCAGCCCCAACGTTATCGAATTGCACGGCAGCCTGCACCGCGCCCGTTGTATGGCTGATGGCTCGGTGCATCACACATGGGATTACGACGAGGAATTGCCGCGCTGCCCAAATTGCGGCGCGATGCTGCGACCTGATGTGGTTTGGTTTGGTGAAATGTTGCCGCAGAGGGCACTGGAAACGTCGTGGCAGGCTGCGCTCGATTGTGATGTTTTTATGTCAATTGGAACATCAGGCATCGTCGAGCCGGCGGCGTCACTGCCGCGAGTGGTGCTTGGTCACGACGCAACGGTGCTCATCCTCAATCTTGAACAAACCACTGCCGCTCGCCCACCGCTCTTCACCATCAACGGCAAGGCCGGCGAGGTGTTGCCGCGGTTGGTCAAGGAAGCGTTTGGCAAATGAACGCGAGTAGCGACCTGTCATTGCGAGGGAACGGCAGCGTCAGCGGAGCTGGATGCCGCCCGACCGACGCAGTCTCCTACTTCAGCGCAGTCGTATAGATACCGTGCTCGCGGGGAGTGCGTCGCCGCGCTTCGCGCGGCTCGCACTGACAATCGGAGATGCTAGACAACATGCCACTATCCCACAGGTTGCCCCTGCGGGATAGCGGCGTGAGGAGGAAGGAATCGCCACCTTATTGCATCGCAGCGGTCGCTGCTTGGCGGAAGGCATTCACCGCAGCGTCGATCACCTTTTGCGGATCGCCCCCGGCCGAGGTCACAATCGCGCGCAGCGTTTCCCCGTTGCGCAACCGTGAGCGGATGGTTGCCACATCGAGCCCAGTCTGATCGGCTGCCGCTTGAATCAGCCACCCCAGCGTGCTACGCTCGGCGGCCTTGGCTGCCCGATCGGCTAACTGCGCACCGACGGTTGTATCATTGACCAAGGTTGTCGCCCGCTCGCGAATGGTGGTCAGCATCTGATCGGCCTCGGCCTGGGTCAGGCGACCATTGCTCACCGCCTGATCGAGCCGCGCCTTGGCCGCATCCACGACCGCTTGCACCAACGCATCACCGCTACTACCATGGGCAGCGGCGATCTGGGCCAAGCTACGGCCATTCTGCAACTCGGCGCGAATCGTCGCGGCATCAAGGCTAGTCAGATTTTGCAGCGTCTTGATCAATTGCCCAACGTTGATCGCTCCCACGCCGCGCCAACCGCCCCCACCTCGCCCGTATGCAACCTCGACGGGAGTCGAATGGGGTGCTACTGCCTGCGCCGCGCTCACCAGCACCGGCTGGCTCCAAAGCAGAGCTAGCGCCAACACTGCGCCAGCGAGGCCACTGAACAGGGTTCGTTTCATCGTATCTCCTCCATGGTGTCGTTGTGCTGCGAAGTACCCGGCCTGATCCGGGGTCACCTGTACTCTAGCACCAGACTTTGAAGAAATTATGAACTGGCGGCGAGCAACTTGTGGAGGTGGTTGCAACAAAGTCGCGCCAGCAACGTCATACAGGCAGGTATCGCACAGCGAACTAGATTGTAAAGGAGAAGAGCTATGACAACCACTCGCTTAACGCGCAGCGCCACCGATAGCATGATTGGCGGCGTGTGCGGCGGCCTCGCCCGCTACTTCGGTATCGACAGCACGATTGTCCGGCTGGTGTTCGTGTTAGCGGTGCTGAGCGGTCTCAGCCCGCTCATCTACATCGTGCTCTGGATCATTATGCCGAAAGAGGAATTGGCCCAGCCTACCCTGCCGGTTCAAGACCCCACCGGCGAATGGAAATACGATCCGTACACCGGCCAGCGCATTCGGTGAATGATCGACCCGTGGTACGGGCAGGTTTGAAACCTGCCCGTACTAGCTACCCTCCCCTGTCTTCTCCTCATTGACTCGCTGGCGCAGCCAGCGTATGATTCCGGCAACGCTCGTGTCTACTGCGCCAAACCGATGACCTTGCCAACAACCGTCGCCAACCTGATCACCACCGCGCTGGGCCGCCCGATCGAGCAGATCGATCACCTCGGCAGCAGCTTTGGCGCGCGCCTTGCCCGCGTCACCATCGGCGGGCAGCGCTTTGCGCTCAAGTGGGCCGCTAGCGGCGCACCGGCGGCAATGGTCGCCGCCGAAGCCCATGGCTTGTGCATACTCGCCGCCGCCAACGCCATCCGCGTGCCTGCTGTTGTCTTCGCGTGCGAGGCCAACGGCGACCAACCCGCCATCGTGCTCAGTGAATGGATCGCAGGCGATGGCCGGCCCCCCGATCCAGCGCAGCTTGGTGAACAGCTCGCTGCGCTGCACCGCGACACCGGCGCGGCGTATGGCCTTGAGTGCGATAACTTCATCGGCGGCACGCCGCAAACCAACGGTTGGATGGACGACTGGATCGCCTTTTTCCGCGACCGGCGCCTCTTGCCGCAGATCGAGCTGGCTGCTCGCAATGGCCTCTTGCCGGCGCGCCGCCGGCAGATGCTGGAACGGGTTGTGAGCCGCCTTGACGAGTGGCTCAGCGGCGTGCCGCGCGTTCCCTCGCTCATCCACGGCGATCTGTGGAGCGGCAATGTCATCGCTGGTCCCGGCGGCGCGCCGGCTTTGATCGACCCCGCCATTTCGTACAGCGACCGCGAGGTAGAACTAGCCTTTACCGAACTCTTCGGCGGCTTCTCGTCCCGCTTCTACGCCGCGTATCAGGCGGTATGGCCGCTCGACCCCGGCTACCGCGAACGGCGTGACCTCTACAACCTTTACCACCTGCTCAACCATCTGAACCTGTTCGACGAAGGCTACGGCGCGCATGTCGATGCGGTCGCGCGCAGGTATGGATAGGCGGAGTGTGAACGAACGTTTGCAGGGTATTACGTGGGAATCGCATGGAGTGCGGCAGTGTAACTGCCGCACTCCATAGAAGTTAATACATTGTTCGCGAAACCAGTCGCTTAGCGCGTCTGTTTCTGTTCCCGCGTGCGTTTGCAAGTATTAATCCCAAAGGCCCAATATAACGGGCACACCGCATAAGCCGCGGTCGCAAACATAATCAGCGCAAGAAAACCGGTGATGACCTGCAACCAGAAGAGCTGGCCAAAGAGTGAAATAAGACCAAAAACCATCGTCAATACGAGACGAATATCGCGATCAAGCGTGCCTACATTGCGCATATCAAACATCCTTTCCCTCGACCGTTTCTCGTGTCTAGCATAACAATCTTGTCTACACTTGTTGGTGAAGATCTCACTACCGAGCGTAATGATCGCTCATTTGCATTGTAAGGCAAGAACCCGGAACATGCCATATCGAAGAGGATTGACTCTTGTGCTACAATAGGGCAGTTTCGCCGAGACTATGCTGTGGGGAGCTATGAAGGACGAAACCACCGACATGCCAATTGATCAGAATGATCCGTTCGGTTTGGCAGCTGTGCGCGATCTGTTGCACATGCTCGAGGAGAGCGATGTCTACGAAATCACGATCGAGCGTGGCAATGCCAAGTTACACGTCAAACGCGGCCAGCCCACCCCTAGTGGCGTAATCTATTCCGCCCCGCTGCCCGCCGCACCGCTTAGCGCACCACTTAGCGCACCCCTGCCAACCACCCCAGTGACACCGTTCGTCCAACCGCCGCCAACGCCAGAAGGGCCGCCAGTCGAAATGCCGGCTGGTCATGCGATTACCGCACCGATGGTCGGCACCTTCTACGCGGCGCCCTCGCCGAAAGATAAGCCGTTCGTGCAGGAAGGCGATGAGGTGCGGGTCGGCGACACCGTTGGCATTGTTGAAGCGATGAAGATGATGAACGAGATCGAGAGTGACGTCGCCGGACGGGTGGCGCGCATTCTGGTCAAGAATGGACAACCGGTTGAGTACGGCCAGCCGCTGATGGTGATTGAACCGCTTTGATGCGCACTTTTTCGGTCTCTGACTTAAATAGCGCTCTGCGCGCTCATCTGGAAGAAGACGGCCTCTTCTTCGACCTTTGGCTGCTGGCCGAAGTCGTGGAATTCCGCCGTTACTCTTCAGGGCATTGCTACTTTACCCTGAAAGATGAGCAAGCAAGCATTCGCGCCGTGCTCTGGCGCAGGGCCGCCGAACGGCTGGCGAAGCTACCGGGCAATGGCGAGGCGGTGCTTGCCCATGGCCGGGTTGGCTTCTACGAAGCCCGTGGTGAAGTGCAGTTCGTCGTTGATCAGATCGTGCCGGCAGGGGAAGGCTTGCTCAATGCGCAACTCGAACAACTGCGCGCCCGCCTCGACGCTGAAGGGTTGTTCGATGAGCGCCGCAAGCGACCGTTGCCAACCCTGCCGCGCCGGATCGGGATCGTTACCTCGCTCCAAGCAGCGGCGCTGCAAGATATGCTGACCATTTTCCGCCGCCGCTACCCGCTCGCCGAAATCGTCTTATCACCGTGTCTCGTCCAAGGTGAGTTGGCCCCAGCCAGCATTGTGGCCGCGCTTCGCCGCGTCTATGCCGAGCCGGTCGATCTGGTGATCGTATCCCGTGGCGGCGGCGCCAGCGAGGATCTGGCGGCATTCAATGATGAACAGGTGGTGCGGGCAGTTGCTGCCAGTCCGGTGCCAATTATCACCGGCGTTGGTCACGAGACCGATACCACCTTGGTGGATGCCGTGGCCGATCTGCGCGCCCCAACCCCTTCCGCCGCCGCCGAAGTGGCTGCGCCAGCCATCGTCGATCTTCGCCAACGGGTCGCTGAATTGCGCGACCGCGCCGCTGGCGCAATCATGGCGCGCATCGAGGAACAGCGCCGCACCGTAGACCAACAGGCGGCTTCGCTCCGCCGCAACCATCCCCGCCGCCGCCTTGATGCCGCCCGCCAGACGGTTGATGAGCTTGACCGCCGCGCTAGCCATGCGTTCGAGCGGTGGCTGGCCCTCGCCCAAACCCGCCTGCAAGGTTTGCAAGCCCGGCTCAGCACCCTTAGTCCGCAAGCAACGCTGGCCCGTGGCTATGCCATCGCGCAACGCACCGGCGGGCAAGTCGTCACCGATCCGGCGCAGGTGCAAGCAGGCGAGTCACTCCACCTCACAGTACGCGCCGGTACGCTGCTTGTCACTGTAGAGGATTCCCAATGAGTGAACCAACTGCCGTTGAACAATATGAGACCTTGCTGGCCGAGTTGCAGGCGGTGGTAGAGCGGCTCGAGCGCGGCGAGTTATCGCTTGCCGAAGCGTTGCATCTTTACGAACGCGGCGCTGAACTTGCTGCAGCATGCCAACAATTGCTCGATACTGCCGAATTACGGGTGCGCCAGCTCGATAGCGCCTAAACGGATCCGGATTCGTCATGAGCGTCTCGATCGTGGAAAAAGTCTATCGTTACCCGTGGCGCCGGCGATGGTGGCTCGCCACCATTGGTAATCTGCTGGTGATTGCGAGCCTCCTCATCGCTGTGTACCATATTCTACGCGGAGTCGTCGCAGCCAGCGAACCCCTCGCGCTCTGGTTGCGCCGTACACCATGGCTACGCCCGCTTTACGATGTACTTTCCCCCCTTCCACGCGATCTGAGCTTATGGTTTCCAGAAGCGCTCGGCGCGCTGCTGTGGGCGGCAGTGGGGTTACTGATTGCGTTGGTACTGCTGAACGTGCTCCCTGCGCTCAGGGTCAGCACCCGTGGCATGCTCGTCGAGTTTGCCGGCGGCTGGCTGCCGGTGGCTTGGGAAGACGTGCAACAGATCCACGTCACTGGCGATGAGGCCGGTCAGCACTTTGTGTTGCTGGTGATCCCCGCAAAACAAGCCAAGCGGCTGACTGGCTGGCATCGTATGTATGGTTTGTTGTATGGCACCACCATCCGGCCAGCCTTTCTCGTCTCATCATCGATCGATGATTTTGACCATTTGCTTAATACGATCTTGCACGAAAACAGCCGCGCGATCCGCAGCGTTGAAGGAGTTCAGCCGGTGGTGGTCGACGAACAACGCCGTTCACCATTGTTTGGCCTATTCTTGCGCGGCGCTGCAGCCGCACCACCGGACGCCAATGCGGTCTTGCCGCCAATGACCGCGCCAGAGGTGACGGCCACACTCCCCGCATGGTCATTAGTCAGGATCGCACACCTCAGCGTAATAGCACTTGTGCTTATCTTTGGCCTGCTGCACTATCGCAGTTATTGGGATCGAGCGCTCACGCTTATGGTTCCAGAGTTACGCAGCAACCCTTCGTTGCTGTGGGTCAGCCAAGATCCTGTCTATCGCGCGATCTTCAATGCCTATCAAGGCGCCAGTATACCCTTCTTCGGCTTCGCCGGACGGCCCGATCTGCCGGCCCCAGCGTGGCTGCTGATCGCTGCCCATCTGCTTCTTGCGCTTGTGATCGCGCTGGTCTTCGCACTGCTGATCACTATTCCCTCGTCAGTCATTGCTGGTCAAGACGGGATGATCGTGCGCTTTCTCTCCCGCCCCCTGCCGTTCGCGCACATTCTTCCGTGGACGAGCATCAGCGCGTTTCAGGTGATCGATCTTGGGTTTAGCCGCAGCATCGCTTTTATCCAATCACCGGCGCTGCCGTGGCTCAGCCGGCTGTGTGGCTTGGTGGTGACGGGGAAATGGACGCCGGGAACCATCTTGATCGGCACGATGAAGAACTGGTCAGCGTTGAGCGAACGGTGCGAAGAACGCTTGAGCCATCTGCCGCCGATCAACGATACGCCCCGTTTTCAAGCGGCTGCGTTTATGCCCAACCTGCAATTAATTGGCCAGCCGGTGGCAACAATTGCCGCACTGAAAGCGGAATTGGCCTTAACCGGCGCAACCACAACCGAACTGCTATGGCGAGCCGGAAGGGCGATGCTCGTTGTATCGTTGCCGCTGGGGTTGATGTTTGCCATTCCTGCCTTAATTGACGGTGATCGCTGGCCAGATCTCGGTATTATCTTGGGCGGGTTTGGCTTTTGGCTAGCCGGTTTGCTCGAATGGCCACTGGTCGTACTGATTTCGCTGATTATTCACGGTGCGCTTGACAACGACCAAGAGCAGGCGCATATTTTCACGTTCTATCCGCAGGTGCATATGCCGCGCCTCTTGCCGCTGCTACTGGCCCTGATCTGTCTCATCATCAATCTGCCATGGCTGGCTGCCATCCTCTGGCTCGCTTCCCTCGCGATTGCCTACTGGGTGACAGCAGCACTCTGGGTGGATGTGTACGAGTGGGACGGCGCACAGGTAATTCTGGGTGGGTTGCTGCCAGCGATTTGGCAGCTTTTTATGATGGTGGCGTTCTGGTTGTTACGGTAAGATTGGCATGGCAATACCATGGGTGGTATGTAGAGTAGAGCTATTAGAGAGGATATTGGCAATGGATCGCATCCGTATCGCTACCGAAGCTGCTCCGGCAGCGATTGGGCCATATTCGCAGGCTATCCGGGCAGGCAACCTGATCTTTGTGTCTGGGCAGTTGCCGATCAATCCGGCCACTAACGAGATGATTACAGACGACATCGGTGCCATGACCCGACAAATCTTTGCGAATATTGCCGCTATTTTGCACGAGGCGGGCAGCTCGCTTGACCGGATCGTGAAGACAACCGTCTTTTTGGCCGATCTGAACGATTTTGCCGCGATGAATGCCGCATACGCCGAGCATTTCGGTGACGCACCGCCGGCCCGTTCAACCGTGCAAGTGGCCCGCTTACCCCGCGATGCCCGGATCGAAATTGAAGTGATTGCGTTGGCGTAACAATTCACGCGCATCGTTTGCCGCTGTCGCGCGGTATTCATGATGAGATGATCACGTTGCCTTCCTGTAGTGGATTGGAACGACCGGATGCGACAGCGCGCGTTTTTCATCGCCATCCTGATCGGGGCGCTCGTCACCATTGCGTGGTTCCAGCGTCCCGACGGCAAATTGCATGTCATCCTGCTCCCGATTGCCGGCGATGCGATCCTCATCCAGTCACCTGCCGGCTCGTTTACGCTAATTGACGGCGGGCGCGATCCGACTGATCTGGCGGTTGCTTTGGGGACATATCTGCCTTTTTGGCAACGCCATTTGGCAGCCACAGTGCTGACCCGCGCTGTTGAGCGCAATCTGCCCGGCCAGTTGGGTGCGCTGCGGCGATACCGGCCCGCGCTGGCGCTGGCGCAAACCCTACCTAAGGGAGAATGGCGCGATCTGATGGACGGTATGGCAACGCCGGTACGCCAATTGCAGGCCGGACAACAGATCAATCTCGGCGGGGCGCGCTTGCGGGTGTTAGCAACGAATGATGGCGATGACGGCGGCGCAGTGTTGCTGATTGACTATCGCACAACCCGTGTGCTCATCCACAACGGGGGCAGCGCCGGCGATGCGGCCCTTGCCGCACTGGCCGGACAAACGATCGATTTGCTCATCTATCCGTGGCAACGCCCGATTACGACGCCGGCTCTGCACGATCTGCGCATTCGCGCTGTCGCCTTCAGCGCCGGCTTTGAGGCCGATGACCCAGCGTTAGCTAGCTTCTATGAACGGCGGCAACTGGCGCCACACCTGTACCATCCCAAACTCGACGGCACGATCCATCTAACCAGTGATGGTCGCCGAGCAACCATAACCACGCAACCGCCATGAACGACCGTCTCAGCTTAGTCTTACTCCTCATCGGCGCGGCCCTTGCGCTGCTCGGCGCCAGCGCATTCCTCTGGCGACGTTTTTACCGCGACGATCCGGCCAATGTGGCTCGCCGCATCTTCAAAAACAGCGCCGTCACCTTTGGCTTGCGCATGTTTGTGCGCGGGTTGGATACCGTTATTCTGTTTTTGCTAGTCGGCGCGCTCGATCCGGCGGCGCTCGGCGCGTACAATACCGCCGCGCTGCTGGTGGCGCAATACCTCGCCACCTTTACTGAATTCGGCCTTGGCATCTTGCTCACCCGCGAAGTGGCCCGCCATCCTGATGCCGCCCGCCGGTTGTTCAGCGTCACGCTAGCCCTGCGCCTACTACTGATCATCGCCGCGGCTGCACCAGTGGCATGGCTCGTCATCGCCGGCTACAACTTGATCGGCGCAGTTGGGTTGAGCGAGCCGCTCACTGCGGAAGGCCAATTGGCGATCTGGATTTTGCTGCTGACTCTCGTACCGAGCGCCTACAGCGGCGCGGTCACGGCGCTCTATAATGCTGCCGAACGCATGGAAGTGCCGGCGGCGGTGGAAGTGTTGACGGCGCTGCTCAGCTTTCTGGCCCGCATCGCCGTACTCGCGCTGGGATGGGGCGTGATCGGGTTGGCATGGGCAGCAGTGTTGGTCAGCTCAATCACCGCCGTGATCTTTTTCGGCTTGCAAGTGCGCACCTTCTTCGCCCCCACCCTCAGCTTCGATGCCGCCGCGATCCGCGCCCTTGTGCCACAGGCGCTGCCGTTGATGCTGAACAACCTGCTCAGCGTGATCTTCTTCCGCTTCGACCTCTTCATCGTGCGCGCTTTTGGCGGCAGCAACGCCGATCTGCTGGTACAACAGTACGTCTTGCCCTACCAATTGCTCAACATCGCGCTGGTGCTGCCACCGGCCATTACCTTCGCTGTTTTCCCGCTCTTGGCACGGCGAGCCGGCGGCGCGCGCAGCGAATTGACTAGCGCCCAACAACGCACGCTCCGCCTACTGCTCTTGATCGCTTTCCCGCTGGCGATGGGAATGACCCTGTTGGCCGATGATCTGGTCTGGTTCTTCGCTCGTCGCCGCTTTGCCGCATACCTGCCATCGGTAACGGTGCTCGCCGTGCTGGCGTGGTTCTTGCCGCTCTCGTTTGCTAACGGTCTCTTACAATACGTCCTGATCGCCATCGAACGGCAGACCGCCATTACCCGCGCCTTCGTCGCCGGTGCGGTCTTCAACCTGACCGCCAACCTGATCGCGATCCCGCTCGCTATCCGGCTAGGCCGGCCTGAAGATGCTTTGCTAGCGGCGGCAATCATCACGATCGCCTCGGAAGTGGTGCTGTACGCCGTCTTCCGGCCCGTGCTGCACCACGAAGGCTTGCCGCCGGGCATCCTAAAACTGATGTGGCAGCCGGCGCTAGCTAGCCTCGCTATGGCCGCCGCCATGCTGCCAGCCATCCTCTGGCTGCCGGGATGGATCGGCAGCCTATGCGCGATCCTGATCGGCCCGCCAGTGTATGGTGTTGTACTATGGATGATCGGCGCCATCGGCGCCGACGAAGTAGCGCTCGCGCGGCGCATCATTGGGCGGGCATCGTGATCGTTGGTACCATGCAGCAAACCACGTAAGAGTGACGGGACACCTATGCTCAACCGCGCCAACTTCGACCCCGCAACCGATCAAGCGCACCGGAATGCCTTGGGGCAGTTTTTCACACCGCCCCACATTGCCGATCTGATGGCGTCGTGGATCGATCTTGCCGGAAACGGTTGTTCTGCTCGATGCCGGTGCAGGCAACGGCGCCTTAACCGCAGCGCTTGTGCGTAGGGTTTGCCAAAACCGTGGCCCAACTCGCCGGATCCACGTAACCGCATTTGAGATCGATCCCGCCTTAGCGCAACCGCTCGCCCAATGTATGGCGGAATGCCAACGTATGTGCGAAGCGGCGGATATACAATTTACTGCTGATGTCCAGCATACCGACTTTATCAGCGCGGCAGTGCCGATTGTACGCCGTGAACTCTTCGCTGCTGCCCTGCCGCCATTCAACGTTGCGCTAGTCAATCCACCCTATCGCAAAATCCGCAGCGACTTAACCTACCGCTTGCTGCGGCCACACCCAGGTCAATGCCGCCGATCTGCGCGCCTTCTCTTATCCGAGGCGTGCAGCGCTTGAATATGTTGGCAATCTCACCGATCAAGTAAACCTCTCCCAAACAGAGATTGATGCTATCATTGAGAAGCTATTGTATGAGTCAACGCGAGATTAAACCTGAAAAGATGCGACAAGAAAAGCTCTCCCCAGCAAAAATGATTCTGCAACAGCTTGGTTTTGGCCCACGCCAGTCAAACGACATCGCTGGATATACCTTACTCGCCCTTGCCAATCTCACCCCAGAACTGCTGTGGAGTGAAGCAACCGCGCCGTTATGTAGCATAAAAGAAATTATTGACTTTATTAAAGAAAACTGTGGTGAATCATATACACCAAATACACACGAAACTATTCGCAATGAAGTGGTTAAATATTTTGTTGCCTCAGATCTAGTGGCACCCAACCCAGACAAACCAGATCGACCGACAAATAGTGGTAAATACGTATATCAGCTTTCACCGGCAACACTACAACTACTTCGATCATTCAACACTGATCAATGACATGAAACACTAACAAATTATTTAAAAGCTCAAGAAACCATCAGACTTGGCGTCCAGCTCAATTCTGCTGTTAAAATGCCCGACGTGATCGTGCATGATTCCAGTCGCAAATGGATTCTGCTCATTGAAGCGGTCACCAGCGCTGGCCCAATTGATGGCAAACGGCGCAAGGAGCTAAAAGATCTGTTTAAGAATGATACTGTCGGTTTAGTCTTCGTCACTGCGTTCAGTGCTCGGAAGACAATGCGCCGGTTTTTAGATCAAATTTCATGGGAAACGGAAGGCTGGATTGCTGACAATCCTGATCACATCATCCATTTTGACGGCGAACGCTTCCTCGGCCCATATCCTGCCACCCAACCCATATAATCTTCACCATATCCCGCCTATCCACATCTTTTACTAAATCTTGAACGAACCGCCTAAAACCTACACCACAACCATTAATTTTCTCATTACAACACTCTGATACATTGCACTCAAGCCCAAAAATAATAAAAATTCATCAAGATTAATAGCTTAAAATAAATCGTTTTTTATTTACAAAAATCAAATAATAAATTTAAAAACAGATCAATTAATTATTTTTGTCACAAACTATCACCTCATTATCACCGTATTTCTACGAAATTCTCAGCAAAATACAGGAACTTTTCTCACTTTTGCGTCGTATCCTATACGTAACAGCAGCAGCAGTATAAGCGAAGGAGGCTTGTATGAACCGGCTGCGAATCCTCTGGAGTGCGATCACCCTGATGGTGGCGCTGATGATTAGCGGCGCAACACCACTGATTGCAGCGCCCTTCTCTGGTCGCACCACCTTTGCCGACCCGCGCTTTGCGTCAGTCTGGACCCGCACCGACGGCGAGGCGGTGCGGGGCGGGCGCACGTGGTATTGGGGGCCGGGGCCGTGGTTTGATTACGGTGAATTTTACCGGCAAAGCCCCAATAGCGCGCGCACCGTGCAGTATTTCGACAAGGCGCGGATGGAGACCAACAATCCGGCTGAAGGTATTGTCACGAATGGCTTGCTAGTGAAAGAACTTATTAGCGGGCGTATGCAGCTTGGTGACGATCCCTTCGATGTGAGCTATCGCGAAGGATCGGATGTGCCAGTGGCCGGCAATCCGCGCGCAGCGAACACGATTGCTCCCGGCTATCGTGACTTCGCCGGCATTGCCACGATCGATAACGGCTACCGCGATCCGTCGCGCCTCAACCAGCGAGTGAATACCGTCATCTCGCGTAGCGGCAACCTTAGCGTGCGCGATGACCTCGCCAAACCCGAAACGACGATCGTCCAGTACAACAGCGTCACCGGCCACAACATTCCGAAAGTCTTCTGGGACTTCATGAATCAACGTGGGCGGGTCATTGAGAATGGCCGCGTCGTGACGGCGCCGATCGTAGACTGGCTGTTTGCAATGGGCTATCCGATTACCGATCCTTACTGGACGCGGGCGGTGGTCGGCGACACCGAGCGCGATGTGCTAGTGCAGCTCTTTGAGCGGCGCGTGCTGACCTACACGCCTGATAACCCGGCTGACTATCAGGTCGAGATGGGCAACGTCGGCCAGCACTACTTCCAGTGGCGCTACCCGCACCTCGGCACGCCGTGGGTCACACCTGATCCGGTTACTCCGCTTATCTATGCCTCAAATATTGACACCGGCAGCCATTGGGAACTCTACCGGTCCAATTTCAACGGCGGCGTCCAACGGCTGACCTTTAACAATGGCGAGACGGTGGCCTTCTCGTGGCAGCGCAGTTGGGAACCAACCCAACAATACTTAATCGTTGACTCGCGGCGCAATAGCCCCAACTATCGCCAGATCTACGCTCTCAACGCGATTGCCGCCGATTCGGGCGAACGCGCGCCGGGAGCTGGCGCTCTCCGCATTAGCTACAGCAATAACGATGGCGCCTTCCCGCCGCCGGATAATGATTACTCAACCATCCCCGGTAGTGAATACAATGCGATGGTTTCGCCTGACGGCAATCTGATGGTATTCGTCTCAGAACGAACCGGCGCGCCGCAACTCTACCTTCGCCGGCTGAATATCCCGCTGCGCGGCTTTGCCCAGCAGATCACATCCTATGATCCAGCCTGCAACGTCGAAACGCCGACATGGTCACCCGATGGCCGCAGCCTGTTCTGGGTCACGAACTGCGAGAGTAACTTCGAGATCTACCGGGCTGATGTTCGCTACTCCTACATTGATACGCTCTATGCCGGGGTTGAGCTGGTGAACATCCGCAACCTGACCAACAACGCGGCCAACGACCGCTTCGCCCGTGTCTCGCCTGACGGCAAGTTGGTCGCCTTTGGCAGCGACCGCGACGGCAACTGGGAGATTTACGTGATGAACGCTGACGGCAGCAGCGTCCGCCGCCTCACCAATCATGCTGCCACCGATGAAGGCCCCACGTGGTCGCCCGATAGCAGCCGGCTCGCCTTCGCCAGCGACCGCGACGGTGATTTCGAGATTTATATCCTCAACGTTAGCGATGGAGCCATTACGCAACAAGTCACCCAAAATACCGCTCAAGATCGCTGGCCGTTGTGGG
>NZ_DAOUDC010000035.1:0-47453 GCF_034431535.1 Chloroflexus sp. | reverse complement strand
CAGTTTCAATCCCCTCACGGGGATTTTGGTGTTTTGAAGATACCACATCATCTGCCGCTTGGCAATGCTCTCCAGAGCACAATTCGCGCGGTGGCCGCTGATGTTCCGCTCGTTGTCAAGCGTTTTCGGTGATCATCATCGGGTGTTGCCGGGATTTTTCGCTTTCTGCTGCGATCCCGCGCCGCTCAGAAGATGTACACCTCATGACTCGTCTCTAGCGGTGGCCCTTCTCCAATGATCTCGACGTTGCGTCGACACATGCCGCAGAGTTGGTAGATACGTAGTCGGTCGCCTTCAGCTACGTCAATGAGCCGGCTGAGTTTCTGTCTGAGCCGGCGGTAGGCATCCACCTCGAGGTCGCATTCAAAGACACTCTCCAAGACGCGCTGGCCGTACCCTTCGAGAAGTTTAGCTATTTTGAGCCGTCGCTGATCAACGCTAATGTCGTAGCTGATGAGATAGAGCATCTGACTGCTCCTGCCTTTCTTATCGGACGGCAAATGGTTCGTAGCTATCAGTCTGTTGACGCACGACCCGTGCGAGCCGTCTCGCCTGTAAAACGATACAGCGAGTGTACGGTACTCTGCCCGGACCACTATCGGCTCCTTCGGGATGAGTGGCTTCGGTGCGTAGCCGTTCTTCAAAGGCGGTGAGAAAGGCGCGTTTACCTTCGTCGGTGATGATGATCGGTCGTTCACCTTCACCCGGTTGGAAGTGTTCGGGTCGAATCCGCCCATCGTTGCATACCCGCACGACGAGCGAGTCGACGAGAATGGGCCGAAATTCTTCCATGAGATCGAGCGCTAACGATGGACGACCGTAGTCAAGGCTGTGCAGAAAGCCAAGGTAGGGATCGAACCCGGCTGCTTGTACCGCCCCCAGCACTTTGTGCACTAAGAGGGTATAGCCGAGCGAGAGCAGCAGATTGACGGGGTCGGGTGGCGGGCGCCGTTGGCGTCCGCTGAATGACCACTCCGACCCGATGAGGCTGCGTACTCCGGCAAAGTAGCGCGCCGTTGCACTCCCTTCGACCCCTAGCAGTGAGCTGATTTTGGTGGTTCGTTTGATCCGCTTGATGTAGGCCTCAAGATCGTTGGCCGCCGCTAGCGCTTCAGGCGGTGGTTCGGCACGGTTGCGGCTGAAGCGTTGGAGGAGTGCGCGTTGGTTGCGTAGTTTGCCCTCGACGAAGCGTTGGGCAAGGGTGAGTGCACGTGCCGGATCGGCGGCACAAGCGTATTGCGCCTGGCGCAGTGCAACATGAGCCGTGACCTGCCCAACGAGGCGACCCTGATAACGTCCATCGACCGTCATGAAGGTGACTTCAATGCCGCGGTCGAGCAGCCGTTTCATCGCCGGGGTGCTGATGCCGACGTTGCCAAAGATGACGATGTCGTCGAGCTTGACCAACGGTACGCTCCCGATGATCTCAGTCCCCCGACGCACTTCGATCCGTTCACCATCGCAGCCGATTTCGGCGCCTTGTTCAATCACGTACAGTGTCGCCATTGTCGGGTCGTTGGTCTAGGTTGGGGCGATGAGCCGGGACGAGTCGTGTTTGACCAAACCCCCGTGTGGTACCGGCGCCAACGCCGCTGTAAAAGGCGAATGTCGCAAGCACCGCGATGCATGCACGCCAATACCGATCTCCGGTCATTGCCCGATAGGTGCATCGCCCCACTGCGCCGATTTGCAACGCACCACCACTCGTCGGTACAGCAGCACTGCGGAGGTCGAAACGACTAATCGCCAGACATTCGGTTGCATAACGGCGTACTTCGTCAGGCAGAGCCAGGTCTGCCGAGGCGTTCCACTGTTCGAGGAGGCTGCCGAATACGAGATCGGGCAGCGGCAGCGGCATCGTCATACCGCGCTGCCGAAAAGTGACCGGTGTGGCGAATTCGAGTGTCCACGTGGCGGGCAATTGATCAGGGCGATGGAGCAGCGGTGCGGCGAGTTCCCGGTAGTCGGCTCGGTTGGCCCACGGATGCTCAGCAGCCGTATTGGCCCGCGCAATAACCCGCCACGGCTGACCGTCAAGTTCGAGCATGCCGATCTGTGTTGGCGTCCATTCGGCAGCCATCTGTTCAAGTTCGGTACTGAGGAGCGTGACCCGTAAGTGATAGTCGCGTTCAGGATCGACGAGCACCGAAGAACCACCACCTAACCCCCAGACGTTCGAGACGGTAAACGGTTTACGCCCATCATCGTCGTGGATGCGCGCAGCAAGTTGGGGATCGGCGCGCTGAATGAGCCGGAGCACGGCAGCGTGGGTGGCCCGGCTCAGATTACCGGGTGTCTGTCCCGCTTTGGCCGGACGTAGTGTGAAGACCATAGCTTGCGGCATACTGTACCTCGCGAGCTGTGCAGTAGTGATTCAATTGTTAAGGTACCACAGCTCTGTAACTATTGTATACGGCTTGTAGCAGCGTATCTTCTTGGTCTGTATGGCTCACGACCGCAGCAGTTGCTCCAAGAGGCGGTTGATATGTTGGTAGGGAGATGGTGGCAGTGGCCGGTTACACACCTGCTCATAGAGCCGTTGCAAATGTGGCACAATATCGTCGGCAGCGGTCGAGGGGGCCGTTTGGCCGGCAAAGGCGCGGGCCAACCCAACTTTTTGCACCCCGGCCAGGTTATGGGTCAATTCGTTGCGCCGCTTGACCAACTCCCCAAGCCGATCAATGTCGTTGAGCAGTTGCCGCCGACGGGGATCGGTAAGGTCGGACAAACGACCGATGAGTTCGCGGAGCACCGAACGGTCGACGGGTAGATCACGACTCGGATCGCGATCTCGGCTGAGGGTGAACGGCTGTTGTTGCAGCCAGGCGCGGTCGAGGTAGGGACCGTCATCGTCGATGGTATATTGGCGACTGCGGAATCGTACCCCGTGCTGCAAGCAAAGGAAACGTAGCAGATTTTCTTCAAAGCGTACCACTTGGGTCAAGAAATCGGCGTAGAGACCGATCTCGTAGCGAGCTGCCGCCGCGTGGACCACCTCGGCCAACCGCATGCGGCGGTCGGGATTGCTAACCTCGGCCCGTAACCGATCTATGGCATCCACCCACCCCCCACTCGGGCGAGCCTTGTCAAGCGCCCGGCGCGCGTTGTCAAAATCGAAGTTGAAGCGGTAATGGGCGTAGGCCAGCAGCGGCGCAATGAGACTCGCTGCTGCCGGGTCGAGCCGGTCGGTGATAATCGATTCTTGTTCGAGAAAGGTTTTGGCGGCAGCCTTGTAGGCGTAGGTTTCGGTGTTAGAACGGAGTGTCGCACGAAGTGGGGCGGCCAAGAGACGCCGACCGGTGTTGAGGGCGATGGGTGTCGGTTGGGTGGGGTGGATCGACAGCACTTCGGTACGCCCGCCGAAAGCTTCAGTCCCGGCAATCAGCAGACCGGTGGTCATTGCCGGTGTTCCCCCGGTAACTTCGAAAAACGCTGTGTGATTCGGATATTCGGCGGCCAATTTCAACAACCGCCGTTCGAGAAAGCGCAAGGTCAGATTATAATCCGATGGGTCACAGCCGATCCCGTGCTCATCTTGGATGATCCACGTCTCGATGCGTGCCGGATCAACCGGCGGGTAGGGGGTCAAGCCATCGGCAAGCAAGCGGGCAATGATCTGCGCAGTATACACGGTATCACTTTGATAAAACTTCTCGCCGACGGAAACCGGTTGATTGGAGGCGATCAGCACTACCCGCACTAGTGTCACGCTTCGTTCGGCCAGATAGCGCAAGGCTTTGGCGATGATGCGTAACTGAAACGTTGTCCGCAGCTTATCGTACTGCGCCAACGCAGCTTGCGCCCATTGCCGTTCGCTCGTTTGTTTCGGTAAGGTTGGGCAATCGAGATCACGATTTCCCACGTTGCAAACTAAAAGTGCTTCCATCACTTTACACCCCGCGCTGCAACTCTCTACCGACTTTATCGGCAATCAGCTCAAACGGTGATTGGGATTGGGGCGATTGAATGTCTAACAGATAGAGTACACGGCGGAGATCGTCAATAATCTTGTCTACACCCCCTTCGTACACTTCTTTGATCGTACCTTGCGAAACGCCGGCAAAGCCGTGGGCTATCACGCTCTGATTACGCAACTCGGCCAGACGATCAAGCTGGTCAAGGCGCGCTTTGACGCCGGCGAGGCGCTCACGCTCTTTTTTGCCGGCAAACGGTGTACCATCGGTACGCAAGCCGCCGTTGATGATGAACTCAAGCATTGCCTGCATCACCGGACGGTTTGGCCCGTCACGATAGCGTAATGGCTGATTATCAATCGTCTTCTGTTCAAGGTATTGGTGGAGATGGGGATTGCCGTCGATCTGAGCAAGATAGGAGGCCAGGTT
The DNA here is from genome assembly GCF_034431535.1 of Chloroflexus sp. Classification (GTDB taxonomy): domain Bacteria; phylum Chloroflexota; class Chloroflexia; order Chloroflexales; family Chloroflexaceae; genus Chloroflexus. The sequence continues at coordinate 43,110 of NZ_DAOUDC010000035.1, read as the reverse complement.
CGCCTCACGTACTGCTTTGCTCATATCGGTCGGTAAACCGAGGTAGCGTTCGACCACAAACCGCAGCACTCCCTCTTGAAACCGGAAGATACGGCCCAGCATATCAGCGTAGCGCCCGTTGTGGGCAGCAATCTCGGCACTATAGGCCACCTCGCGGAGGAGTGCCGCCGAGTCTTTATTGTTGATCAAGGGCAGCAGATCATAGTGTAACGTAGCGCAGAGATCGCGCAACTCACCACTCGCCCGCAGTTCTGCCAATTCAATCGCATCCCGCGCACGGTTAAAATCGAAGGCTTCGCGATAAACGGCATACTCCAGCAGATGGATGACCGCCTCCGACATCTTCGTGCTACGCACACTGAGCAAGGCCGCCGGAAAATTGCGGCGTTTGAGCGCCTCCATTACATTGACGCGCTGAAACGATTCTTGTAGCTTCTCACCGATACGTAGCTCGGTAACGTGCCTCCCTTCCGGTGGGTAGATAAACCGACAACGCTCGGCGAAGGCGATGCTAGCTTGGAGTTGGAGGGCAAAGTTGCAGGCGGGAATCCCACCGGCGGTGAGTACGTAACAGGTGCTTACTTCCGGCTTGTTATGCCGCGCTACCAGACCGGCATAGACTTCAAACACCTCATCGTAGATACTTGGGTTGAGATCCGCCTCCCGCGCACCTTCAATCCGCTCCGGGCGAGCCTCGACGATCCAGTCGGCAAACTGCTCACGCACCAAACGGGAAACAATGTGGGCAAACCAGATCGTGTCTTTATCACGCAGACTCACGCCAAAGCGATCCGGTCGGGTCGTTTGCGGACGTTCGGGCTGGTCGGTGTAAAAGCAGATCAGGCGCGCCGGTTGATCGGGATACCGATTGTGAATGTACTGCAAGCACGGCGTGATGATCGGTAACTCAAACTGATGTGCGGTGAACTCATCCCAAAGCTGCTTCCCTTCGGGTCGCGGACGGGAAGGCCGTTGACCGTCGGCGATCAGGTCACTATTTCCGATGTTGCACAGAATCAAGATGGTCATTGCACTGCTCCTTGTTAGTTGCCAATGGTGATACACACCCATCCCAACGGCAACCATGGTTGTCGGTTACGCACGATCACTTTGCGCGTAGCCGGAAAGGCATCACCGGCGCGGAAGCGTTCTGAACGGTTGAGTTTCATTTTGAATGTTCTCACCGCCTGCACAAACGCTTCTTCACGTTGAGAGGTATCGCGTAGGCGGTCGGCGAGGGTCTTTGATTGCCAGCCGGCACCCCAGCCGATTGGGGCAAGGAAGGCATTCGTATCGGTAAGCTGATCGAGGCGCGATCTGAGGTCGGCGTAGAACCGGCTGAGGTTGGCTGCGTCAGTGCGGCCATTGAAGTAGCGTTGCTCGCGCTCGATCAAGGCTCTTGCCCGCTGTCGTCCCCACGCAGCGATCTGCGCCGGTTGCAGGTATGTCGCCCAATCACCAAAATCGATGATCTGACGAGCGATGTTGCTCTGGAATGGGAACTGCTCGATCTGCATCACCGCCGTGAGGGTCACTCCCTCAGGGATGGCCTCAACCGTGATCGGTGATCCTTGGGGAAAAACGCGGACCTGTAAGAGCGCCGGGGCTTGATCAAGCAGTCGGCTATCTCCAATGTGCACGGTGCGCAGGACGTCGAGCAGAAGTGCGTGGCTCACCCGCTTCCCGGCTTGCTGTTGGTGTCCGTGGAAGATTGCCTGCTCGATCTGATCGGCAGCTTTACGCTTGTCGCGCGTATTGGCGAAGGTCAGCAGTTGCTGTGCTGCGCGGGTCGGTGCTAAGGCCCACGCCAAGATGGTGCGCAACGCGCCTTTGAGCGAAGAACCGGGTACATAGAGGCGGTCGGCTACATCTTTGACACAGGCCAGAATCTCACTCCGTCCGGTTTTGACTTCGGGCATGCCGGTGTAGCTATAGCGGACAATCGGTGAGTCGGTGGTGAAATCGGTAGTGGTCAGCAGTTTGCTCTTCAGAAGATCGCTTACACCGCTGTTAGCCAACAATTCCGGTGGTACCGCCGGCCCCTGACCGCCGGTAGCTTCAAACTGTGCCCATTCGGCGCGCAATTTTTCGAGTTCTGCTTTGATCTTATTCGCCTCGGTCAACAGCCGTTGTTTTTCACGCTCGGCCTTGCGTGGATCACGCGGCGGCGATTGTTCAAACCGCTTAATATCGTTAATATTTTGCTGTTTGCGCCGTTCTACCTTTTCCTGACGCTCCATCAACTTAGCGCGCTGCTGTTCAGGTAGAAGCTGCTGACTGACCCAACGTTGTAACGCCAGGTCGAGCGCGGCATTGCTATTGATGACATAGGTGGTCTTGTTGTCCTTATCGATGTAAAAATCGACCTCCTCATACAAGCGCTCGCCACTCAAGATACAGAGTGGGCTGAGCGTTTCGATCTGCAAGCGATACACGCGATTGGGTGCAGGCATAGGATTCCTCTCTAGCGTACCGACAACGATGGTTGTCGTGGGCAGACGCGCGCCTCAGCTCTCGAATGCTGCTTCCGGCACCGGTACGGCCAACGCCATGCCGCTCCGATAAATCGGATGCGTTACCGTGTTGTCAGGCCGTACATCGATGATGTGACCGCGGGGAAGTTGGCCGTCGCTGATCGCCAACACCGATCCCTCACTCACCATCATGACCGTTTGGCGTCGGTAGGTCACGCCGTTGGTGGCCAGAAACCAACCGCTGCTGGAGACCAACTGATAGGTCGAGCGCGGATTGCGAACCAACGCCAGCTCGTCGGGCGTCGGCAGGTAGCGCGAGAGCAAGACGGCGTGACGATGCGGACCGGGTAGCTCAAGGGTCAGCGGTACACTGCGCTGCCAGGCAAATGCACCGTAGCCGCTGCTACGCTTACCACCCAAGCCGCTCTCACCGAGCAGAGTTAGCAATTGCTCAAAGACGGGTTGAGCAGCGGGATCGTGAAACGCGACCAGTACGTGCAGTCCCACCGCCGATGCAAAGACGACCCGACCCACTTCGTAATACGCCGACGCTGCACTAAGCCGATCAAGCGTCACGTGTGGGGTTGCTTCGATCTGCCAGAGCGGGGTAACTTTCAGTCGTTTGCGCCACGCCTCGTCACTTTCATTAGCAGCCGGACGCCACGGCGTCGGCAAGCGGCGCGCTTCGGCTTCGGTCAGCCAGACTTTGCCTTGTTGGAGTGCGATAATTGTCGCCGGCAATGCCTCACCACGACAGGCGGCAGCAAACAACTCTGGCGAAAGATAACGCAGTTTCTTCAACTGCTTCGCCTGCACCGTGGCCGTTTCGGCGAGGCGCAACGGCAACAGCGGGCGTGGTAGCAGTGGTAGCTCACCGATGACCGGCAGCAGCGAACTATGGCGCAATGGCGGCTCACCGTGCATAAACGGTCGCACCCACGCCGGCGCGCCATCATCGCCAACCTCGGCCATACTCAGCGCCGCTTGCACCACCAGCGCGGCGAACAGCGAATCGGAAGCGAGCGTCTCGCTCGTCTCTTCCAACCCAATCCCCTGCCGCCCGAAGTGGAAGGCGAGAGTTGCGGTGCTGTGCGGAGGGACAAGCCGATAGACGGTAAAGGTTGGCATACGCTTACTCCGCAAAGATTTCCTGTAAGCGCTTGACCACCTGTTCACAATCCAGCTCACGCAGCGAAGCGGCCTGCTCCACGGTTTGTGGCTCGCTGACGCTGCCGGCCTGCAACCGACGCGCCAAGATCGTTACGTTACACAAGCGAATTTGGCCGTTGCCCCGCGATCCCATGCCGCCCAGATAATCCTCTTCCAGATAGGTAAACGCTTCGAGTAACGTACCGAACAGCGCCACCACCTCGCTCACCTTCTCATCATTACCGACGTAGACACTATAGACTGCCTCTGCCGGGCCAAAGACCGCTCCCGCCGGGACACGCTCAATTTGGCGCGGTGCTGCCGCCGATGTCACCCGGTCAATCGCTGCCTCCCATTTCACTTCGGTGTAGGGTAGATCGGTGCGCAACTGACGCAACTCCTGTTCTGATTCTTCGGTCAACGGTACATCGCGCATCGCCAGGCGGGTTGGTACACTGATGGTCAAATCTTTATGGTTGGGCAACGTTCCGAACACGCCGGCAATCGGGCGATAGCGCTGATACTCGTCTTTGTTGGTCGGCACATGCACGTAGACCCCTTCATTGACGCGAAACGTTTGCGGTGCGCCGTAGACCTTTTCCAACAATGAGCGCAGCTTGCCCTTCAGCGATGAACCGGGAATGTAGGGCTGATTGGTGCGTGGGTTGCGGATCACGGGTTTATCCAACCCGCCGATCTCAAGCCCACCGGCAGCGCCACCGATATGGAGACCGGTTAGGAGTTCGATGTTGGCGCGAAAGATGATGCGACCGTGGAGAGTAACCGAGCGTGTCATGGCTGAGACCTCCTCATCACTAATTGGCGCGACCGCCGTAGAAACGGTGGTACGCGAGAATAGCCTCGAACAGATCGACAAACGTGTGAAACCGTCCGACATCATCACCAACCAGGTCAATGGCCGTCGAGAGCGTCTCGACCAAAGCCTTCAACCCTCGATTGTTGGTGAAGCGTCCGACCTGATACGCCATCTTTGGTTTGAGCATGAGTAAACGGCGCTGAACGGAAAGCGGTAGCTTCTCGGTACCAACCCGCACCTCTTGCTCAATCGAGCGTACCTCACCAAAAATGTTGCGAATCTGCGAGGTGGTCAAATCTTTCTGTAATGCTTTGCCCAGCCGATCGGCTTCTTCAATCAGCAACTCGATTGCATCGGGAGAATCGCCACCAATGATTTTTTTCAAATGTTGCTGATTGATCGAGTTGATTTGTTCCTGCTCGTGCTTCCCACCCGACGACGAACGATTCATCATGCACGACCTCCTTTGCTGTTCCTAGTGACACACCACCTGTAACTTCCCCGGCCTCACCGCCGTCCATCAGGCCCGCGGAGCAGCAATTGTGCCCACCGCGCCGCTAATCCGGCGGGAATGATGGTGCGGGATGCAATCCCTTTACTGCTGAGTAACTGCTCGCGCAGAGCTTCAATCCGCGGACGTAGGTCACCCGACCGTTCGGCGAGGCGGGTCAGTTGGTAAGCACCCTGCCACACCCACGGCCCGACGAGAAGCTGCACCTGACCGCCCCGATTAAACCGCTGGCGGGCACGGGCGGCCAGCGCTTGGATTGTCATGAGCAAGCTGCGCGGCGCACCATTTGCAATCAAATCTATTAGCTCATCTTTCAGGGTGGCAGCCCGTTCAAACTCCGCCCAGCTCAACGTCTGCCCCAAAAACGTAATCGCATCCTTGCTCCGCCCATCAGGATGTTCGTAGGACTTGGCCGCATCCAACGCATTGCCGGCATCTTCTGCCGCCTGATAGAGTGGGTAGCCGGCCTGATGCAAAGTAATTCCGGCTGAGACCGTCACCGCACCACCGGCATAGCGGATAAAGTCGGCATGAATGGTACGGGCTAGTTCGGGTAACACGTGCCACGACCCGACCAGAAACAGATCATCACCACCGCTGTAGACAGCATAGATCCCACCCTGACCCTGGCTTCGTTCGTTAACCTGCCGACAGAGTTCGCCAACCCAACCTTCAAAAAAGCGACTCAGTGCACTACTGAGCGCAGCAGTCACCGCTAAACCGGCCAAACCGGTGGGGCGCTGTAACCCGCGCCCGAACAAATCACCAAGGTTATCCACGTCCATCCGCAAGACGGCAATCCGGCGAATGCCTTCGCTCTGGTCGGCCAACAAATTGAACGGGGCAACATCACCGGGACGTAGTTCTTCGGCTTGCTTCGGATCAAGCTCACGGTAACGTGACAGATCGGTATCGCGCAAGCGGTAGGCTTCGGCCACCAAATAACGCTGACCGATCAAAATCGCTTGCGCCGGTTCGGGCGGCACCACCTCGTCGGTCAATGCCAATGCACGCCGCTTGGCGACCGGCAAGCGAACCTGTTCTGTCAGTTCGTAATTCACCCCCAATTTGCTCACCACACTGCGCCATGTTGCGCCGGACACTGCCGACGCCTGGGGAACGACCAACAGCACAGCAGCGCGGGTCAGTTGCCGTCCCAAATCGGCTAATGACTCGCCGAACGGGTCAGGAGCTTCTTTGCCATCACTACGCGGCGGGCGTGGTGGGCGCGGTTGGAAAATACGGGCAAACGATGCGTCGTCCAATGCGGCAAACCGTCGTCGCTTGTCGGTGTCAATCGTGCGTGTCAACTCGTGCCATGTGTGCTCACCGTACTGATCGGGGCTAAACGGCGCAGTTGCACCGAGCGCCACATAGAGCGCACCACGATGGTGTTCGAGCAGCACCTGCCCCAATTCGCGCCGCCAAGCTAACACCTCATTGGCGAAACGTCCCGGCAGCACGACGTAGAACCGACCACCACCGGCATACAGCAGATTACAGAGCGGCATCCCGCTCTCGCGCAAGACCCACTGCGCACAGGCATCGGTGAGCAACTGTAAATAGAGTGAACGTCCACGCAACTGACGTGCCGCGCCTTCCGCCGGAATACTGTAGAGAAACTCTTGCAAACCGGACAGATCACCACCGAGCAGACAGATCTGCTGCTGCGCATCACCGGTCAACGCTGCCGCGACGGCTGCATGCAGCCGCGCAAGATCGTAGAGTGACACTGCCGCCAACGGTGACGGCCACGCCGATCCGTAACGTTGCAGTGTGTTCAGAAGCAGCTCGAGGCGAGTGACCGGCTCGGTAGCCTGTGCTGCTGTAGCAAGCCCGGTACGTAGGCCATCGCGTAGCGCAGCCGTAGGCGTAGCCGGTTGCTCCGTCGGAAAGAGCGCGTTGGGGTCACACCGCAAGGGCGTCGGTAGTTGCCAAGCCAACGGCGGTGCTTGGCCGACCAATCGGGTGAAGACGGTCGCCAGGTGATCCGGCAACGGTGGCCACTGCGCCTGTGGCGACTGACCGGCGATCTGCCACGCGGTTGCGATCAGATCGGGCGAGGCGGTTATGTTTTCGCCAACAGCAGCAGCCACCCACGCCTGCAACACGTGCACAGCTGTGGCAACCGGATCGGTTGGGTGGGAAGTGGTCATAGGCTTGTGCTCCATCATTCAGATTTACGCCGCGACCAACCACAAGACGATCATGTCTAACGATACCATGTCTATTGTAGCAGGAAGGTGTATCACAAATGTGAACTTTAGATCGCTTAACCACAGGATTTTTAGAAGAGATGTGATGATCCTGACACCACACGAGAGGTAGCAGATCGTTATCCGATCTGCTGATAGCAACGTAGAGCAGACAATCAGGTGGGAGCATACAGATTGGATCGGGATATGGGTACCGACGGTATGTGCTGCTTTCCGACATTTGTTCAATCCTCATCACCACGCCCAAATACCAACCGACCAGACGGCTACTTACCGTTCAAGCGGTTGATGAGAAATGGTACGTAGGGGAGGACAAGCGCGGCCACAGCGGCCAACAACAAGCTCAACGCCAACGGGCGGGTGACAAAGATGCTGAGGTCGCCTTGACTAATCGCCAAGGCGCGGCGGAACTGGGCTTCGGCCAACGGCAGCAAAATCAGGCCTAAGATCGCCGGCCCGACCGGAATCCGAAACCGGCGCATCCAAAAGCCGATGACACCGATCACGTACATGATGACGACATCAACAAAGCTGTTGGCCATACTGTAAACGCCTAGGGTACCGAAGACGAGAATCCCGCTGTACAAAAGAGGGCGTGGAATAGTCAAAATCTTGACCCAAATCCGGATCAGCGGCAAATTGAGGATCAGGAGCATGACATTGCCGATATACAGACTGGCAATCAGCGTCCACACCAAATCAGGCGCTTTTTGAAACAAGAGCGGCCCTGGCTGAAGATTGTAGATTTGAAACGCAGCCAGCAGAATGGCAGCAGTGGCTGACGTAGGCAAACCGAGGGTCAACAACGGCACCAACACTCCGGAAAATGCAGCATTATTTGCCGCTTCTGGCCCGGCCACCCCCTCGATAGCGCCCCGGCCCCACTCATCTTTATGCTTCGAGAGCCGTTTCTCCAGCGTGTAGCTGAGAAAGGTCGGAATTTCGGCTCCACCGGCGGGTAAGGCACCAAGCGGAAAGCCGATCAGCGCACCGCGCAACCATGCCGGCCACGACCGCCGCCACTCTTCCCGGGTCATTCCCACCGACGAACGCACGCCCAGCACTTCGGTTTGCGTATGGCGCAGTTGGGAAGCGACGTACAGCGCCTCACCGACGGCAAACAGGCCAACCGCCACCACCACAACGTCGATGCCATCGAGCAGCTCGACGATCCCAAACGTAAACCGAACCTGCCCGGAGAGGACATCAATTCCGATCAGCCCGAAAAAGAGACCGATGAAGAGGCTCATCATGCCGCGAATAATCGACGAACCGACCAGCGCCGTCACACTCACGAAAGCCAAAACGGTCAGTGCAAAATAATCGGCCGGCTGGAAGAGCAACGCAACCCGAGCCAACGCCGGAGCCGCAAAGGTTAGGAGGATGGTAGAGAGGGTACCGGCCACAAACGAACCGATTGCCGCTGTCGCTAATGCGGCACCTGCTCGTCCGGCCTTTGCCATCGCAAAACCCTCGAAGGTCGTCGCAACCGACGCCGACTCACCCGGCGTATTGAGCAGAATCGACGTAGTTGACCCACCATACATGCCACCGTAATAAATCCCGGCGAACATAATTAACGCGCCGGTTGGATCAAAATTGTAGGTAACCGGCAACAGTAACGCCACCGTCAACGCAGGCCCGATCCCCGGCAACACACCGACTGCCGTCCCGATGGTGACGCCAATCGCAGCCAATACCAGATATTGTGGGGTCAAGGCATTGACAAAGCCGGTCAAAAGCTGGCTAACGACATCCACAGTTGTATCCTACAACCAGCCGCTAAGGATTCCGGCGGGCAGGCGAACACCGAGCAGGCGGGTAAACGTGAGATAGACGATCAGACCGATAGCCAAACCGACCAGCACATCACGTCGCCAATGTGTGCTCCCCAAGACGTGACTGCTTAGGGGGAAGAAAAGGGCAGTCGCCATCACATAGCCGAGTGGCCACAGTACCGCAGCATACCCGACAAGAATAGCAAGCAATACCAGCGTCGTCGGCCAATCGGTACTAGCCTCTTCGGCAGTCACCTCGCCGATCAAGTCGTGGTCTGGCGTAATCGTCACCCGTATCAAGAACAATGCGCCAAACAGCAAACATCCGAGACCGATGATTGTTGGAAACACCCGCGGGCCAACCACCGTAAAACCGACACTTTCACCGATCTGCGGGGTCTGAGCGAGGATAACCCCACCCAGACCCATCACAGCAACTGCGGCCAGCCGTAACCAGAGCAATGCGCGTTGTTGGTGATTCATTGGACAAGACCGAGATCGCGGAGAACCGTACCGATGCGGGTAATTTCGTTGTTCAAAAAGGTACTAAACTCATCACCGGTGCGGAAGAAATCGGTCCAACCGTTGTTCTTCAGCGCATCTTGCCACTCTTTACTGGCATGCATCTTTTCGAGCGCAGCAATAATCGCAGCACGCTGCGCGGCAGTCAGCTCAGGCGCACCAAACACGGCTCGCCAATTCATCAGCGCCACATCAACTCCCGCTTCTTTGAGTGTCGGTACATCGAGACCGGCGATGCGCTGTTCACTCGAAACTGCCAGCATACGCATCGTTCCGGCCGCAACTTGCTCGGCAAACTCGGAGACACCGGACACACCGGCGGTAACGGCACCGGAGAGGATCGCAGCGGTCGCTTCGCCACCTCCCGAATAGGCAATGTAGTTAATCTGACCGGGCGCTACCCCAACCGCCTTTGCAATCAGACCAACCAAAATATGATCGGTTCCACCTGCCGAACCACCACCCCACGAAATCGCGCTCGGATTCGCTTTAAAATCGGCGATCAGCTCTTGCAGCGTCTGATACTTTGAATCGGCGGGAACCACAATCGCCTCCGCTTCTGCCGTCAGCAACGCCAGGGGTGTCACCTGTGAGAGATTAACCGGCGCTTTGTTAGTCTGGATCGCGCCGACCATCACTAACCCACCAACCATTAGTTCGTGCGGTTTACCTTTGGCTTCGTTGACAAACTGCGCCAGCCCGATCGTACCACCGGCACCGCTCACGTTATACACCTGCACTGTTTGGCCGGTTGTTGCAGCGAGCGCAGTCTGCATAGCCCGCGCCGTGCTATCCCAACCACCACCAGGCGAAGCCGGAGCCATGATGTTAATCGGTTGGGTTGGGAACTGCTCCGTAGTGGTGGTGGTTTGATTGGCACACGCACTGAGCAGTACTGCAATGAAGATGAGTGTGGGGAAGACACGCTGCATTGCCGATCCTTATCTATGTACCTTTGTTGATAGGAGTTGGCCGGTATTATTAGTCTGAACTGCGATCAGCGTCCATCACTACGCCGATTGCGCCGGTCAATACCTCCCATCCAACAGCAGAAGGCGAGCGCCGGCTCTGCCACACGCTCGCCTTCCCCTTCACAGCCGGCCTACGGCAGCGGATCAAAATCCCGCCGCGTACCATCGGTATACAGAATACTTTCCACTGCGAAGCTGGCCGTCATATCGTTTAGGCTGGTCGCCAATACCCACTGATCTTCCTTCCTAAACCGATTAAAGCGAAAACCCGATCCCTTTTCGACAAACACTTGACCAGGTTGGAGTGGCTCATTGATAGTCCAGCCGATGTACATCTGGGGTTCACCGAACAGATCTTGCAAAATAAGCGTCCCTTTGATCGCACGCGCCGGTTTATCTAACCCAGCAGCCGTAAACTCAATGTCAAACCAGATATACTCTTGGATATCGGTGTCATCAAACCGCTTATCCAACAATCGAACCGATATGATCTCCTTGCGAACATCACTTGGGAGCATATCGGACGGGATCGAAGCGGGATCCACCGACGTTGGCACGGTCGCCGGGGTAGTAGCACTGGTGTTCTGGAGCGAAATGGTGGGAACGGCAAGCCCGTATTTAGCCGCTACGTATTGCTGTCGCAGCATCGCCAGCGTTTGCTCATGGGTAGCAACCGTTGCATTTGTAACTGCCGCAATCAGACCACCACTATACTTGGCGGCTTCCGCACGCGCTGCCGCAAGATCAGCTTCCAGTTTCGTCATTTCTTCTGCCAATCGCGCGGCAAGTTCAGGATCGGGATTGGTTCCGGTCATAGTCATCTCTATCGGTACCCCGGCCTCGATGGCGTGGATCCGCTGTTGAATCAGTGCCTCGGTCGTTTTCAAAATCTCTAGCCTGGCTTCGATCAATGCCTTCACCAGACCACCGGCGAGTTTGGCGTTCGCCGTTTCAGCCGAGGTAATATCCGCACGCACCCGTTCGAGTTCTGCTTGCAGATCGGCGACTTGCTGTTGTTCCTCCGGCGAGAGGGTGCGGGTGCCACCGGCGCTCTTCGCTTCGGCTGAAGCAAGCTCCGCATGCACCCGTTCGAGTTCCGCTTGCAGATCGGCGACTTGCTGTTGTTCCTCCGGCGAAAGGGCGCGGGTGCAAGCGGTCATGGTTATGGCGACGAGGAACAAAACCAGCATGAAACGAATACGATACATTGAAACCTCCTTTGGCAACTGCGATAACGACACGTAGATGGTTCCTACAGCGAGAGACGGTGCGCGTGTTTGGGTCAGTACAACCTCCTAACGATACCGGTCGATCCGCTAGAACTTAGTATAGCATAAAGATTATTCACAAATGTGAATGTTCGAACCCATTTTTACACCGAGTTCGCAAGTTGTGCGTAAACTCGGTGTACGGCATAACCGAACGTGGACAGAACCTACCAATCTACACGCCGTGGTGCCTCTGCGTTATGCATCACTCCGCAACCGGTTCAAACCGGGCTTGGAAGAAGCGCAGGTAACGCGGCTCATAAACCATGCGCAGGCCGCGTACACGTTCGCGCTGGTCGTAGATGGCTTTCACCGCTTCGGCGACCACATCCATGTGGGCTTGGGTGTAGACCCGGCGCGGGATGGTGAGGCGGGTCAGTTCGAGTTTCGGGTAGTGATTCTGGCCGGTTTTGGGATCACGTCCGGCGCTAGCGATGCCGCGTTCCATCGCTCGCACGCCTGAGTCGAGATACAACTCGGCGGCAAGGGTTTGGGCTGGGAAGAGGTCTTGGGGTAGGTGCGGGTAGAAGCGGCGAGCGTCGAGGAAGATGGCATGGCCGCCGATCGGCTCCACGATTGGGATATTCCAATCGAGCAGCAGTTCGCCGAGGTAGCGCACTTGGCCGATTCGCGCCCGGATGTAGTCCTCTTGCATCGATTCTTCGATCCCAACCGCCAACGCCTCCATATCGCGCCCAGCCATGCCGCCATAGGTATGCAATCCCTCGTACACCACCACCAAATTACGCGCCTCGTCAGCGAGCTGGTCATCGTTGAGCGCCAGCCAGCCGCCGATGTTGACCAGACTGTCTTTTTTGGCGCTCATCCATGCGCCGTCGGTATAGCTGCAAAACTCACGCACGATTTCGGCAATGGTGCGCGAGTCGTAGCCGGGTTCGCGCTCTTTGATGAAGAAGGCGTTTTCAACCAGCCGGGTGACATCGAGAAAGATACGGATGCCGTAGCGGTCGCACAGTTCGCGCAAGACGCGCACGTTGGCAATGCTGACCGGCTGGCCGCCGGCCATATTGACGGTGCCGGCGAGGCTGATATAGGCGATCTGGTTGGCGCCGACCTGATTGATCAGCGTTTGCAGCTTGTCGAGATCGACGTTGCCTTTGAAAGGGTATTGGCTGAGCGGATCGTGCGCTTCGTCGATAATCACATCGACAAACGTGCCACCGGCCAGTTCTTGATGGAGGCGGGTGGTGGTGAAGTACATATTGCCGGGCACATACTGGCCGGGTTGGATGGCGATCCGGCTGATGAGGTGCTCGGCGCCGCGGCCTTGGTGGGTAGGAATGACGTGGCGGTAGCCATAGGCCTGCTGCACCGCCGCTTCCAGCCGGTAGAAGCTGCGACTGCCAGCATACGCCTCGTCACCCATCATCAACGCTGCCCACTGCCGGTCGCTCATGGCATTAGTGCCACTATCGGTGAGCAGATCGATATAAACATCTTCCGAACGGAGCAAAAAGGTGTTGTAGCCAGCTGCTTTCAGCGCCGCCTGGCGCTCGGCCCGGCTAATGATCCGCAGCGGCTCGACCATCTTGATCTTCCATGGCTCGGCCCATGAGCGGCGGCCAAACTGCTGCCCCATCGTGCGTGGATAATCTTCCATCTCCATCGCGCTGCCTCCTTGCTATGAAATCATGCAAAACGGGGCGACGACATTGTCGCCCCGTGCAAACGTTACTCGCAAAGGCCAAAGGCCCCCGATGCCAAGACGCTCCATTGCGCATTGCATCTGCTCGTAAGCAGCCATCCTTTGCGCCTTTGCGCGTAACGCATTACACCATCCCGGTCGGCACCAGATGCCAGTAAGCCCGGTTCAGCAATGCCTTCTCGTAGTGGTAATAAGCACTCGGCTTAGGCGGCTGCGGCGGATGGGTGTAGTCGAAGACGAGTTGGGTCGCTTGGCCGCGCCCGGTCTCAAGGAAGCACATCACCTGCCCGTGGTAGCGCTCATCGCTCGGCTTGCCCTTAATCTCGCCGGTAATGCGGTGGGCGATCACCTTCGCCTCAAAGTGGGCCGCCGCACCGCTCTTGCTCACCGGCAGATCGGTCGCGTCACCCAAGCCGTAGATGTACGGGAACTGCTTGTGCTGGAGCGTTTCGCGATCGGTGGGCAACCAACCCTGCGCATCACCAAGCCCCGAATCCATGACAATCTTCGCCCCGCGGTGCGGCGGCACCAACACCAGCAGATCGTAAGGCAGGGTCGTACCCTCCAATGACGAGACTGTTCGCTCAACTGGGTCAATCGATTCGGTATTAAAGAAGAGCTCGTAGTTAATCCCGCGCTCTTCTAACATCGGCGTGACAAAGGTCGCAACACTCTCAATGGTAAAGACGCGACCGATCGGCGAGAGGTACGTAATCTCGGTCTTTTCACGCAACCCGCGTTTGCGCAGTTCATCCTCCAACATAAAGGTGAACTCCAGCGGGGCAGGCGGGCACTTGTAAGGAATATCAGCCACGCCGATCACCACCTTGCCGCCGGTAAACTCACGCAACGCGGCGTGCAGGCGCAGCGCCCCCTCGGCGCTGTAAAAATGGTGAGCGCCTTCGCGATAGCCGGGCACCGCATCGGGATCAAGCCGGGCGCCGGTCGAGATAATCAGGTAGTCGAACGGCAACTGCGCACCATCGGCCATCTCAACGAAACGCTCGTGCGGATCGATCTTCACCGCATCACCAATCAGCAAATCGGCCGAGCGACGCAACAGCGAACGTTCGTTCCGCTCCCAACGCTCAGGCTGCGCACCGCCGAACGGCACGTACAACCAGCCGGGTTGATAGACATGCTTACCGGTGCGGTCGATCAATGTAATTTGCGCCTGCTTGCGCGTCAATTGGCTGGCGAGTAGATTAGCGACTAACGTGCCGCCTACCCCACCGCCTAACACCACAATCTGTTTGACTGCCATAGTCTTTACCTTCTGCGTATTGGGCAAACCCAACACGAACCTTGCGCCGTCCACACGGCGGCGCACACAGAACGAAACTCAAACACAACAACGTACAGGGTAACAGGCTGTCATGATTCGGAGTCGTTACGCATCGCCCCCTATTGCGTCGTTGCGTTGACCTCTGCGCATCTTGGCGGCCTAAGTTAGCGCTTCTTGCGCACCACAAAGCGGGTATAGCCTTGTTCGGGAAATGCCCCGATAAACTCGTGGCCGGCCTTCTGCACCCAGATCGGAATATCCTTGGCTGAACCGGGATCGCTCGACAACACGGCGACCACCGAGCCAACCGGCACACTCTTAATCCCGCGGATCAGCTCCATCATCGGGCCGGGACAATGGCTGCCGCGTGCGTCAATCTCTTTGTCAATCGTGATGTTGGGAGTTGTCATTGCTGCCTCCTACGGTCAACGTTGACCGAATTGATTCCTTGTGACAACTATAGCATCCATACTTCTCTTTAAACAGAAAGAAGCGACAACATATTCTGTACAGGCAGCAACCGTTGCCGGCGGGGGCATCCGGCGCAGCGCAGTTGTTGAGAGAAGATAAGTTAAGGATGGCTTAACGGCGTCTATCTTGGTGTGCATCACATGCTGTCGCAGTCCACAAATCGGCGCTGATAGAGTGCCGGCGCTCAGCGCAACCGCTTCCTTAGAATGCCAAGGCAGGCACCCCCGCCTGCGACATGAACCGCCCTTGCCGGTGCTCGGCGTAACCGCCTCCTTAGAATGCTTGCCACAAGCCCGCCACCCCGGCTGCCGTGCTGGTATGATGCATTGTGTATGACAATGACGTTGCCCAGTTCATCCGCGAGCGCTAGCGACAGACCAGTGCTTGCCCACAGCGCTTCTACGTGAAAGTAATCCGCTGCGCCAGTGTATACGACTGCTAACCCGGCCATCTCACAAGCAACAAATATATGCGTTCCATCCGCTTTATCGGGTACGGCATCGCCTTTACCTTAGCGCCGGAAATCACGAATCTGATTATCATCAATCGTATGCCAGACGCTTTCGTCGGGGCGATGGGAGTCTACTGTTTCCTGTTGGCCGCTGGGTACATCGTGCAGCACCAACTCGACCGGATCATCCGCAACCCGGTCTGGTCAACGCTGAGCGCAATGTTCCTTGCCGGTATGTCCGGCTTAGGATTTGAATGGTTTGTGATCGGCAACTCGCCATGGCACAACCCTGACGCAATCCAATGGGGCATGGCCGTCTACTGGATCGGCCTTTTCACGATCCCGCGCATTCTCACCGATCCGCAACCGGCAGTGCAAGGCTTAGCCCGGACGATCAAGGTCGTTTACATCATCTATTCCGTCGTTCATCTTGTGATCGCCCTTAGGCTGCCGAACGCAATCTTGCCATTTGTCATTCCGCTGCTGTGGATGTTGGCATATACTGCGTTTGGCGGCTTCTATTGGCGCTACCTCGCCCTCTTGCGCGGCGCGATGACGGCGCACTGAACTGTTCGATAGGTGAGACCACACGCAATCCGCAGATGTTGCATGTCATTGCGAGGACGCGCAGCGCCCGAAGCAAGCTCCTACTGTAGCGGATGCGCTGCCTTGCCGGCAACGAACTAACCAGTTTCGTTGGTAGGTTATCATCAGCACGACGATTAGTGAAACAAAGGAGATGCTCGCATGGCACGCAACAAACGCGCCGCTGACGATGTACGGGATGGCTTCTCGGCAGAAGAACGGGCCGCAATGCGCGAACGCGCGCAAGAACTTAAAGCCGCTGCCCGCCGGAGCGGGCGCGCTAAACAGGAAGAGGATGCCAACGCGGTGCTAGCTAAGATTGCTGAACTGCCGGAACCGGATCGCACGATGGCCACTCGCCTGCACACCATCATCACCACCAACGCACCCGCTCTCGCGCCACGGCTCTGGTACGGCATGCCGGCTTATGCCAAAGACGGCAAGGTGATTTGCTTCGTCCAAAGTGCGCAGAAATTCAACACCCGCTACACAACACTGGGTTTCTCTGACGCCGCCATGCTCGACGATGGCGTGATGTGGCCAACCGCTTTTGCCCTCACCGA
Organism: Chloroflexus sp.; assembly: GCF_034431535.1. Classification (GTDB taxonomy): domain Bacteria; phylum Chloroflexota; class Chloroflexia; order Chloroflexales; family Chloroflexaceae; genus Chloroflexus. The sequence continues at coordinate 26,383 of NZ_DAOUDC010000035.1, read as the reverse complement.
GCTTACCCCTGCCGCCGAAGCGCAAATCGCGGCGCTAGTACGGCGAGCGGTAGATGGGGTGGCAGAGTAGCGTAATAATCTGCCTATCATGCCAAAAACTTAACATTTCTTTAACATGATCTTCAAGATAAGATAATATCTCATTTTTACAATGAAGTCGTTTGCTCAATCGTCTGCTTCACCACAAGCTTAGCAATGTCACATCAGCTCATTGATAACCTGCAACGCATCCTACCGGCTGGGGCAAGTATTTTGGTTACTGACAGCGATGGCTGTTTGTTGACCATTCGCCGGCATTGCGTGCAAACACTTGACTCTGAGCGCGATAACGATCTCTTGCCATTCATCGACCAAGGACATGTTGCCCGCTACTTGATCGGCAGCGCTGCTACTTCTGACCGCAACCCAACCAATGCCACCTACAAGCTCGGAGTCGTCGCGGCGCATCGCGGGTTTACACCGCATGCGCATGGCGCCGAGCATTTTGTGTTTAGCACCGGTTATGCAGCCTGCGGCTTGTACGATGCCGAACGTGACGATATTGTGACCGTGCCGCTCACGCCGGGGATGATGCTGCACATTCCGGCGATGATGCCGCATACATTCAACAATCGGGCCGGCACGCCTCTGCTGCTGTTGATTGCCAACACCGGGATGGGCCTTGACCACGAAGACTACGCAATCACCGCTGCGCAAGCCGAAGTGCGCGCTCGTCACGCTCATGACCATCACCATCATCATAACCATCATGAGCATGAGCAATCAGTTGATTTTGCGCAATTGGCGGCGGTATTGCGACGGATGGAACAGACCTTGCCGCAGATGCAGGCGCACTACCGCCTCAACTGGGGCGAGCGGTTAGCAATGCGCCTGCGCTGGCTGGCGACCCAGCTAGAGCGAGGAGCGACCGAATGAAGTGCCCACATTGTTATGCTGAATTGCGCTACCGCGAACGTTCGAACCGCACATGCAGCAAATGCCGACAACAGTTTGTGCTCGAACCAAAAGCGAATACATTTAAGCTGCACGATCTCGGTTTGCGTGATTTGCTCAACCGACTCAGCCAGAACGGCACGATCCGGTTGACGAGTGAACAAATGCTTGGCGCATTGCTGCGCCGGCAGCAGGCGAAAAAGGGCGGGTTTCCTTGTGGATTGTATGTTCTAGCGACCATGATGACAGCTTTTTTGTTTGGTATCATAAATGTCGTGTTAGATCTTCCAGAGTTTTTTATTATCATACCGGTCATTTTCGCATGGATTATCACTGGGTATTTCTCTACTCGTATCAGTTCTTCTCCACGATTACCTTCGCTGAGCAATTTTGAAGAAACCATCCTCCGCCCGTGGAATCTCAAATATGGCCGGCCACCGTGGTTGATTATGAATGACGAAACAATCGCGCTCTCTATGATGCAACCGCCGATCCATCCCAATGCGGTCAACGTGGTGATTCTCTGCCCATCGGCTGCGGTGCGCGCGTTTATTGTCGCCAACGAATTGCCGCGACGGTTCGGTATGATTGCGCTGCCACCCGTGATCAACGCCGCTCAAGAACCGTGGTTGCGCGCTGTGCGCGAACGGCGCGTGCCGGTCTATGTGTTGCACGAAGCGAGTTTGCCTGGCTGTTTGCTGATGCGTGATGTCTACCAACTCTGGCAATTGCCAGTTGATCATCCGGTGATCGATCTGGGAATTAATCCGCATGACATTTTGGAAGTAAAGAAACCGTTGCTGCTGAAGGCGAAACCGGATGAGAAATTAGTCAATAAAGTAATGGACTTTACCCAGCTCAAACCAATTGAAGTCGATTGGCTGAAGAAAGGCAACGTAGCGCCGCTATACGGTCTGCCGCCAGCGCGCTTGCTGGCGATGCTGATAGCCGGCGGGAAGGCCGGGCAGTTGGGATTCATGAGCTGGCCGAAAGCAGCGTAAATCTATGCACGCGATCACCACCTTAGCCTTGCAACGTTCAATCGCGCAGCTTGAACAAGCTGGCGCGCACTACACCGAGGCGCAGCTTTTTTACGCTGTCTGCTACACCGTGCTAGCGCCTTTGCGTGCAGCGCTTGGCAAGCTACGAGTGGCGCTGACACTGCCGCCACCGTTATCGCCAACGGCCGTGGCGGGCGGGTTGCGGCACTGGATCGATCGGCACGGCGTGCCGGTAGGGTTATTGCCGGCTAATCCCTCTCTCATTAGCACCGCTGCGCCTCATACTACGACCGAGCTTGACCACTATGGATTACCGCAGGTGTTGGTCTGCCAAGACGCCGCTATTGCCGCGATGTTGCGCGCCAATGCCTTTGACCTCGAACTGGCCTGCCCGGTCTTCACGGTACGCGACTGGCCGCTACCGGAGGCAATCATCGCTGCGCTGCGCCGCGCCAACCGGCCACGGATTTTGGTGTTGCACAACGCCAGTGCCGATGGTCTTGCCCTTGCCGGCCAGTTGACGGCCGCGGCTCCGTCCGCCATCCCCGTGCAACCCATCGGCCTGCGCCCGCGCCACGCTAAGGCGCTGCGGCTCTGCGCCAACCGGCGGTTGCCGCCGTCAACCCTCAGCGCGCTGGCGGTGGTCGACGATGAGGCACGCTGGCTGCAACGCGGCTGGCAAGCGGACGTAGCTGCTGTGTATCCGATCAAACTGTTGCGCTCGCTGCGCGCGATCGTGTATGCTACCCCGCAACCAATCTCGTGGCGAGAACGCTGGCGATATTTCGTTCATAGCGGTTTTATGAGTTGGCCGGCGTGGAAGGAGGCCGTATGAGCTATGATCCCAACCGGCAATATGAGGTCGTGCGCTACCGTGACGAACTCTTGCCCGACCAAAGTGTGCGCCGCACCTACAGTAACGGCGTGACTGAGTGGCGCCGGCGTTTGCCCGATGGCACAGTAGCTTGGCAAGACTCACGCGGCCAGCACGGCACCGATGAATTGCTCGGCAAAGGGATTGTGAAGCGGGTAGCCAATGGTCGCGTGTTCTACGGCAAAGAGCAAGGCTATGGCCGCACCGCGTGGATGATCGATGGCCGGCCAACGATTACGGTGAACGAGACCTCGTTCGGGGGCCGGTTGGGTGAGATGCTAGCGATGGTTGGGCTGGCCAGCATGATGGGGGCGATTGTCTGGCCACCGCTGATGCTCAGTCCTGAAGAAGAGGAACAACTGCGCGCTGCGGCGCAGCAACAGAGCAGCCTCGGCTCGGCTGGCGGCGATATGGGCAGCACTCCCTCCTCTACCTGGAGCAGTGATAGCGGAGGCGATGCCGATAGCGATTTTGGATAGGACGGGGCAATGCTATGAGTCGGTTCTTTGCCCTCATCAACGATCCTGAAGGCCAAACGACTGCGCACCGTTTTGCTGCTGTCGATTGCGAGCAGACTGATGATTGTCTGCTCGCCAGCATTCCCGATCAGCGGCCATGGCTATCTGCCGGGCCATACCGTTATCACCGGCTGGTTGGCGCCGGCGAAGTCACCCTGTTCAATCGCGCCGATTTACTGGCGTGGTTGGCCGAGCCATCTCGCGCCACGTTGAGTGATGGCGAACTGTTGCTGGCCTTGATCGATCGCGGCGGTCTTGCTGCACTGGCGCAGGTCGAAGGAATGTTTGCCTTCGCGGTGTGGGATGGCCGCCATCTAACCCTGATTCGCGATCCGGTTGGCGCGCGTACGCTGTTCTACACCCGCACGGGCACGGCTTGGGCCGCCGCTTCGACCTTGCATATCTTGCGCCGCTGGCCGGCGCTACAACCACGCCTCAACCTTACCGCCGTCGCGAGTTTTCTCACTTTTGCCTACCTCCCCGGTGCGGAGACGTTGCTCGCCGGCGTCTATGAACTCTTGCCCGGCCAGTACGTCCGCCTCGCCCCCGACGGTTCGTGGTCGAGCGGTTTCTACTGGACGCCACGCGAAGAAACTGCGCTTGCACCGGCTGCTCCTCATGCCCATCAGTTGCGGCAGAGGCTTGAACATGTGACACGCACAATGCTGCCGGCTGGCGAGCCGGTAGGAGTGTTGCTCTCTGGCGGCGTTGATTCGAGCTTGGTAACGGCGCTCGCCGCGCGTCTGCACGATGCGCCAGTCCAAACGTACAGCATCAGTTTCGGCGACGAGCTGCCCAATGAATTGGCCTATTCGGGACTGGTCGCCACTCACTGTCGCACCCGCCATCAGGTGCTCACGGTGAGCGGCCAGCAGATCGCCGATCATCTGCCTGAGACGGTGGCAGCACTGGATTGCCCGGTCGGCGATCCGCTCACCACACCGAACCTGCTGTTGGTACGCGCAGCGGCGGGTGACGGGTTGCGCATTATTTTGAACGGTGAAGGCGGTGATCCCTGTTTCGGCGGGCCAAAGAATCTGCCAATGCTGGCGATGGAGTGGCAACGGCCCGATCTCACGCCGCAGCAACGCGCGCAGATCTACCTGCGTTCGTACCGCAAATGCTACGACGAGTTGCCGCGCCTGCTGCATCCTGATGTGCAACAGGAGCTAGCCAGCACACCGCCGCTCACCGAGCGCGTGATCCACTACCTCCATGCCCCTACTATGTCATCGTACCTCAACCGGCTCTTGCTGACGAATGTGCGCACCAAAGGTGCCCACCACATCCTCACCAAAGTCGAGCGCATTACTGCTGCGTGCGGTCTCGAAGGGCGCGCGCCGCTGTTTAGCCGGGCCATTGTGGCGCAGAGTTTTACCATTCCACCCGAACTGAAACTAGCCGGCACCCGCGAAAAGTGGATTTTGAAGCAAGCCGTCGCCGATCTGTTGCCGCCGCAAATCATCGAACGACCCAAGAGCGGGATGCGCGTGCCGGTGCAACACTGGTTGCGCGGCCCCTTGCGTGAACTCGCCACCGACACCTTGCTCAGCCCGCGCGCCCGTTCCCGCAGCCTCTTCCAAACCAACACCATCCAAGCATGGATGGCCGGCAAGGGCATGGTCTGGCCGCGACAGGGCATCGCACTCTGGATGCTGGTCACGCTAGAGCTGTGGCTGCGCGCGTTTGTGGATGGAGCGTAACCACGCTCGGTTAGGACACTCATCGCTCTGTAGCCCCTCTTTCGTCGTGATCGTGATGGTGGCGTTTGGAACTTATCGAACGATCACTCATCCGGCGTCCGGCGGATCACCCGCGCAGACGATGCCAGCAACCGAAGTAGCGGTCGGGAGCGAAGCGCAACGCGCGGCGAGTAGCACATCAGCAGCATCGACGTCGGGCCGCTGAATGGCACTGGCGACCCTGCTTTGCTTCACGGTGCTTGCGTTAGCGATGCTCGTGGCATTATGGCGAATGCGCACTGCAATGCGTGCCGGTATGGCAGCCACCGAAGGAATTGTGGTTGGCGCCGCGCAATACCATGACGGCAAGAGCAACTTATTCTATCCAATGGTCGAATTTCAAACCGCGGCGGGCGAAACGATCCGATTTTGCGGCAACATCGGCACGACGTTTGTGCCGCCATACAAAGTTGGCGATCGGGTCAAGGTGTATTATAATCCAGCGCAACCGCGATCAGCGATCATTGATCGCTAAACGCTGCTGGCAAGCAACTTCATAAAGCTTATTATGCGCTTGATTGCCCGCTTCCTCAACCCCGCCGATCCAGCGTGGCACGGAACTATCGATCAGCTTTGGCAGCACCTTGGTGCGCCGCGCAATCCTGAGCTGCTGCCACCCCACTTTGTCAAGAGCACCTTCCCCCGCATGGGAGGAATGGTAGCAACTATTGATGTTCATCAACGGCTTGCAGGGGTTGGGTTGCTCTTCCCACGTGCTATTGCGGCTGACGGCACGCGCAGCTACACCCTGCGGCTCCACGAGTTCGATCAGCAATTAGACAACGACCTCCTCCGTGCCGCATTCCATCCCACACCGGTAATCATCTATCGACCTCGCGACAGGCAGACCTTTGCCCCTCTCGCCCCCCGCCCCGCCGGCATTTGGATCGGGCCGCCGCAAGCTGATGACTTGCCCGCAATCGCCGCCCTCTACCGGGAGGTGTGGAATAGCCAGCCCTACCCTACCGATCTCTTCAGCGCCGAGTTTGGCCCCGGCACTGCGCTCGCGGCGACGGTGGACGGACAACTGGCCGGATTTCTGCTCGGTTTCTTCCGCTTCGGCGGCGCACCAAACGCACCAGAAGCATTAGCGATCGAGTCGCAAGTGATGGCTGTCGATCCGGCGTACCGCGGTCACGGCCTCGCCACCCGCCTCAAACGTGAGCAAGCCCGCGATGCGCTAGCCCGCGGGTTGCACTGCATCCAATGGACGGTTGATCCGTTGCAGTTGCCCAATGCATTGCTCAATTTCAACCGGCTGCATGCTGTCGCCGGCACGTTTGTGCGGGGCTATTACCCTGTACACAACGCCTTGAATCTGGTAACAGCCTCGCGTTTTATCATCACGTGGCTACCGGCCAGCGCCCATGGCCGGCTCGGTTTAACTGACGGCGGCGAACGGCTGACGCTGGCCGATCTACCCGGCGTGGCCGTGCTCAACGATGGGCCACAACCATTGCCGGCGCCGGATGATCCGCCCGCTATCGCCATCGCGATCCCGCCTGACTGGACGGCGCTGCAGCGCCGTGATCTGGCGCTGGCGACCGCTTGGCGCGACGCGACCGACGCGCTCTTTGCCGCATGGATCGGGTGGGAAGCAGGAAAATATGTGATCTACACCGTTGCCCGTGATCCTGCCGGCAACCACTACCTGATCGGGCGTCCGGCGGGGCTATGGATGTGGGAAGAGTGACACCCGCCCCCACTCCCCTTATGTCATGGCGAGCCGCTGCTCCCTGCATGTCATGGCGAGCCGCGCGGAGGGACAGAGCGGTGCTCTGCCCCCGCACAGCGACGCAATCCCCACGAACACGGAAAACCGCTCCCAGCTTTAGGTTCCGGCACACCAGCGCTGACTCGTCGTTCCCGGCAAGGCAGCGTATCCGCCCCAGCGGGAGATTGCTTCGGGCCCTCCGCCTCCGCGCAACGACCACCACACCTGCCCCGCGCAATGACCACCGCACCCGCCCCGACCCACATCGGCCACAGATTCGCCGTCGCGCCATACCCCATATCGTAAAGAGATCTCTACTTCGGTTGCGCCAAGTTGTTGTATACTACTTATGATGATTGTGCAAATCGGCGCAAATACAGCGCCACCGTATCGCGCTGTCATACTGTGGATGCTGGCCTTCTTGATCGGGCCTTGGTCGGCGTTATCTTGCATTATCCACTGCCATTACCTGCCGCACACCGATGCGGCGGGAGTTGAGTTTTTCCTATGTGATGCACCCCACACGGCTGCTCAACACGATCTCCCGCCGCCACCGGTACGGTACGATTTGTGGCCGCTTGGATTGATGATCGTGATCGGCGGGCTGGTTGTTATCCAGCGCTTCGTCGCCAGCCGACCGGTAATGTGCTCTTCAGTGGTCCTGACTCCCGATCCGCCACCACCTCGTCGTATGCACTTCCAACCGGCATCGTAGGTTCGTTGCGCGTTTGTGCGCACAACGTGCGGTTGTTTGTGCAGAAGCGATGATTACTATGCGAGGTGATACTATGCGACGTCTCTTGGTACTGTTGGCATTGGCAATGATGGTGGTGGGGTTGGCTGGCTGTGGCGCGAGCCAGAGCGGGGTGCAGACTGGCGGTATTACGGTGCGCGATCCGTGGGTGCGGGCCGCGATGATGAATATGGCTGGCGATCAGTCGGGCGCGATGGGCAATATGCAGAGCACGCCGATGGCCGGGATGGGCGATAGCCACAGCCATGGTAGCGAGTATGGCAATATGGCCGTCAGCGCTGCCTATATGGTACTGGTAAATAATGGTGCCACCGATGCGATTGTGAAGGCCGAGAGCGATGTCGCCAAGTCGGTCGAACTGCACAACGTGATCATGGAAAACAACGTGATGCAGATGCGGCAAGTTGAAGCAATTGAGGTACCGGCTAACGGGCAGGTTGAGCTGAAGCCGGGCAGCTATCACGTGATGCTGATCGGTTTGAACCGCGATCTCAAGGAAGGCGAAGAGGTGCTGATCAAGCTCACCACCCGCAGCGGCCAAACGATTGAAGTCAAGGCGCCAGTGCGCAAGCCGTAATCTGCGCAGAGCGACGGCGCAATCGACCATCGCTACTCTGTGCTCTTCTCGTTCACAATCGGGCGGAGACGACCCAGTGGGTCGTCTCCATCATGCCTTAGTTAAAAGCGCCCGTGTCCTCATTCCTCGCTCCCTGCCTTGGGGAAGATCGGGGAGGAGAAGAAAGTATCTTATTCGTCCCTCTAACAACGGTTTGTAGGTGAAAGCTATGCAACGCTGGCCCTTACGTTTCATTGTGCTTATCGCGGCGCTGGCGCTCAGCGGCTGCGGCGCGTATGAATTTCGCGGCACCGTGCTCGAACCGCCCAACCCGGCGCCGGATCTCCCGTTGACCGACCAGTTTGGCAATGCGTTTCACCTGAGCAACTACCGTGGCAAGGTGGTACTAGCCTTCTTCGGCTTTACCCACTGCCCCGATATCTGCCCCACAGCCCTCGGCGATCTGAAGCGGGTTATGGAAAAGCTCGGTAAAGACGCCGAAAAAGTACAGGTCGTCTTCGTCTCGGTTGACCCTGAACGCGACACGCCTGATCTGATGCAACGGTATTTGGCTTCGTTCAACCCAACCTTCCTTGGCCTCAACGGTGATCGAGCTGCCTTGGAAAAGGCCTACAAAGACTACGGCGTAACTGTCATTCGCCGCGATCTGCCTAATTCAGGGTTGGGTTATACGATCGATCATTCGGGCTATATCTACGCGATTGATCAGGTCGGTAATTGGCGCTTGCTGTGGGCGCACGGCACACCGGTTGATGATATTGTGAGCGATGTGCAAGCCCTGCTGCGCAATCCACCCCGTTCGTAAGCGACCCACGCTAAGGTGCCGTTAGACAGCGCCTTGGCGTGTGCATCCGCTAAAAGTAATCATCTATGGTTAACCTCAACTTAAGCACCCGCGTGCGCATCAGCATTCTGCTGGCGACAATTGCGATCATCGCTGCCGCCGGCGCATTCCTTTGGCAATCCACTGCCAACCGGCAGCGGCAACTCGTGTACGAGATTCCTCCCGGCACAGCGGCCCGCCTTGCCGCTGGCGAAGAAGTGAATATTTTTCCCTCTACCATTGTGATCGATTTGCGCTATCATGATACGCTGATCATTCAAAATAACGATAGCGCCGAAGTCACGATCGGCCCCTTCCGCATCGTGCCCGGTCAGCGTTTTGTGCAGCGTTATTGGAATCCGGGTACTTACGAGCTGATCTGTTCGGTGCATCAGGGTGAGCAATTGCGGATCAAGGTGCGTTAGGCGCGTGAGACGAGCAGGTCACCAATATCTGGCCCAGATCCAACGGCTGCTCGATCATGATGGAATGCGGCAGGTTGACTGCCGCATTCCACATATATCCGCTCTCGGCGAGATTGCCGCACAAATCAATCGCATGGATGGCGTGCAGCAGTGAAACTATTGCATACCATGCATATCCGATTACGGCGAGGTTCCAGTGCGAAGCGCACGGATGCGGTGCGTGATGGAGTGCGGCCGGTTGGCTGCCGCACTCCAATATTGTTATGTCGCCGGCAACCACAGACGCACCCCCAATTGGGCGGTGGATCAGAGCGATTGCCACACTTCTTACGAGCACGGTACCATGCAATCTTCGTTAAAACGTGTATTGTAGAGAGCAATATTCACCTTGGAGAACGCCTATGCTCATCTCGCACTGGCATGCCACCCTCGATCGTCCGCCACTGCCGATCATCGATCCACCGGCGACCGCCGAAGTGGTGGTGGTTGGCGCAGGTGTCGTCGGTGCAGCGACCGCCCTCTGGCTCGCGCGAGCCGGTTTGCAGCCGCTGGTTATCGACCGGCAGGGGCCGGCAGCCGGCGCGACCGGCAATAACGGCGGCCTGCTCTCGGCTGGCTTGGCCGAAAACTATCTCGCGGCAACGGCCCGCCACGGACAAGTGACCGCGCGCGAGTTGTACGCCCTCAGCTTGGCTGGCCAACGCTTGTTGGTAGAGTTGATCGAGCAGGAACAGATCGATTGCGATCTGCGCCTGCACGGTAACTTGAACTTTGCGATTGGCGAGGCGCAATTATCAATCGCCGCCGCTACCGTGTCCGCGCTGCAAGCCGATGGCTTCCCGGTAGCCTTGCTCGATCGCGATGCTACCCAAGAGATGGTGGGCATCCCGCTCGGCGCCGCTGTCACCGGCGCCCGTCTCAACCCCGCCGCCGGTACGCTCCATTCCGCCAAGTTGGTGCATGGCCTGCTCGTCGCCGCCCATCGCTATGGCACGCGCTTCAGTTGGGGGATCACCGTGCAAGGCATTGCCAACGATGCTGGCCGGCTGCGCTTGCTCACCGATCGCGGTGCGATCAGCGTCGCCGCCGCGGTCATCGCCATCAATGCGTGGAGCGGTGAGGTGGTGCCTGAATTGGCACAACGGATCAAGCTGGTGCGCGGGCAGGCACTCTGTACGGCGCCGGTTGAGCCATTTATCGCCTGCGGTTTCGGCGCTAACCTGACCCCTACTGGCGAATATGGTCAGCAATTGCCCGGCGGGCAGGTGTTGTTCGGCGGCTGCCGCGCCGTCGCGCCCGATCACGATGTGGGTGCGCTCCCCGACGAAGTTAGCCTCGAAGTGCAGCATGCGATGGAGGCTAGCTTGGGCCGGCTCTTTCCCACTCTCGCCGGCATTGCGATTGAACGGCACTGGTCAGGGGCGATGGCGTTCACCGCTGATTATTTGCCTATTGTGGCTAATCCTGCCCCCGGCCTGTTTGCGATCGGCGGCTTCTCTGGTCACGGCATGCCATTTGCAGCGATTGTTGGCCGCCACCTTGCCGAGGCGGTGCAGACTGGTACACTGCCGGCGGCATTGGCGTTGTTGGGGATGGAGCGAGCGACGTTGTTGTAGTGGTGCTTGCGTGACATGTCTTGGAGTGCGGCAGTTTGACTGCCGCACTCCATACGTTCAGGAATCGTTCCGCTCATACACCGCCTGCCCACCCAGAATCGTCAGTTCGACTTGAATGTCCTTCATTTCTTCAGCAGGGCAGGTAAAGTAGTCGCGATCGAGCACCACCATATCGGCCAGCATACCGGGGGAGAGCGGCCCCTTCAGATGCTCTTCACGGGTTAGCCAAGCCCCAGCGACGGTGTAGGCATACAATGCCTCTTCCCGGCTGACCGCCTGATCAGGCGCGATCGGCGTGCCCTTCCAGCTCTTGCGCATCACCAGCGCGTAGAGACCGATGAAGGGGTTGAAATGCACCGTGCTCGGCACGTCGCTGGTCGCTACCACCCGGATGCCCCGGTCGAGGTAGGTGCGCATTGGTTTGTAGCGCGCCGCTAGCTCCGGACCGACATCGCGGAAGAGATCGTCGCCCTCGTAGTAGATAAAGGTGGGTTGGATGACAACCGCTAACCCATGCTGCGCCATGTGCTGCAAGCTCTCTTCGGTGGCGAAGTAGCCGTGGATCAGGTTATGGCGGTGCTCGCGCGGATGGTCCGCGATCACTTCGGCAAAAGCGCGGGCCGCTTCGTGATGCGCCCGGTCGCCAATCGCGTGAATACCGATGTCCCATCCTAGCGTATGACCACGGGTAAAAAACTCAACCAGCTCTTCGGGATCGAGCCGGTTGTAGTCATACACCCGATCTTCACCCAGAAATGGCTGAAACATCCACGCTGTATGCGAAGTCGTACCGCCATCAATCGCCATCTTCAGCGCACCAATTCGCAACCATTCATCACCCAACCCGCTGAGACCGCCCAACGCGGCCGCCCGCGCTTCGAGCTCGGCGCGCGTTTCACTTTCACGGAAGCCGTGCCACGAGACAAGCAAGTTGGCCCGCACCGGTAACCGGCCCGCCCGCCGCGCCGCTACATAGGCTTGGATCTCCCACGGTTGCAAGCCGGGGTCAAGGATGCTGGTGATGCCATAGGAAAGGTAGGCTCTGCCGGCAGTCTCAAGCGCCTCGACACACTCGGCCTGTGTTGGCGCTGGCAACAACCGCCGGCAGAGTTCCTTAGCGGCAGCGCGCAAAATCCCCGTTGGCGCGCCATCAGCCTCGCGCTCGATCTTACCTCCCGCCGGATCAGGCGTCGCCGCCGTCACCCCAGCCAGCGCTAGCGCTCGCGTATTCACCACATCCATGTTGAAAAATCGCTTGAGCAAGACCGGGTGGGCCGTGGTCGCTACATCGAGATCGTGACGGTTCGGCAGCCGGCCCTCGCGAAAGAGCGATTCATTCCAGCCCTCGCCAACGATCCACTGGCCGGCAGGCGTATGCGCCGCCACTGCCCGCACTCGCTCGACCATCTCAGCGATCGACGTGCAATCGTCAAGCCCGATCCGGCGCAGCTTCAAGCCCATCTCAAGCATGTGGTTGTGCGCGTCGTTAATGCCGGGGATCACCGTCCGCCCGCCGAGGTCGATCCGGCGCGTCGCCGGCCCGGCCAGCGCCAAAACATCAGCGTCATCTCCTACCGCGACAATCCGGCCATCTTTGCAGGCAATCGCGCTGCACCGCGGCAACGCCGGGTTGAGCGTATAGATCGTCGCGTTGTGCAGAATCAGGTCAGGGGCAAGATCACGGGCGAGCAGCATAGGGTACTCCTCATTTCTATCATCGCTAAGCTGAGTTCCGCTTCTGCAAGACCTTGCCACCATTTAGCGGCTGTCCCCATCCCGCCGTGAGGTGGAGAGGTGCGCTCCAGCGTTCCGTGCCAACCGCGGCCTTCCCGTTGATACGGCAGATGTGTCGCCTCTCGCTCTTCTCCTAGCAGGGGAGACGATCAAGACAATATGTTTGTGCCATTTGGGTCTTTTTGTGGCTATTCCCCTAATATCCCTCCGCCGCCGCCATCGCCAGCGCAATCGCCCCCAGCACACCGGCGCGCGCGCCTAACCCCGGCGGCACGATCAACTCTGCGGGGTTGTCGAGAATGCGCGGATGCTGCAAATAGCCATTTAGCCAACGCTGCGTCGCCTTCCGCACCAGCGGGAACATCTGGGGCTGGCTCATCACACCGCCGCCGATGATGATCCGCTCTGGCGAGAGCATGCAGAGCAAGGTCGCCATCGCCTGCCCCAAATAGTCAGCTTCGAGTTCCCACGCCGGATGATCGGGCGGCAACTGCTCTGCCGGCGTTTGCCACCGCGCTTTCATCGCCGGGCCGCACGCCAATCCTTCTAGACAATCGCCGTGATAGGGGCAGATGCCGGGAAACGGATCGCGGGCCGGGTCACGCACAGGGTGGATGTGGCCCATTTCGGGATGGATGAGGCCATGCACCAATCTCCCTCCCACCATTGCCCCACCGCCGATGCCGGTACCCACCGTGATGTACACCGCCACGTCGCAATCGCGCGCCGCGCCCCACCGCCATTCACCCAACAGGGCCACATTCACGTCGGTATCAAACCCAACCGGACGGCCCAACGCCTGCGTGAGCGCCCCAACCACATCGGTGTTAGACCAACCCGGCTTGGGGGTGGTGGTGATAAATCCATAGCTCGGTGAAGCACGGTTGAGATCGACCGGCCCGAACGAACCTACCCCAATTGCCGCCAATTGCGCTGGCTGATGGGCGCGAAAGAACGCAATCGCCTGCCCCAACGTCTCGGTGGGTGTCGTGGTCGGAAAAAGGATCTCGGCCCGAATATCGTCCGGCCCCGTCCCAATCGCACACACCCACTTCGTCCCGCCCGCCTCGATCCCGCCGTAGAGCCGTTCCGCCATCACCACACCTCACACCGATAACACGGCGTCCCACGACCGCAGCCAAGCACCATCACAACATCATATCGCGCGCCAGCACATCCTCCTCGGTCTCGCGGCGCTGGATCAGGCGGGCTTGGCCATCGCTGACCAACACCACTGCCGGGCGCGGCACAAGATTGTAGTTGCTGGCCATGCTAAGCGTATAGGCTCCCGCCGTCGCTACTGCTACCAGATCGCCCGGCTGCGCTGGCGGCAAGGCAATCTCTGGCAAGAGCACATCACCCGATTCACAATAGCGTCCGCCAACAGCGACTGGCTCGCTGGCCGGCTCGCCAGCGCGATTCGCCAGCACTGCACTGTAGCGCGCGCCGTACAACGCTGGCCGGATATTATCCCCCATACCGCCGTCAATATGCAGCCAGCGCCGGCCTTTGCGCCCCACCACTCGGTACAGCGCTACCCCAGCTCGTGCCACAATCGAACGGCCCGGTTCGACCGTCAGCCGGGGCAGCAGCAAATCGTAACGCGCACAAGCCGCTTGCAGCGCCGCACTCACCACCTGCGCATAGCGAGCAATATCGGTCAGCGGCTGCTCGGCAGTGTAAGGTACCCCCAACCCGCCACCGGGACTCAATTCAACCGGCGTCACCCCAAACTGCTCGCACAGGCGGGCAGCTTGAGCAGCCAAAACGTCAATGGTGGCCACGATTTGATCGAGCGCAAACAGTTGCGAACCGATATGCGCGTGCAACCCTAGCCAGCGCAAACCCGGCGCAGCCAGCGTTTGCGCCACAGCCTCATCGAGCGCTGCTAGCGGCAAGCCAAACTTCGCTGCTTCACCGCCGGTCGCAATGTGCGCATGGGTATCGGCCTCGATCGCCGGCGCGATCCGCAGCAACACCCCTTGCGGCTCGGCGAGCTGGACAGTTATGGCGCGCAGACGGGCCAACTCGTCGAGGTTATCCACCACAATCGCCCCCACCTGCCACGCCACCGCCCGCTCAAGCTCGGTGTCACTTTTGGCGTTGCCGTGCAGATGGACGTGCGCCATCGGCACCCCGGCCCGCCGCGCTACCAACAACTCAGTCGCTGAGACGACATCAAGGCCTAACTCCTCTTGGGCCACGATCTGGGCCAACGCCGTATTGAGCAGCGCCTTGCCAGCGTAATGCACCCGCGCTGGACCAGGATAAGCGTCGGCAAACGACTGCCGGTAGGCGCGCATCGCCCCCCTTAGCGTTGCCTCATCAAGCAGATAGAGCGGGGTGCCAAACTGTTCGGCCAGCGCCACCGCATCGCACCCGCCCACGAAAAGTCTGCCGCCGGCAACGGCAGCCGTTGCTGGCCAGACGTGCGGCGCGAGGATCATTGATTGATCCCCGCTAGACCGAGGCGCGGTGCCGCAGCACGCAGCGCGGCGATCACCTCGTCGATCAGCGCGTCGAGATCCATACCAATCACCTCGGCCCCATGCACAATCCCTTCACGGCTGACTTTGGCGGCAAATGCCTTATCCTTCATCTTCTTGCGCACCGACGACACCTCAACGCTATGGATGCTTTTGTCGGGCCGCACCAGCGCCACTGCGGTCACAAACCCGCTCAACTCATCAACAGCGTAGAGGGTGCGCTCAAGCGGCGTTTCGGGCAGAATGCCGCTGTAATCGGCGTGGCTGAGAATCGCGCGCAAGATCTCTGGCGACCACCCCGTCGAGCGTAGATACGCCACACCGTAAAACGGATGGCCGGGCAACTCGGCAGGCACCTCATCACCGCGGATCAAAGCTTCCGCAATAGCCGTCGTCGCCAGCCCGGCTTCTGGCATGTGCGGGTAACGCTCAAAATCGAGATCGTGCAACAGACCCACCGCCGTCCACAGATCAACATCAGCGCCCTGCTTGGCAGCAAAGTGGCTCATACACGCCGCCACCGCCTCGCAATGCTTGCGCAGACTATCAGCAGCAATCCATTCATGCATGATTTGGCGAGCAGTATCGGTGAGCATCGCGGCTCCTTTAGGCATCAATTGGGAACTATTGGCGTATCAAGGATATGATACCACGATTGTAGGATGAGAGCGTATCGGTGCAATATGTCATTACACGACCCGCTCCCCGATTGTTATTGCGAGCCGCGCAGGGGCAGAGCATCGCTCTGCCCCTGCGCGGCGAAACAATCTCTCGCGAGCACGAGTGCTATGCTTGAGCAGGTTGGTTGCACTGAAGCGGGAGATTGCTTCGGGCGCATTGCGCCCTCGCAATGACAATAGGAAAGGCTACACCATCCTACCCCAACCGTATCCCTCGCAACCGCAATGAATTGCTCACCACAAACACCGACGAAAAGGCCATCGCTGCCGCCGCTAAGACCGGGCTTAACTGCCAGCCGGTCAGCGGGGAGAAGATACCGGTCGCTACCGGAATTAAGATCACGTTGTAGGCAAAGGCCCAGAACAGATTCCAGCGAATGGTCCGCACCGTTGCCCGGCTCAGCGCAATTGCCTGCGCGACCCCGCGCGGATCGCTGCGCATCAGCGTAATGTCGGCGGTCTCCATTGCCACATCGGTACCGCTGCCCATTGCGATGCCGACATCGGCCTGCGCCAGCGCTGGCGCATCGTTGATGCCATCGCCGACCATCGCCACTCGCCGCGGCTTGTCGCCGGCTGCGCTCTGCTGCAAGCGCGCCACAATTGCCGCCTTCTCATGCGGTTTGACCTCGGCATAGACCGCGTTGGCCGGAATGCCGACTGCTGCCGCAATTGCCGCGGCTGTGCGCTGGTTGTCGCCGGTTAGTAACGCCACGTCCAAACCACTCCGGCGCAGCTCGGCCACGGCTGCAGCAGCAGTTGGCCTGACGGTATCGGCTAGCGCGATCACGCCGCCCGCCTCGCCGTCAGCCGCCACCACGATCACCGTCTTGCCGCTGGCTTGCAACTGATCGACCGTCACTGCCAACCCTGTCACATCCACCCTACGCTCGGCCAGCCATGCCGGTGTGCCGATCAGTACCGTTTGCCCGTTTACTTCGGCCTCGACGCCGGCCCCGCTCACTGCCTGAAACCGAGTGGAACGTCCGTTCGGCAATCCGCGCGCCTGCGCCGCCTGTACGATCGCCATCCCCAGCGGATGCTCACTGCGGCTTTCCGCCGCCGCCGCTAGTTGCAACAGCGCCAGATCAGCCGGCTCCTCAGCCGCGCCGGCTTGCGCCAACGCCGACTGTGCCACGGCCACCATATCGGTCACTTCAGGCCGACCATGGGTGATAGTGCCGGTCTTATCGAACACCACCGTCTGCAAACTCGCCGCCCGCTCCAACGCCTCGGCATTACGGATCAGGATGCCGTGCGTTGCACCGGCGCCGGTGCCGACCATAATCGCCGTCGGCGTCGCCAAGCCGAGCGCGCATGGGCAAGCGATGACCAGCACGGCCACCGCGAAGATCATTGCCTGCGTGAGGCCAGCCCCGGCCCACAGCCAACCGGCAAAGGTCAGTAGGGCGATCACAATCACGATCGGCACAAACACGGCTGAAATCCGATCGACCAGTGCCTGCACCGGCGCTTTCGAGCCTTGCGCCTCTTGCACCAACCGCACAATCTGGGCCAGTGCCGAGTCTTTACCGATCCGGGTTGCCCGCATCTGAAAGCTGCCGCTACGGTTGATCGTCGCGCCAAAGACGGTATCGCCGGCTCGTTTCTCGACCGGCAGACTCTCGCCGGTCAGCATGCTCTCGTCAACCGTTGATTCGCCGGTGACGATGACGCCATCGACCGGGATCTTTTCCCCCGGACGCACGATCACCATTTCACCGGCCCGCACCTCGTTCAGCGGTACATCAACCTCTTGGCCGCCGCGCAGCACGCGCGCCGTCTTCGGTTGCAAACCGATCAGCGCCTTAATCGCCGCGCTGGTCTGGCTCTTCGCCCGCGCCTCAAGGTACTTGCCGACCAGAATTAAGGTGATGATCACCGCCGCCGTCTCGAAATAGACGTGGCCGGGAGCGCCGCTGAGCAAAAGGACGAGGCTATAGAAGTAAGCCGCCGACGAACCAAGCGCGATCAGGGTGTCCATTGTCGCTGTGCGCATGCGCAGCGCTCGCCATGCGTAGCGGTAGAAGTCACGGCCCGAATAGAATTGCACCGGCGTTGCAAGGACCAAGAACAGCCAGTTGAGCAGATCGTCGCGAGCGGCGATCATGTGCATCATCTCAGCCATTGACGAGCCGGCCATGGTCGCCGCCATCGCTGCCCCTTCGCCGATCAGCCACGGCGCGACCAGACCAACATCGCGCGCCATTGAGAGTACAAACAGCGGCAAGCTAAAGACCACGCCGACCACCAGCCGGCGCCGGCGCAGCGCCATCTCGTGCGCCCGTGCCCGCGCCTCAACATCCTCCGTCTCGGTAGTGGTTGCCGCCGGCGTAATCACGCCATAGCCGGCCTGCTCAACTGCTTTGACCAGCTCGACTCGATCGACCATTCCCGGCGCGTAGCGCACCAACGCCTGCTCACTGGCCAGATTGACTTCAGCGCTTAGCACTCCCGGCGTTTTGCGCAATGCTTTCTCGACCCGCGCCGAACAGCTCGCGCAAGTCATGCCGGTGATCGCCAGCGTGATCTCATCGGTGACCACGCCGTAACCGGCATCCTCGATCGCGGCCTGCAACGCCGCCGGCTGCGCCTGCGTCGGATCGAACCGCACCAGCGCATGTTCGCTGGCCAAATTGACTTCGGCGCTCAGTACTCCCGGCGTCTTGCGCAATGCTTTCTCGACCCGCGCCGAACAGCTCGCGCAGGTCATACCGGTGACAGGCAGGATGATTTCACGTTCGGCCATGGCGATTACCTTGGGTGAATGTGGGTTTCATTCATTGAGGTGGAGCCGCACCACCGCGCGGCTCTACGGGATGACGCCTAACACGCAATGCCTAACGGCGTCACATCGTCGTAACCGGCCTCTTTGATCGCCATCACGATCTCGGTAATATCAACCTCATCATCATGCACGACAGTGACAATCTTGCTGGTCAAATCGACCTCAACCTGCGACACACCGTCTAGCGCGCCGACCTCTTTGCGCACTGCCTGCACACAATGCTGGCACGACACCCCCGGAACGCGGAACTGCTCAGTTACCATCGGTTCGCCTCCCTTACTAACGATGCGTACTCTCAAAGACCTGCAACAGCTCGGTGAGCACTCGCTCGCGTTCGCTGATATCTTCGCTCCTAATCGCAGTCGTAACACAACTGCGTAAATGGTTGGCGAGGATGACGGCATCAAGCTTGGCGAGCGCCTGTTGGATCGCGCGCGTCTGATTGAGCAGATCGATGCAATATGCATCCTCCTCAACCATGCGTTGCACGCCACGAATGTGGCCCTCAATCGTCTTTAGGCGGTTGAGGATCTGATGCTTGTGCTCGTGATCCATCGGCTCACCTCCTTCCGGTTTGGCATACCCCCTCCCCCGGGGGAGGGGGTGGCACAGGCAGTATAGCATACTCGATTGTCATTAGGCAAGCAATCTTTGCGCTATTTACTATGACCGGATCAACGCTATCTCATGCCGCCCCAAAATCGCGTCCCACTCCCGCCGGGCGGGAGTGGGACGGAAAGAATGTTTGATCGCGCACAACCATTGATCGCTGTGCGATGCCTCAACGCTTGGCGCTGTACTCCCCGCTCCCGCGCCAGTGAGAGCGGGAGCGGGGGTGAGGACATCCGCGCAGAATAGCCCCAAAGATACCCAAACGAGGCAAAACATCGTAGATTTTTGTGCCTTTTTGTGTCTTTTCGTGGCTATTCAGCCCGCGCAGCGGGCTTCGTAACGATCGCCCGGCCCTTCCGGGCCGGGTTCCACATCAGAGGTTCTGTCCACCCTTGAACGTCAGTGGGAGAGGGGCTAGGGGTGGGGGCAGTACCAAGCGACGATTGATCAACCATCGTTCCGCAACACCGCCCGCACCGCGGCCACCAGCCGGTGCAGATGCTCGTCGTCGCGCAATTCGGCCTGGCGCGGACGCGGCAGATCGATCGGCACTTCCGCCAGCACCTGCGCCGGTCGCCGGCTAAGCACCACCACCCGATCAGCCAGTAATACCGCCTCAGCAAGGTTGTGCGTCACCAGCAGCACTGCCGGCGCCGGCTCGATCGTCGACAGCAGATCGAGTAGCTCGCCCTGCAACTGCTCGCGGGTGAGTTCATCAAGCGCGCTAAACGGCTCATCAAGCAGCAGCACCGGCGGTGCCAGCGCCAAAGCCCGCGCCAGCGCCACCCGTTGCTGCATGCCGCCCGACAACTGCCGCGGCAAGCGGCTTGCCGCGTCACTTAAGCCCATCCGGGCCAATAGCTCTGCTACCCGCTGGGTACGCCTTGCCCGCGGCCAACCGGCCAACTCGAGCGGCAGGGCCACATTCGCTGCCGCGTCGCGCCACTCGAGCAAAGCCGCAGCCTGAAACGCGATCCCAAACCGATGTTCGCGCCGCGCTTGCGCTGGTGATAGGCCAAACAGTCGCACCTCACCGGTATTAGGCTGCTCAAGCCCGGCAATGATCCGCAACAGGGTGCTCTTGCCACACCCACTTGGCCCAACCAGCGCCACAACCTCGCCAGCCGCCACCGTCACATCAACGCCGGCCAGCGCCTGCACCGCACCGGTGCGCATTGCATAGCGCTTGGTCACTGCCCGGACATCGATCGCATAAGGGGCCGGAAAGCCATCGTGCAGCGCGATGCTCGTCTCATCAACGGTAATGACCATATCCTGTCTATAGTGCCCTTGCATCCGCTCGGTGCATCATCGCTGCTCCGGCAACAGCGTATAGTCAGGGAAATTCCCGTACAACCGCTCACCCGGCGCGCCAACCGTCACCGAATCAACCAGATACTTTCCGCCGACAAAACACCCCTTCCACGACGCACCCATCCCGCCAAACACCTCGTCACGATCGCCACGCGAGCGCATTTTGTTGATGCCAACCTTGAATGTACGCAGCTCGCTCGCGATCATCTGGCCCAATTTCGGATCGTCGGTCGCAATTGACGAAACCAGATTGCCATTCGAGATGTTCATCTCGCTAATGAGTTCATCAACACTGTCGACAATCACGATCGTATCAACCGGGCCAAACGGCTCGTTGTGGTGTAACCGGCAGTTGCGCGGCACGTTCAGCAATGCAATCGGCGCCATATAGGCCGAAATATCTTGGTCAGGCAGGAAGAGCGCCGGATTCAGCTCGCCCTCGTACACACAAATCGCCCCAGCGCCGAGCGCCTCGCTGTAGAGCACGCGCAGCTCTTCCACTTTTTTCGCATTGATCAAGGGGCCAAAATCAAGCTTGGGTAACGGATCGCCGGGTCGATCCACCAAGACGGGATTACCGATCTGAAGGCTCTTCAGCACCGGCAAATACACATCGAGAAACTTGGGGAAGAGTCGCCGCTGCACGACATAGCGGATATAGGCGGTACAACGCTGTTTCCCGTACGCAAACCCCTTCTTGATCTGTTGCGCGAGATTCGTCCAATCTGAGAAATCCCAGATCCCGTAGCAGTTGACGCCTTCCATCTCGAGCATATAACGCTTGTTGCGGTCATAGAGCGAAGCGGCAATATCACGCCCATTCGTCTTGCCGCCAACAAACGCTAAACAGGCCACATCAGCGTTGCGCACGAGCGCATCGCTCAGCGCACCGCCTGATCCGCTCACCAACGAGACCGGCAACCCTGCACGCCGCGCGATGGCAAATCCGAGCGTTAATGCAAACAACCCACCATCCGAAGGCGTCTTGGCGATGACCGCATTGCCGGCAAGCACCTGCACCAGCACTGCATGCATCAACACCGAATAAGGATAGTTCCACGAAGCAATGTTTGAGATCAGACCGAGCGGACGGCGACCGTTCATCATCCATTCGATCTGCTCGATGTACCACTCCACCCCGCTAATACAGCGATCAACATCATCGCATGCCAAATGGTAGGGCTTGCCAATTTCCCACAGGAGCAAGTAGGCGATCAGATCACGTTGCTGACGCAAACCGGCCAACGCTTCGCTCACCCGCCGGCGCCGCTCATCGAGATCAACCTGCGACCATGCTTCGTGTTCGCGGGCCGCAAACCGCACGGCTCGCTTGGCCGTCTCGAGATCGATCATTGGCATCAGCCCTAATTCACTGCCGTCGATCGCCGTGCTATAGTGCTTGCCATGCCCCGGCCACCCCCACGTCCCTTCGATCAAATTGAGCACGTGACCATCGGCATTGAACGCTTCCGGCGCTGCCGCTCGCAATTGCGCCATCAAACGCGGCCACTCGCACTCTGGTGCAATGATCTTGCTCATGCTGCTCCTCTTCCGACACTGTGATATTTCACACAATCACAGTATAACATGCCTTGCCCGTATCGTAAGACGCTCGTTCCATACCCCTTTCTATCCCTCTTAATGCTACACTATAGTGCAATCTGCACCAACTCCACGGAGCAAAACGTATGGAGCGCCGCACGAACATGCTTGTCCGGCCACAACGACAAAATCGCCGGCCCGATACTCCTAGCAGTTACATCATCGAGCTTGAATTTGGCGATGGCCGCCGGCTGGTGTCAACCGAAGAGGTGGCTTTTGACCTCGCTCCGCCGGAAACGGCCGATCCGGACGCAATCAGCCGATACGGGCAAGAATTGTTTCGCCGGCTCTTTCCGGGTCGGTTAAGCCATGCCTTTCACGTTGCCCGGCAAACCGCGCTGCAACAACAAGAACCGCTCCGCCTCCGGCTTGCGCTTGACCCGCTCGATGGCGAACTCCAAGCGATCCCGTGGGAACTGCTCCATCTGCCTGCCTCCGACAACCAGAGCCGGCCTCTGCCTTTTTCCACCAGCGATCATATCCTCTTTTCGCGCTACGTTGACAGCGAGCAATTTCCGCTTAGCGACCCGATTGAACATCGCCCGATCCGCATGCTCTTGGCTCTCAGCGAACCGAGTGATCTTGAACGGTGGGGCCTATCTCCATTTGACCGCAAAGCTACCGAGCAAGATTTTCGCCAGCGTTTCCGCCCATTTACCGATAACGGCCAACTCAGCTTTGAGATACTGCCCATCGCCGAAGAGACAGCTTTGCGAGCTGCGCTTGAGCGTGGTTCCTTGCTCAACGAACGCGAACGCGGCTTTGATGTCGTCCTGTATCTAGGACACGCACTCTTTCTGCCCCAACACGGCACCCGCCTTTTGCTCGAGCACGGGCCGCAACAACGTGG
Organism: Chloroflexus sp.; assembly: GCF_034431535.1. GTDB lineage: Bacteria > Chloroflexota > Chloroflexia > Chloroflexales > Chloroflexaceae > Chloroflexus. The sequence continues at coordinate 3,340 of NZ_DAOUDC010000035.1, read as the reverse complement.
CCGGCTGTTTGATGGGAGCGAACTAGCACGCGTGTTGATCTCATTGCCGGCTTCGCACAAACCAGCATTGATCGTACTAGTAGCGTGCAACAGCGCCACCGTTGATCTCCAAGCGCCCCTCAGCAATCTGGCTATTCGTCTCATAGCCGAAAGCGGCATTCCAGCCGTGCTCGCAATGCAACGCTTAGTGGCCATTGAGCTTGCACGCGCTTTTACCCAGCACCTCACCGAGATGCTGCTACGCAATGGCCTTATTGATCTGGCGGTTGCCACTGCCCGCCGGCGTATCTATCGGCCAGATACGGTTGGCTGGAGTACCCCGGCTCTGTACACCCGCCTCAGTAGCGGTCGCCTGTTCCAACCGAGCATTCTGCTCAGCTATATCGAATGGGTCTTGCAACAAGATGAGATCAAACGCTGGGCCAGTAATGAATACATTGATGTAGGTTGCCTAGAGATACCCTTCGACCAACATTGGCAATTTCTCTATCGCCGGCCAGAAAACGCCCCTCAGCCTAGATCAACGCGCGATACATTAGTAAAGCTGATTACTAGCCACACAAGTGATTCACCCCAGTTCATCGCTCTTACTGGTTCGCATCAGTCCGGCCAAACGACAATTCTCCGCCGGGTTTGTTATGATCTTGCTCGTAACGCGCTCTTCGACACCAATGCCCCAGTTGGCGTGCTCATTTCACTCGCCGGCTACGAACAAGCGCGCGGCGAGCCGCGCCTCCACCATCACATCGTCGAACAGGTACGCCGCCAGCACCCAGCGTTTGCCGACACCCTCGATCGCCTATTTCGCGGCTCATCCGGCGGCGATACCCAACGCCCACGCCTTGCGTTCCTGCTTGATGATCTTGAGCAAGTTGCCGAATCACACTGGAAAGATCTCATCCGTGATCTGAACACCTTCCGCGCTCGCCTGCCTGATCAAGTGTTTGTCGTCGCAGCACCCCAAACCTTCGCGCCGCTGACATTTGAACATCAAGCGCAGCTTCTGGCAATTCAACCCCTCGATGAACCTACCATCGTCGCCTACATTCGCCAACGTGATCGCCGGCGCGCACGCGCACTCCTCGAGCAAATGCGTGATAATCACCTCTATCACCTAGCCAGCGACCCGCGCATGCTGCTGTTGATCGTTGATCGTCTCTCTGACACCCATCAGCGTCCAATCACCTATTACCACATCATCGATGAATTTCTCACCCAAGAACTTCGTGATCTCGATCAGCGGTACCAGATGGGTGATGTCGCCCGTGAAAGCCTCTACCAGATCGCGTGGCACATGCGCTGGAATGTGACCGACTATCTCTCAATCGGCGAATTGTTCACAATCCTCGCTACAGCGCGGCACAATCGCGACTACAGTCTCGAAGATCTGTTTCGCCAATTAAGCAATACCCAGATCATTACCATTGCCGGCCAGCGCGATATTCGCTTTACCAATCAGGCTGTCGCTGCCTACTGTGCAGCGCAAGCGCTCTACCGTGCCCCTGATCACTCACAACGATTAGCCGACATTGTCGCATTGTGCGCTGATGTTGAACGTCAACGTTGGTGGGAGGATGTCCTCGATGCACTAGCCAGTCTGCTCGATAAGCCCGATGAATTGCTCAGTTGCATCGCCAGCTCTCTCCGCAACGGCAACCACCGCCTTGCGATGCTCGCTGCCCGCTGTCTCGAGGCATTGCCTGATGAAAAACTCCAGTTAGTGCCGCTCACATTGCGTAATGAATTGATCGACAATTGTCTCATTCATCTCGATGAACAACGAGAGCCGAGTGCGGAGCGGCGTGAATTGCTCGTCAGCGCCCTTGGCAAAATCGACCATCTCCAAGTTCGCCAGCAATTGCGCCGGATACTCGTTGACAAAGTGCGCCAAACGAGCAGCGGCCCGCGCTATGAATACACCAATGTGCGTATTGCGGCTTCCCGCGCCCTCCGCGATCTCTATTTGCTCGACTTTCGCCGCCAGCGTAATCCCGCTCAAGCCAAAGAAGCATTTGATCGGACAACCATTCCGCTCAAAAAACTCCGCGATGACCGCCCGCTCATCGAACTGATGCATCACTGGCTACAAGGTGAAGGGGGGAGGCATGAGCTGCGCCGCTGTCTGATGACATCGCCACTTCCGCACGAACGGGCCATTGCCGCCTTTGCACTGGCAGACGTCAGCACATCACCGGCGCAGCAATCGTGTGATGCGCGCTTCCTGCTACGAATCATTACACGTCCCACCGATACTGCCAGCACAAAAATCAGTGACGACTGGATCGACACGATGTGGTCAGCAGCCGATGCGCTCACGTTGTTTGATGCAGAATATGTTGTACCATTAATTTCCGCACTGATCCGCTACAAACGCAGTATGCCCAACCCAGCCGCTCAACAACTAGCGTATCTTGTTGGTCGCCTGCGTATCAACCAACCGTTTATCATCGAATGGCTCATCAAACTGTTGATCACGAATCCAAGCCAGAATGTCAAAGCGCGCGCCTTGCAATCACTTGCGTGGATGGGAAGAGAAGTGACACATCGTACGATCGCTATTGCCAGTAGCCAGATTGCCAGTAGCCAGAGCAATGACACAATGACGATTAAACAGTTTATTGAAGAGATTGCCCTCTGGCGGCAACCATTGCCGCACTTTATCGCTGGAGACTTTAGGCTCGACACACCGGTGAATGCCCCAGAGCCTATTTATCTGCGTCGCAAAGCAATAGAGGCACTGGCATGGATTGGTGATCGGCAGACACTACGTGAATTAGATACTGAATGCCAATATTGGCCGCTTGAACTGCGCACCCAGTGGTATATCGCGCGCGACAGCATTCAACGACGGATCAGTTGAAGTAAACACGAAAACCGCCCGCAACTAGTGATAGTTGCGGGCGGTTTTCATCGGCAGGGTGCGTGGACCTAGGTTCCCAGCGGAGAGCCGCCAGTAGGATCGGCGCTGCGACGTTTCACGACCCGGTTCGGGATGGGACGGGGTGGGTCCGCCGCGCTCCTCACACACCCATGGCTGAATGAACGACTGCCGTCGTCCCTTCACCCCTCACGCGATTGCCGGCGCTGGCGTTGTCTCACCATCATCTGGCCCCCGCCTTCGCCACGACGGAGGGAAGCCCTCGTCCCTGCGCACCGGTCGCCTCTACGGGTCGCCCCGCCTCCAGCTCCGGCCGCTTACCCCGGTCATCTCCCGGGGGACTTACCAGCCTGACGCTGCGAGAGCACTCATCTTGCGGCGTGTTTCCCACTTAGATGCTTTCAGCGGTTCTCACTCCCGGACATAGCTACGGAGCTTGCAGGCCGCCCCACAACTCCTCCA
>NZ_DAOUDC010000034.1:0-5477 GCF_034431535.1 Chloroflexus sp. | reverse complement strand
AGGGCGTCGCCCTGCCCCGCGCCCCCATCACCGTTCCCGCGGATCCAACGCATCCCGCAATCCGTCACCAAGGAACGTAAACGACAACATCAACCCCGCAATCAAAATCACCGGAAAGCTGAGCAACCACGGTCCCGACGACAGATTGTTATAACCTTCGGTCAACATCACCCCTAGACTAGTTGGGAAGGGATTATCAGGATCAACCGATGGCCGCATGCCCACGCCGAGAATGGTCAATACCGCCTCGGCGCTGATCAGAGCGGGAATGCTAAACGAGGTCGAGACAATAATCGGCGCTAATGTATTGGGCAAGATATGCCGCCCCAAGATCGCCGTGGTCGGCACCCCAATCGCCCGCGCCGCCTCGACAAACTCCTTCTCCTTCAGCGACAACACCTGCCCGCGCACCAAGCGGGCAATCCCCGTCCAACTCACCAGCGAGACGGCGACGAAGATCAGCAGCAATCCGTTGAAGGTACGGCCAAGCCACGTCTCGCGGAAGGCAGTCGAGAGAGCGATAATAAACAGCAGATCGGGGAAGGCCGCCACGATCTCGGTAAAGCGCATAAGCAGGTTATCAAGCCACCCGCCGGCAAAACCTGAGATCAGACCAATCGTCACTCCGATCAGCAAAATCGCAACCTGCGGTACAATCCCCACAATCAGCGACACCCGGATGGCATACATCAACCGCGACAACACATCGCGCCCCAGCGTATCAGTGCCAAGCAGGTGCTCAGGCACCCCCATGCGGGCCGGGTTGTCCGTCACCCATGCCGGCGGGCGCAGGCTGTTATTAGGGATCTGCTGGACGGGGTTAAACGGCGCGAGCCACGGCGCAGCAATCGCCACGATCACATAGAGGATAATCACCACGAGCCCGACCATCGCTGCCCGGTTGCGCCGGAGCCGCGCCAGCGCATCTGACCACAAGCTGCGCGGTTTGGTGTTGAGGGCTTGAATATCGATCGGGTTGGTCAACGACTTGGCCGGTGACGTCACGTCTGCTCCTCACTATCAACCGATAACGCGCTCACGAGTGAGTGGGCGGCTTGCAACGCACCTACCTCCCTTTCCCACTCCCTATCTTTCACAACGTTCCTGATAGCTCATCCGCGGATCAAGTGCGCCACAATCCTCACAAAGCTATCCGCCGGCGGCCATCACCTAGCGCACGTTACCCACGGAGCGCGGGCTGCTTGCCCGCATGAACCGATCACTCTCTCTCCCTGATGCGGCTCATCGGCCTGCTTCGCTCCTCGCCATTCCCGCTCTACTTATAGCTAATCCGTGGATCAAGCACGCCATACGCAATGTCGACCAGGAGATTAGCAATTCCCAAAAAGAAGACGTAAATCAGCGAACCGGCCATAATCATCGAATAGTCGCGTTTGCCGATTGCATCAACGAAGGTGCGGCCCATGCCGGGCACCTGAAAGATTGTCTCAACAAACAGGGTGCCGGTGATCAGACCGGCCAGCGCCGGCCCCAAAATCGTCACCACCGGCAGCAGCGCATTTTTCAGCATGTGACGCCAGACAATCACCTGCCCGGCCAACCCCTTCGCCTGCGCCGTGCGAATGTAGTCTTGCCGTTTCACTTCGAGCACGCTTGAGCGGGTCAGGCGGGCAATGAATGCCATGCTAGTCGTGCCTAACGCCACCGTTGGCAAGATCCACGGCTTCACCGGATCGTTCCAATCGGGGATAACGGTAAACCAGTTGAGAATAACGGCAAAGACGATCACCAAGATCAAACTGGTAATCAGTGTTCCTAATGCAACAAAGATAGTTGACGACAATGAGAGCAGGTAATCAAGCCATGTATTTTGGCGCAGCGCAGCCAGAATGCCCAGCGGAATGCCGAAGACGACCGCAAACAAGAGCGCCTGCAACCCTAGCCGGGCCGAATAGTAAAACTTACTGGGCCGGGTTGGCGAGCCCTCAAACAGCTCTTGCTGCACCGTGCGCGCCCCTCGCGACGAGTAGGTCGGGCCAAGATTACCGGCAATCGCGCCCCACTGAATCTTCCATTCACCGGTTTTGGGATCGGGCACGACATCAAGAAACATATAGCGGGTAAACTGGCGCCAAAACGGCAGATCCATCCCGAACCGTTCGCGCAAAATCGCTTCGACCCGCGGCGAGAGCTGGCGCCGTTCGGGTTGGGTATCGAATGGACCTCCCGGCGTCAGCTTGGCGATGCCAAACGTGACAAAGCCCACGATAATCAGCACCGGGATGTTCCACAAGATACGCCGGATGATGTAGGCGGTCATACTGTATTCCTAAAATGGTTGGCAGACGCAGAGGCGCAGATGAACCTCTCTTGCGCCTCTGCGTTAAACCTAACGCATACGATGCTGCTTAGGGCTGGACGTCCACATTCGGCAAGTTGAAGAAGCCGAGCCAGTAATCAAGCGGCGTGATCGTTTCTGGCGTGACACCCTTTACATACGGTTTGACCAGCACCGGGCCGCCGTTGTTGAGCATGAAGACAACCGGCGCGTCTTCAACCAGAATGGTTTGCGCCTGCGCATACAGCTCGGCACGGCGCACCGGGTCTTGCTCAATATCAGCCTGCCGCACCAGCTCGTCGAGCTGCGGGTTCGAGTAGTTGACGCGCGTGCTGAGCAAGCCGTTGGTCTGGAAGAGTGAGACCCAGTTCTGCGGATCGGGATAGTCGGCGCACCAACCCAGCGAGAACATCTGTGGCGGATTGTCTTTGGTCGCCGCAGCAAAGGCGGTCGGATCGATCGGATCGAGGATCACGTCGATGCCAAGATTCTGCTTGAACTGGTTGGCCACCCACTCGAAGCGAGCGTTGTTGCGCGCGGTGCCTGAATAGGTCAGCTTAATTTCCGGCAAGCCCTGCCCGTTCGGATAACCCGCATCGGCCAATGTCTGCTTGGCCTTGGTGGCGTTGAACTCCCACAGCCGCAAATCGGGTTGGTAGCCGGGGAAGCCGGGTGGGATGAAGCTGTAGGTCGGTGTGCCGAGACCTTGGAAGACATCGCGCACGTAGGCTTCGCGATCGAGCGCCTGTGCAAACGCTTGCCGCACGAGCTTGTTGTCAAATGGCGGCTTGGCGAGGTTGAAACCAAAGTAGAAGGTGCAAGAACCGGGGACATCAATGGTCTGCTGGCTCAAGACTGGGTCTGATTTGACCGTTGCCAAGTCTTCGGCACCGACGCCGAGAATATCAAGCTCACCATTCTGGTAAGCTTGGAAGGCAACTTGGCCATCAGTGATCATGTAGTACTCAACCCGCTTGAGCTTAACCGGCCCCAACGGCCCCGCGTAATAGGGGTTCGGCTCCCAGATCGCCTTGCTGTCGTGCTCCCACTCTTTCAACATGAAGGGGCCGTTGCCAATATAGTTGGCCGGATCGTACCACCAGTCATCGCCTTGCGCCACGTCCTCCTCGCGCACCGGCGCGCCAATCCAGAGCGCGGCCATGCTGAGGAAATACGGCGCCGGCGCAACCAGCTCGATCTGCAGCGTGTAATCATCCAGCGCCTTGACGCCAAACTCGTCGCGCAGCTTGTCGAGATCGAGCTTCATGACCTCTTCCATCGACAAGCCTTGGCAAGCGGCGGCACTATATTCACTGTAGCCTTTAATAATGCCACATGGCAACGACTGGTACTCACCTGCCGTCTCTGGATCAGCCAGCCGCTTCCACGCATACTCAAAGTTGCGCGCAGTCAATGGCGTGCCATCACTGTACTTGCCGTCGCGGCGCAAGGTAAACGTGTAGACGGTACCGTCAGCCGATACGTCAACCTTCTCGGCAGCCCCCGGAATGGGGTTCATATCGAGATCAAAGGTCATCAAGGCCTGATAGGCCATCATAATGAACTGGATCTCGTTGACGAAGCTGGCCTTCTGCGGATCAACATTGTCTGGCTCTGAGCCAGTGTTGAGGCGCAACACGCCGGGTTGCGCAGTGCTAGCGACCGGGGCAGTCGTTGGTTCGGCGGCAGCAGTTGGCTGCGGAGCAGCAGTCGGTTGGGTGGCTGGGGCGGTGGTTGGCTGTTCAGCCGGAGCAGTCGTTGCTTGCGTAGCCGGGGGATTGCCGCCGCCACAAGCTGCCAAGATGGGCAATAGCAACCCAAACAGCAGCGTGAGGGCGAGCGCGTGACGCCAGCGAAGCGGATTCATCGCGATACTCCTTAGCATCTGTGACACGAAACACCTCATCGAAACGGGGCAGGTGGCTGTAATCGCTCTAGCACAGTGCTGCGCAGGAGAATAGGGTAAAGGTAGCCGATGGCGTTCGCTCTTGCCTCCTTTCTGCCCGATAAGATACACGATGTCGGCGCAGACTGCGCAAGAGAACAACCAACCACAGATGTGAAAAATCCCCCTTCGATATGGGGGATCGTACCATGTGGGACGGATGCTTGTCAAGGCAACAATTATGCTCGCAATACAGCGACAGTGGCAATCGCGAAGAAGAGCTGCACCCCAAGCGAAAATCCTTGCCACAGGCGCGCGGCCAAGGGGCTGCGCCGGTAGACGATCAGACCGCCAATGAGATTGAACAGTGCGGTCAGTGCAGCCGCTACCGGCAAGAAAAAGATGCGGATGCGCGGGGCTAATTCGGCGGCGGCGCCAATCTGGTCGCCACGCCATTCGATCTGGGACGGCAACGAGGGATAGATGACTGCAATGGCCCCAAACAAGACCAGATTAAGTATGAGCGTCACGAGTAACAATTGCCGGATGACCGGATCGGCCCAAAAGTCGTAGACCAGAAAACGGGCGACTTCAATACCGGGCGTCAGCGTCTGAATGGCGCCAAGCCGTCGCCTCTGCTCTAATTCTTGCACGAAGCCGGCTTGGTCGGTGGGTGAGATGGCGTAGGCTGCATTGCCGGCGTAGATCACCAACGCTTCTGCTAATGGCCGGGTGGTAAAGCGATGAACGACGATGCCGTCATGAGTCTGGACGCGGCCATGGTAATAGCCGATGCTCGCCAATGCTGTGCGCCAGTCGCCGATCGCTGGCGCGCCTTGTTCGACCCGATCGATCAAGGTTAGCGGAATGACGGCGCGGCTGCCCAGCCATTGGATGTATAACCCATTGCGGTCTAAGCTGTACCGTAAGGTCATCGCAGCAGCAGTGCGGTAGATGAGGAAACCGGCCAGTGCTAGTAAACCAAGCGCGAGCACGGTCTGCCCAAACAACCAGCTATCAATCGGCCACTGCTCAGGCGGCCCGCTCAGCGCCGCACTCATGCTGAGCAACAGCCAACCTGCCCCCGCTGCACTCACGACGGCAAGAATAAGGCCAAGCCAGATACGAGCTGTTGCTATTGGTCGCCAGCGTTGCATAGTGCGTTATTAAGCCAAGCAGACCCGCAACCGTATTATTGCCGGTCTGTGGCAGCAATTGCGTCCCTCATCCCATCAAACGAGCCGCGCGGCCTAGTTATGGAGTGCGGCCGGGTAACGGCCCCACTCCATAACC
>NZ_DAOUDC010000033.1:0-16730 GCF_034431535.1 Chloroflexus sp. | reverse complement strand
GGTCGGCGTGGCGGTGGCGGTCGGAACCGGGGTGACCGAGGCGGTCGGCGTGGCGGTGGCGGTCGGAACCGGGGTGGCCGTCGCGGTTGGGGTAGCCGTGGCGGTCGGTTCCGGCGTCGCGGTGGCGGTGGCGGTGGCGGTGGCGGTCGGTTCCGGCGTCGCGGTGGCGGTGGCGGTCGGAACCGGGGTGGCCGTCGGTGCCGGATCAACGTTTGTCAGCGTAAAATCAATGCTAACGTTGCCAGCCGTTGCGGTGACAGTGTACGTACCAGCCACATTATTGGCCCGCACCGGAATTTCCACGATTCCATTGAAATCGCTCACGCCGCCATTACCCGCGGGGAAGGTTGCGCTGGCCCCGCTGTTCGGCGCAGTGAAGCTCACATAGACCCCCGTGAACGGGTTGCCATTCTCGTCGCCGACCCAAACCCGCAAGGGCTGGGCAAAGTCGGTGTTGAGCAAGGCGCTCTGGTTGTTGCCGCCGCTGTTCGCCATCGCTAACGGCGGTAGCGACATCAGATAGACTTGCTTTGGTTCATAGACAATCTGGAACGGCTGGCCACCCAACTCGATCACCGCGCCGTTGGGCAAGTCGCGGAAGGTGCCACGAATGCTGCCGGTGCTGCGGTGTTGGATAATGATCCAAGTGTGGCCGGGGATTGGTGTGTAGCCAGGCACGAGCGATAGCGTCAATTCGGCTCCTGCTGGGTTGCCGGGGCCGCTCAGGTCGATATTGGCATTGCGGTTTTGATTATTGGTGTTATTGACCAGCACAAGCGAATCGCCGCCGGGGCCAATCTCGAAGTGGAGGCGAATATTTGGCCCGTGCAAGCGAATGCCGTCGCCATTGCCGGCAACGTTCAGATTGCCGCGTCCACGGATGATGTTACCGGTCGCGAGATCACGCCGGTCACCGATCCCGATTTCACCGCCGCCGGAATCGGCGTTGTAGACGATCGCGCCAACTGTTCCAGCGCCGTAGAGGTTAAGCTGGCCGCTGCTCTGGTTGCGCACGAATGAGCCGATATTGGTGGTCGTTGCTGACAAATTGATTGTCAAGTTACCGCTACCGTTTTTGCGCAGATCACGGCTATTCGTCGCATCGGTCACGCTGGCGAAGGTGACATCGCCTTCAACCGTAATCGCCCGGTTGCCGGGCAATGCAAATGGCGTGCTAAAGCTGAGCCGGTAGTCGCCGCTGTCGAACGTGAAGTCGTTGTTGAGAACCGCTATCTGGTTGGCGATTAACCGGTCTCCGCCAGCGCCGATCAATTGTCCGCTGTAGAGTTCGAGTTTTGATGTGCCAAACGCCTGATTGTCGGCCACAACAATCGCGCCGCCGCTGATCGCGGTTTTGCCTTTGTGTTCGTTGGGGGTAAGGAGGTAGAGATCTCCCTCGCCGGTTTTGGTAATGCCGCCGTTGCCGCGGAGCAGATTGTTGGGGCTGGCGATGATAAGGCTGCTATCAGTCGCGGTGTCGAATGTAATGACTTTTTGGAGTTCAATCGGCACGCCAATGATATGATTGCCTCTCAGGGCGCGGATAGTGCCGGGGCCGACAGGCGGAAAATACAGACTGCCGCTGCCAAACAGCCAGTAGGTCATATCGCTGTCGAAGCGCACTTCGCCGATCTCGATCGCGCCACTATTGAGGGTGACAGTGCGAGGATACGGCGCATTGGGAAACACTGCAATGTCATTCCGGGTCTGCGGCACAATCCCGCCGCTCCAGTTAGCAGAATCGTTCCAGTTGCCGTTGCCGCCGATCCATGTGCTGGTGGCAGCGAAGACTGGATTGATGATAAGCGACCAGATGACGAGCAGAGTGATAACGGGCAATGATGAGAGCATTGCTCGCGGCATTGGACGAATCATGGCTCATCTCCAAGACTGCGATGTAGTATTGCAATTGGACCGAATCATAACCGAAACATGAACCGAAGTATTACCGAAACGGCAGGTTTGCTGGGCATGTTTTTCAAAATGAACAAAGTTTTAACAAACTACTTTGCTATGTAATGTAGTATATATCCGCGCTCTTTGGATGAAGATACGAGCATCCTTGCCGGAATGGGATCGGTCGCGAGACTGATGCCGAGATTGAGCGCGAGGTTTAAAAAAGATTTACCTTTCTGTTGAATATTTTGTTATGAAAGGAGTGCGTGGCGCAAGTAATTGTTGGGTATTGTCGTATTACTTAATGTAGTAAAAAGGTTCTTATGACTAACAAAACCGTATTACAAGGTATTGGCGCGGCAGTCGCCGCCTATACGCTGTGGGGGTTGTTGCCGGTTTATTGGAAGGCCCTGAATGGCGTAACCGCGACCGAAATTCTCGCCCACCGCATGATTTGGTCGCTCCTCTTTTTGCTCGCCGTGCTGGCGGTGCGCCGGCAGTGGCAGTGGGTGCAGGTGATGCGCCGCCAGCGTCGGTTGCGTTTGACCTATCTGGTTAGCGCGACCTTGCTGGCCGCTAATTGGGGGATTTATGTGTGGGCGGTGCAGATGAACCGGGTGGTTGAGGCTAGCCTCGGTTATTTTATCAATCCGCTGGTCAGTATCGCTCTCGGCGTGCTCGTTTTACGCGAACGATTGCGTCCGGCGCAGTGGTTTGCTATCGCCATTGCCACTGCCGGCGTCGCTTGGCTGACCTACAGTGCCGGCGCGTTGCCGTGGATTGCGTTGGCTTTGGCGCTGTCGTTTGGCTGTTATGGTCTTTTGCGCAAACAGACTCCGCTCGGCTCGTTTGAGGCTCTCACCGTCGAGACGCTCTGGATGTTTGTGCCGGCGGTGCTTTGGTTAGGCTGGCTGGCCGGTAACAGTGGCGGCATTCATCACGATGCCGGCTTGTGGCTGTTGCTGCTTAGCACTGGCGTCGTCACCGCAGCGCCGTTGCTTTTCTTCGGCGCGGCTACCCAGCGCATTCCGCTAACCACTATCGGCATTCTGCAATATCTAGCCCCGACCTTACAACTCTTACTGGGGGTGTTGGTCTATGGCGAGCCATTTTCGATCGCGCAATTGATCGGTTTTGGCGCGATTTGGACGGCGCTTGCTATCTATACTACTGATAGCCTGTTGGCGGCGCGCCGCTATCGGGCGACACTCACCCAGCCGGCGGCGGATTGAGCGCCAGCCGGGTTGCTTAGGCAGGGCGTTCGGCGGCGCAGTATTGTCGCAGCCGTTCGCTATCGTCGAGGTCGAAGGCGAGGGTTGGTGTCGTGATCAGACGCGCGCGCAGTCCTAGCTGGGTTGCTACTGCTACGTGCCGGTTAGCGCTGTCGAGGCCGAAGAGGAAGGGCAGCGGCGATGGCAACCGGAGGGCGAGCGCATTGGTGCCACGTTGCTGCTGATCGGGCGCCAGCGCGAGATCGGCTTCGCTCAGCGCATCGTAGAGTGCCGCCACATCCTCTGCCGTTACCAAGGGTAGATCGCCGGCCAGCACGATCATCGTCTGCGCGCCGGCGTTCTGGATCTGTTTACGTGCCTCGGTTAAGGCGGCGTTCAATTCTTCGCAACGGTCGGGCAACCATTCCACACCACTGGCCTGCGCTAGTGCCGCGATAGCCGGATCGGCGCTGACCAGCCAGATTCGCGCCGGCATGGTGAAGCTGCTGGTTGCTTGCCGGGCAGCGTTGATGACGTGCTGGGCTAATCTGAGCACGAGCCGTTGCCGTGCTGTCGGGGCGAGGTCGCCGGCCAGCCGTGATTTAGCGAACTGGAGCCGTTTGATGGGGATGGCGATGCCGATCACGGACGCTGCTTTCTGTCGTTGCACGGGGGGCGTAGTCACACAGCGAAGCTGTGTCCTCTTGCCCCCGCAACAATTGCTTGCGAATTAAGCGAGCGCGAGATCCAATGCTGCCCGAGCCAGCGCCATCTTTTCCGGCATGCCGCGCATAATCGTATCAGTCACGAGTGGGCGAATGCCGAGCTGTGCGATGGCCGGCGCCAGCGCCGCATCGACGGTATCAATGACAATCCCGTCAATCAGATCGGCATACGCTGTGGCAACCCCCAACGCGGTCGGTTCCATCCCCACGGCCCGCATCAGCGGCACTGCCGGCCCTTTAATCGCCGCGCCACCCACGATCGGGCTGATGGCGACGACCGGTGCATTGGCGTTGGTGATCGCTTCCCGCACACCGGGAATGGCAAGGATCGGCCCGACGCTTACCACCGGGTTGCTCGGCGCGATGATGATCGCTTCGGCGCTGGCGAGCAGCGGCAATAGGTGCGGCGCCGGCTGCACTGGTCCGGCAGCGTGCAGGCGCACCCCAAGCACCGCCGGCTGGCAGCGTTCGCGCACGAAATACTCTTCAAAGTGCAGTTCGCCGTAATCGGTCAGGATGTGGGTCGGCGCCGGCTCATCGCTCATCGGCACAATAGTGATCGGCACTCCCAAGGCCTGCCGGATCTCGTCGGCGACCTGCGACAGAGTTGCGCCATCGCGCAGACGGGCAGTGCGGTAGATGTGCAATGCCAGATCGCGATCGCCGAGCTTGAACCACGTTGGCGCATCGAGCCGGCCTAGCCACTGCATACATTCGTCGGTGTCGCCGGCAATGCCCCATCCCTGCGCGGTATCAATCACCCCGGCTAACGTACAGGTGACGATATCGAGATCGGGCGAGATGTGCAATCCGTGCAGCACCATATCGTCGCCAGTATTGACGACGGCGGTGATTCGTTCCGGCAGCGCAACGGCAGCCAAACCTTCGAGAAACCGGGCGGCGCCTACACCGCCGGCCAGCACAACAATCATAACAGTAGACATAAAGGCGCAGAGACAGCTTGCCTGTCTCTGCGCCGCAGATTAGAAGAGCAGATTCGCCAGCCGGCGGCGGGCCGGCCCCACCAACGGATGCTCGTCGCCGAGCAGGGCAAACAACGCCAGCAACGCCTTGCGCGCGCCGTCATCGCGCAGCGCGCGATCCCGGCCAACAATGGTCAAGAGCTGCTCGATGGCCGTCGCGTAATCGCCGGCGCGCACCGCCGCAGCCGCTTGCCGGTACAACCCCTCGCTGCCTTCTGCCGGTTCAGCAGGTGCATTCACCAGATCGGCGATTGCCAACCCAGCGGTCGCCCGGCTGCTAAATGAACTGCTTGCCGGAACTTGCTTCAGGGTCACAATCCCTTCCGGATCACCGCGCAGCGCTAGCAACCGGCCCAAATTGAACAGCGCCGTCTCGTTCTTGGGGTCTTGGCCCAGAATCAATCGGTAGCGCGCAATCGCCTCCGCCGGATTGGTCGCCTCCAGTGCTTGCGCCATCGCCAGCAGATCGGCGTTGCGCTCAGGCACTACCCGCTTCAGCCATGCCCGTACCTGACTCTCCGGCAGTGCGCCGGTAAACTCATCAACAATCTTGCCTTGATAGACCGCCTTGACCGCCGGAATGCCCTGTACCCGGAACATCTGGGCAAGGCGCGGGTTTTCATCAACATTAATCTTGACCAGCACCCACGTGCCGCCGGCTTCGCGCGCCAACCGCTCGAGCGTCGGCCCCAGCACGCGGCACGGCCCGCACCACGGCGCCCAAAAGTCGATCACGACCGGCGTCGTCTGCGAGCGCTGCAACACCTCGCGCTCAAAGGTAGCTTCGGTAACGTCAAGCACTGCGTTTTGGGCAGTCGTTGCGCTCACTCCAGTAGCCATGCTTGTTCTCTCCTTGCACCGATCGGTTATTGCTGTTGTGTAGTGTACCAGAAAGGTGTTGAAACGATGTCGGCAAAATGTAAGAAGAATGTCAACATTTACCGCCGCTGCACCTCTTGCCGCAAGAGCAAGAGATAACCGACGCCGATGATACCGGCGAAGGTAAACCATTGCAACGCATAGCTCAAGTGCGGACCTTCATCGAGCCGGTACGGGTCGGGCGGGCGCGGTAAGCCGGTGTTGTCGTCGGGCAATTGCTCGATAAACAGCGGTAACAGCGGCGCGCTAACCTGCTGTTGGATGGCCGGCACATCCACCCGCAGCCACGCATTGATCCGCGTTTCCCCCGGCAATGGCAGGTCGCGCCCGGCCAATGGGCTGTCGGGGCGCAATTGCGGCGCTTGGGCAATCCCTTCAATCGTCACCAGTCGCGTCACCGCGTAGGCGGTCGCCGCCCCCTGCGCCGAGGGCAGCCAACCGCGGTCAACCAGCACAGCGTATTCACTGCCCTCAATCTGCAATGGCGTCACCAAGTGAACTCCATCGACCCCGCTATCCGACCTCCTCCCGCGCAAGACGATACTTTCTTCATTGCGAAACACCCCGCTCACCACCACCCGCCGCCCGATCACCATCGCCGGATCGGTCTCAGGTGTGAGCGGAATCGCCGGCTGGGCCAATGCCGCCAAGCGGGCCGCATTCGCCGCCCGCTGCTGTTCGAGCCGGTCAAGTTGCCAGAATCCCAAAAAGATCAATGTCGCCAACATTACCAAGGCAAACAGATGCTTCGCGATCCACCATCCACGGAGGAGGCGATGGGTGGCGGGTACGGTTGTCGTTGTCATACGCTGCCAGCTCGCTGCTATGCCACCGTTTATTATGATGAGCAAAGGTGGCGAAACGTAACATTCCCCAGCCATCATACCATTAGTGGCGGTGGTGCTGCCAATGGCTCCTACTTAGAATGGATAAGCGCCCTCGCTAGGGAATATTGAGGGGCGGACAGAACAGGTGCTCGCTGTACGATGCCTCAAAGCGTAGCTCTGCTCCCCTCTCCCGCACCAGGGGGAGCGGGGCAGGGGGTGAGGGGGAAACGGCGCATCGTAACACCATCAACCGTATCTGCGCTCATGCGTTCTGTCCGTCCTTGAACTGTGGAATGCGGCAGTGAAACTGCCGCATTCCATACTTGTACGTGGCAGCGCCACTGCCGCACGCCACACCTTGATGCGGCAGTAGCACTGCCGTACTCGATACTTGGAGGCGGCAGTAGCCCTGCCGCACTCCATACCCCCATTCGTTGTCCATGGTATACTTGCGCTATGACTGCGAGGAGGAGGCCGCAATGAAGCGAGTGGTTAGCATCAGTCTTGGATCGGCGCAACGCGATTATCAGATCACGGTCACGGTGCTCGGCCAGCATGTGGAAGTGCGCCGGATCGGTGCCAACGACGATATCGCGCAGGCGATGGCACTCGTGCGCGAATTTGACGGCAAGGTTGACGCAATCGGGTTAGGCGGCTTGACGCCGGTCTTCCGGATTGGCCGCGCTCGTTACCCGCATCAAGAAGCGATCCATATCGCCGCCCAAGCCCGCCGCACGCCGGTGGTTGATGGCGGTGTGGTCAAAGCGACGCTCGAACGGTGGGCAGTTGCCCAAGCAACCCGTCAGATCCCGTCACTGTTGCGCTATAAGCGAGTGTTGATCACGAGCGGCGTTGAGCGTTACCAGCTCGCCGCGGCGATCAGCCAGTACGAGCCGGAGTTGCGCTTCGCCGATCCGGTGATTCACGCCGGTATTCCCTTCTTGCCGCCGCCACGCTCGCTCGAACAACTTGAGTTGTACGCCGCCACCACTTTGCCCATTTTGGCCCTCTTGCCCTACCGCTTTCTCCATCCGGTGGCGCTCGGCCAAGAGGGTTTTGATAGCCGGGCAGCCGATTTGTTCCGCTGGGCCGATGTCATTGCTGGCGATTTTGCCTTTATCCGCCGCTTCGCGCCCCACGATCTGACCCGCAAGTCGATCATCACCGATGATCCATCGCCGGCTGAGATCGAAGACTTGCGCCGGCGTGGTGTGACGACGCTGGTCACGATGACGCCGCCGCTCAGCGAAGAACGCCCGTTCCTCGCTGCCGATGCAATCGAGGCGGTGATTACCGCGATTACCGAAAGCACGCGCCAACCCGGCGATGCCGAGGTGATCGATTTTATTGCGGCTGCCGGCTGGGGTCCGACAGTACAAGACCTTAATCCTCGGCCTAAACCGCGCTTTGCCTTTGTGATCCATCCGCTGCGCACCGAGCTGATCGCCAATCACCATCTGTTCCGCTGGACGCGCTATCTGCCCAAGCGGTTGGTCGAACTCGTTGCTGCCGAGTTCCCGCCCCTCTACCTCTCACGCATCCGTGGCATTCGCTCGAAAGCCACCGGCGAAGAGGTGGAAGGCATTCTCCTCACCCTAGGTGCGACTCCGCGCGAGATGATGCGCCGCTCGCCAAGCTTTACCTATCGCCGCTTGATTAAAGCGGCCCGCATGGCCGAATGGATGGGGGCGCAGATTATGGGTTTGGGCGCATTTACCTCGGTAGTCGGTGATGCCGGGATCACCGTGGCCCAGAAAGTCAGTATCGGCATTACGTCGGGCAATTCGCTGACGGTGGCCGCCACCCTCGAAGCGGCCAAGCAGGCGGTGTTGCTGATGAAGGGGGGCCGGCCTGAGCATGTGCGCGCCGTTGTGATCGGTGCGACTGGCTCGATCGGCGCGGTTTGTGCGCGTTTGTTGGCCCAGGCGGTGCAAGATGTCGTGCTGGTGGCGCCGCGCGCTGAACGCTTGCTGGCGCTCAAGAAACAGATTGAAGCCGAGACGCCGGGGGCGCGGGTGGTGGCGGCGACCTACGCCGATGCCTATATCGGTGATGCCGATCTGATTATTACCACCACTAGCGCGTTGACCGGCAAGGTGATCAATATTGATAAGCTCAAACCCGGCGCCGTCGTGTGCGATGTCGCCCGTCCGCCGGATGTGAAAGAGGAAGATGCGCGCCGCCGGCCTGATGTGCTTGTGATCGAGAGCGGTGAGATTGTCCTCCCCGGTGAGCCGGATTTTGGCTTCGATATTGATATGCCTCCCGGCACCGCCTACGCCTGCCTCTCTGAAACGGCGCTGCTGGCGATGGAAGGCAAGTTTGAGGATTATACGCTGGGGCGCAATATCGAGATCGAGCGGGTGAAAGAAGTCTATCGGTTGTGGAAGAAGCATGGTCTTGAGCTGGCTCGCCTGCGCTCGTTTGGCGTCTACGTCACCGACGAGATGATCGCCGAGAAGCGTCGCTTGGCCGAAGAGCGCCGCCGCCAGTTGGGGCTGCCGCCGGAACGAGTGATCGTGGGGAGTGGGGAGTAGGGCATAGGGAGGAGGAACTATTGACCCTACTATTCAGAAGTGTTATGCTTGAATGGATCTCTGCCCAGCCGTACCAACCCCGTCCCGCTCCGCCAGTGCTGTTGGTGCATGGCGCATGGCACGGCGCATGGTGTTGGACTGAACGGGCCTTGCCTGATTTGGCTGCCCGCGGCCTGACTGCGCATGCGATCAGCCTGTGTGGTCACGGCGCTAGCCCGCCAGCCAGCCCATTGACCACCATCTGCGATTATGTGCAGGATGTCCGCACGGCGGTGGCTGCGTTGCCCCAGCCGCCAGTGCTGGTTGGCCATAGCGCCGGCGGTTACGTCGCCCAATTGCTGATGACCGGGCGTTGCGGGTCGCCGCCGGCCTTGGCTGGCGTGGTGCTGCTCTGTAGCTCGCCAGTCTCAAGCCCCGCCTACTTTCTGCGCCGCTGGCGTGAAGGCGCGCCGATGGTAGATATCCGCGCCCTGTTGCGCCGTGAGCCGGCTGCCGTGCGCGTCGCTCTCTTCCGGCCCGACATCGCTGCTGCCGACCTCGAACGCTATCGCCAGCAACTGGTCAGCGAACCGCCACTCGTGACGATGACCAGTATGCTGATCCGCCCTCGTCCGTCCGCTTGTCGGACGCCGGTGCTGGTCATCGCTGCCGGCGACGATGCGATCTTTGATCTCGCTGCCCAGCAAGCGCTTGCCGCTACCTACCGCGCCGAGCTATTTGTCATCCCATCGGCGCCGCACGACATCATGCTCGATCCGGCGTGGCCGTTGGCTGGGGCTGCGATTGCCCAATTTGCGGTTGAGCTGAATCGCACGGCGAAGGTGTAGTGTTTTTATCGCCGAGAACACAGCGAGCGCAGCGGGAAGGTGGATATTGTGCCGCCAAGGGGCGCGGGCCGCTGACCAAAATGTACGGAGTCCCTGAGCGCGATCCCGGCGCCCTGATCCATCGCCTCGTCTAGGCGCGGCGATGTGGAAAAAAGCATCTATTCAGTACCGCCATCGCGGGCCTACTGGGTGAGGCCGCGGCCCTAGCGCGCTCTGGCAGGCAAGAGTGCTTCAGGCGCGGAAAAAGCATCTATCCTGTCTAAACATCATCTCCCCCTGCTCCTGCTTGCGCGAGCAGGGGTTTGGGGAATGAGAGTAGCTCTCCCGTACCCACATCTTAGGCGCACTGGGTGAGGCGGCAGCGCTAGCGCGCTCTGGTAGGCAAGAGTGCTTCAGGCGCGGAAAAAGCATCTATCCTGTCTAAACATTTTGTTCCCTGCTCCCACTGGTGAGAGCAGGGGCGGGGGGATGAGGGCAAGCAGTTTACTACAGGGGCTGCCGCAGACGGGGAGATCATATCAAATCCTTTGCGTCCTCTGCGATCTGCGCGCCTTTGCGTTAGCATCCTTTGCGTCTTTGCGTTGCCCCTCACCCCTATCCCCTCTCCCGCGCGTGGAGGTGAGGGGCGCTGCTGCCTTCCGCGAGAGCAAAGACTGTACCGCCAACCTAGCGGCTTACCTTCTGCATCCTCTGCACTCTTTGCGGTAAACAACGCTCCCCGCTCCCGCTGTCAGGTGGGAGCGGGGGTTGGGGGGTGAGGGCATCTATCTAGTACAAACATTCCCGCCGTGACAACGTTACGCCCGATTGAGTAACGCTTCGATCATGTGATCGGGCGCTTGTACCGCCACCACTTCGCCTTGCACCGTCGTCTCGCCATTCACCTCGATCCACGCCTCAACCACCACCTTACGACCGGCCATCTCCTTCACCCGCCCGTGGATGACCAATTCGGGGCCAAGCGGGGTCGGTTTCAAGAAATTCACCCGCAACGAGGCAGTGAGGTAGCGCAAGTACGGGGCTGTGCCCGGCTCGCGGCCAGCCGCCGCGTAAGCGGCAGCCGAAGCGGTGCCCGTGCCGTGACAATCGATCAGCGAAGCGAGCAACCCGCCGTACACATAACCGGGAACAGCGGTGTGGTAGGGGCGTGGGGTGAAACGGGCAATGGCTTCATTACCGTCCCAAACACTCTTGATCTGCAAACCGTCGGGGTTGAGACGTCCGCAACCGTAGCAGTGGCTCAACTCATCGGGATAGGTGTCTTGGATGGGTTTCATTGACTACTCCAGATAGACAGCGCGATATCCAGACCCAGTGATGCTACACCGTTGTGGCTCAACAGTCTACTCTTGTCAGTGCGCGGAGGCGCAGCCCTCGCAGCAATCTCCATGGTGTGTTTCCGCTCGCGCGGGGGATTGCTTCGCCGCGCTGCGCTCGGCTCGCAATGACCACCGGACGAGCTCGCTCTTCCACCGCTTTGTCTTTACGTCCGCCGCAGGTAGATCCACGCCGAGGGGCCGCGATTCCCCATCACCACCGTCTCACCGGGGACAAACTGCTCGACAGTGAAACGCTGGCGCAGAGCCTGCATCAGCGCCGATTGCTCGATGCTAGTTTTGAGCGTCTCTGTCTGATCACTGTTGCGCAGATGGGCAAACAACACAAACAACCCATCCGGTCGCAGCAACCGGTGAACTTCGTCAAGGTACACATGCAGCGCTGGCTCGGCGAAGCCGTGGCCGCAGCCGACATCGATCGCCAAATCGTACGGCCCGCTGAGAAAATCGAGCTTGGTGACATCGGCGACAAACAGGCGCACCCGGTCAGTAACCCCGGCGGCAGCCACCCGCTCGGCGGCCATGGCAATCGCTTCAGGAATGAAATCGACTCCGTCAACCTGCCAGCCGGCGCGGGCCAACCAGATAGCGGCGCGACCGAGACCGCAGCCGAGATCAATGGCGCGGCCCGGCGGCAATTCGCGGCTGAGCGCAATGATTTCGGGTGGCGGTTCAGGGTGATCCCACGGGATTTCGCCGGATAGGTAGCGATCGCGAATGCGCTGGAAACGGTCGGTCATAATGTGCCCTTGTAAGCGTAAGTACGGCGGTTTGCTCTGTGCTTTTGCGTCTTTTTGCGGCTATTCCCATTTACCGCTCTTGCCGCGAACGCTTGAGCGCGCGGTCAATATCGCGCGCGGCATCGCGGCGGGCAATATCCTCGCGCTTATCATAAATCTTCTTACCGCGGGCCACTCCAAGCTCGACCTTGGCCCGCCGCCCTTTGAAATAGATCTTCAGCGGCACCAGCGTCATGCCCTTCATCCGCACCAACCCATTCAGCCGGTTAATCTCGCGGCGGTGCAGCAAGAGCTTGCGCGGTCGCAGCGGGTCATGGTTGAAGTATTTGCCCGATTGCTCGTACGGCGCGATATGGGCATCGTAGAGAAATATTTCATCGTTGACGACGCGAGCGAAGCTGCCGCGCAAATTCACTCGTCCGGCGCGCACCGATTTAATCTCGCTGCCAGAGAGGACGATGCCCGCTTCGATAGTCTCTTCGATGTCGTAATCGTGACGAGCTTTACGGTTGTCGGCGACTACGCCGGGATGGTTGTTTTTACTTGCCATGATGGTTCGATTTCAAGTACATCTGTGTTGCCGTCGTTGGGTCACTGCATTGAGTTACCCTTACGACGGCGGTTCGTTAATCAGCCACTCAATGGCGCTGCCTAACCCGATCGTACACCAAAACAGCGTCGCCATGTGGCTAAACTCAATGTTAAAGAAATAGTGATCGGCTAAGCCGACGGCGAGCGCGGCCACGATCGCGCCTTGGCAGCCGAGCAGCCAACTGGCCGCTTCATCATCGAGGTGCGGTAAGATGTGCAGGCTGCGGGTAAACCAAAATCCGATCAAGCCCAAAAAGACGGCCAGCCCGATCAAGCCCATGCGTTGGCCAATCGCGAGGTAAATACTGCTCACCCCCGCCGAGAGGTCGAGATCGGGTGCTTGGCCAAAGCCGATACCAAACGCCGGATAGCGCTGGATAATCGCAATCGCGTTAGCGTACTCGTCGAGGCGCATCTGTTGGGCCTGATCACGGAACTGGACGCCGGAGAGCACGCGGTTTATGAATTCGTCCGCATACCCTAGTCCCAAGAGCAGCACGGCGCCGAGGACGCCAGCGACAATCATATACCTCCACAACCGGCGATAGCGCACGGTAGCCAAAAAGGCCGCGGCGATGATCAAGCCGAACAGGGCGGCGCGCGAGAAGGTCAGCAACAGCGCCAGCACCTGCAACCCGCCCAAGGTCGCCAACAACCAGCGCGGCAAGAGCGGGCGCGGCGCGGCGAGTTGGGTCAGGGTCAGCACCGCGACGAGGGCCAGCATCCCACCAAAACTGTTCGGGTCAACCCCCAAGCCGATCACCCGTTCGAGGCCGTTGGGGTCATCTTCCACATACCGCAACACCCGTCCGCTGGTCGGGTACCCGATCCGGCCCAGCGCCACCAGCAGTTGCAAGGCGATCGAATCGGGCAAGGCCCACAAAATGAGCCCAATCAGCGCCGACAAACCGCCCACCACAATCAAGGCGCGCACAATCAGCCGGGCGGTATCGCGGTCGCGCACACAATTGATCACGGTCAGGTAGCAAAAGACCCCCAACACAAACTTGGCGTAATTGTGGAGGGTTTGCGGGTCGGGCAACCCGCGCGCGCCGAGCACCAACGAAAAGAGGGTCAGGCCGAGAAACCCGATCAGCGGCAAGCCCAGCGAACCGAAGCGAACATCATACGTATCCGAGCGCGCCAGCGCGCGCAAAAACCAAACCCCGTTGAGCGCCACCAGCACCAGCGTTAGGAAATTAGGTGTGATAATCGCCTTAAACGGCAAAGTGCCAAACGGGATCAGCGTGGCCACGGCCAAGGCCGCGATCAAGCCGGCCTTGACGCTCACCAACAACGCAGTAGCGATGGCCAAGGCCAGCAAACCGGCGGCGGCGTACAACGGCCCCAAGGCCGTCACGCCGCCGATCAGGCTGCCGGTGGCCAACGCCAACAATCCAATCACAAGCGGCGACTGCACCAACCGGTCGCGCACCGTTGTAGGTTGCGCGGAAAGCTTAATGGACATACGGCATATCAGAAATGCGCATCAGTTTATCCCAACGGTGGGTGGCATCGATGTAGCGCACCGTCCCCGAACGTGAGCGCATCACCACGCTATGGGTGCGGGCACCGCCGCCGAAATACTCCACGCCGCGGAGAAACTCGCCGGAGGTAATGCCGGTGGCTGCTACCACCACATTCTCGCCGTGCACCAGATCACGAGTCGTCAATACTTGTTTAGGATCGAGGCCAAGTTCAGCGGCGCGCGCGCGTTCTTCATCGTTCCGCGGCCAGATTTTACACTGGATCTCGCCGCCCATGCACTTCAGCGCCGCCGCCGTCAGCACTGCTTCCGGCGCGCCGCCGATCCCCATCAAGATATCAGCCGGCGGATTCTCAATGTTGGTCATAATCCCGGCGCTGACATCGCCGTGGGCAATGAGCTTAATACGCGCGCCGACTTCGCGAATCTGGCGAATGAGATCCTTGTGGCGCGGGCGATCAAGCACCACGACGGTCACGTCTTCAACTTGCTTATTGAGCGTGCGCGCAACCGCGCGAATATTGTAGGCCACCGGCGCATTGATATCGATCACGCCCTTGGCCCGTTCGCCGACGGCGAGCTTATCCATATACGGGATTCCACGCCAATTGTAGAACGAGTGCCGATCGGCCACGGCAACGATCGCGATCGCGCCGGGCATACCTTCGGCGAGCAGTGTGGTACCCTCAACCGGATCAACTGCCACATCGATCTCGTCACCGTCGCCATTACCAATCCGTTCGCCGATATAGAGCATCGGCGCTTCGTCCTTCTCACCCTCACCGATCACCACGATACCGTTCATCGGCACACTGTTCAGTGCCATCCGCATCGCATCAACTGCGGCCTGATCGGCGCTATTCTTGTCGCCGCGACCCATCCAGCGCCCCGAACGCAGCGCAGCCGCTTCGGTGGCCCGCACCAAATCCATCCCAAGGTTGCGCTCCATCGCGAACCTCCGCTTTCTTGCTGGCGATCCTGTTCCAGTGGCGCGCCAGCCTCGCGCCCTGCGTTACCTTGAATTGTAGCATAGGTGCAGAGGGGGGCCTATATGCCACACGGTCAGGTTCACCAACCGCCAAAGAGGGTATATCCCAGCAGCACGACTAACCCCATCCGCACCATCCGGGCCAGAAAGACCGTCGTGGCGAACACCCAAACCGGCACGCCAACGGCGCCGGCGATAATGCCGGCGATGTCGAAAAACGGGTTCGGCGGCGCCGAGAGGACGAACAACACGACCGGCGCGCGCCAGCGGTGCTGCATCTGGCGATGCACCCACTCGTAGAACGCGGTGCGCTCCATGGCCTTGCGCCCGCTCCGTCCGGCGTAAAAGGCGACCAGCTCACCGAGCACCGAACCAGCAGCGGCGGCGACGGCGACGCCATAGGGGTTAAAGGCTTGTCCGAGCCGAATCAAGAGCGGATAGTACGGCACCGGCACCACAATCGAAGCGTTAGCGATTCCAGCCGAAAGAAAAGCGCCCAAATAACCGAGGGCGCCTAACCGTTCGACCAGATCGGGGGGGAGTAAGATAAAGACGAGCACGTTTGCAACTGCAATCGCAATGCCAACGACAGCGGGCCATAACCATACCCGCCAAAGCGGCGGCTGTGTTTCGACAGACATACACCCTCTTGATGACGGACTAACAAGTATGTAAGATGCCGTATTTACAACCGATCGCTGTTCTGGTGAGAACTTGTTCAGATTAACCGTAGCCGGTTTAGCCAGCGTAACGGATACCCAAACACTCGCGCGCCGAGCGCGTCGCCGCTGAGCAAGCGGGCGCGTTGCGTGGCGATGCGGTCAACGTGCTGACGAGCGGCGGCACGTTCGGCGCCGTCGTTTGCCGCCATCGTCTGCACTGCTTGCTGCCAAACATCGTTGCGCCAGTTGCGGATTAAGTGCGCGGTACACCACTCGTCGAGCGGGCCAAAGGCGCGGTCAAGGATGCGCATAGCGCGAGCGTATGGCGCGAGCACCTCATCTTGCACCCGATCGATCGTGAGCGCAATCACCCGATTGACCGCGTCGTAATCCGCTTGCCGTTGCTGGCGTTCATATTCCGAAAGGTGTGGCCATTCCGGGCGTAGCAAATCATCCAACACCAATACCAGATCGTAATTGATATGCGCATTCACCCCCAAAAGCAGATGTTGCACAATGGCTATGTCGCTCCGCGCAGCAACAGCGAAGGTATGCTGCCAGACCTGCGGCCCGCCGGTTGCTTGTTCCCACGCCGTAAGGGCGACAAAATAATAGTCGGCAAAGTCACCGATCAGCCGATGCACCCAAGCTGAGTCGTGGAATTCATCGCGTTCTACCGCAGCTAGCATATGCTCAGTCATCCGCTGGTAACAGGCCAGAAAGATGGCCCGGTGGTCGCCGGTTGCATTCCACGAATCCACCAGCGCCAGCATACGTTCGGTTAGGTCAGGCATGCAATCTCCTTTCTGGCCGGCAAGGTCACAGGCGATAGCGAAACCGTGACATGCTCACAGTGTACCACGCAAATTCGTTGATTTGTGACGGATCCAGCGCGCGCCGCATAACGAGAAATATCGCTTAGGAAAGCGGTTCAGCTCGGTTACACATAGCCGCTTGACAAATCGGGCCAGAATTGCTATACTCCTCATCGTCAATCGCACCGCGGTTGACACGGAGGACGGCCCGCGTGGCGCGCTCCGC
>NZ_DAOUDC010000032.1:0-7402 GCF_034431535.1 Chloroflexus sp. | reverse complement strand
AGCGAACCGACCGCCGATGTGACGGTGACGATTGACGGGCTAGGGCAAGTGTTGCTCAATGGCCAGCCCACCCTCACCCTCACCTTCACCGTCGCTGATTGGAACGTTGATCAGACGGTGACGCTCTTCGTGATCGACGATCCCAACGACGAGTCACCGGCGGGGAATACCTATGCCGTGGTGATTCCGCATACGGCGAGCTCGGCTGATCTGATATACAACGAGCTCAGCCCAGCGCCGTTGACCTTGACGATTAGCGAAACCGAGAGCGCCGGGATCGTCTTTGCGCCGGCTACGCTCACCGTGGCCGAGAGCGGGCTGGCTGAAACCTACACGGTCGCCCTGACCAGCGCACCCACTGCGAATGTGACGGTGACGATTAACGGTCAAGGGCAAGTGTTGCTCAATGGCCAGCCCACCCTCACCCTCACCTTCACTCCGGCTGATTGGGATACACCACAGACCGTCAGCGTGCAAGCGATTGATGATCTGATCGATGAAACGCCAACCGGCTCCAGCTATGATGCCATCCTGCTGCATACCTTTGGCGGCAGCGATCCGGTCTACGCCATGCAGCCGTCTGCGCCGTTCACCGTGACTATCATCGACAATGACAACGCCGGGATCGTCCTCACTCCCACCGCGCTCACGGTGGCCGAGGGCGGGCCGGCTGAAACCTACACCATCGCGCTCGCCAGCGAGCCAACCGCCAATGTGACGGTGACAATTGACGGGCAAGGGCAAGTCACGCTCAACGGCCAGCCCACCCTGACGTTGACCTTCACCCCGGCCAACTGGAACACGCCGCAGACGGTCAGTGTACAGGCGATTGACGATCTGATCGACGAAGCGCCGGTGGGAACGAGCTACGATATCACCTTGCTCCACATTGTCGGCGGCGGCGATCCGATCTACGCTACATTACCGCCAATACCGCTGACCGTCACGATTATCGAGAACGACAACGCTGGTCTCATCTTCACACCAGCAACCTTGACCATCGTCGAAGGTTCACCCGGTAACTACGCTATCACGCTCACCAGCGAACCGTCTGCGAATGTCACCGTAACTATCGACGGGCAAGGATTCTTGTTGATCAACGGCAATGCCACTGCGGCGTTGACCTTCACCCCGGCCAACTGGAACACGCCGCAGACAGTTAGCGTACTCGAATCTGATGTTGAACAGATTGCACAACCAGCGCGCAATCGCACTGTCTTGCACACCACGACCAGTCTCGATTCGACTTACAATAGCCTCAGCGTTGGGCTGCCGGTCACCGTGATCGATAACGATATTCCGGGCATTATTCCCAGCGCCGCTGAACTCACTATTACCGAAGGCAGCATCGCCAGCTACACCATCGAGTTGGCGACGCAGCCAACCGCCAATGTGAACGTTACGATTGATGGTCAGGGAGTAGCGTTGATCAACGGTGTAGCAGTGGCAACGCTGACCTTTACCCCGGCCAACTGGAATACGCCGCAGTTTGTTACGATCTTTGTGCCCGACGACAACATTGCCGAAGCGACCCAGACCATCTTGCTGCCGCACGCGGCAACCAGCGCCGATCCGTTCTACGATGGCTTGATTGGGCCAGTAGTCGAGCTGACGATTCTCGACAACGACCCGCCCGGCTTCATCGTCACCACCCCCTCTACGCCGCTCGTTGTATCAGAAAATGGCGATAGCGTCACCATCCAAATCCGGCTCACCAGCCAGCCCACCGCGCCGGTGCAACTGGGCGTCTCGGTGAGTAATCCGGCTGAGGGCAGCGTGACGCCAAACAGCATCATTTTTGATGATACTAACTGGAATACCGATGCCATCTTGATCGTCAGCGGAGTCAATGACGAGCTCGACGATGGGCACCAACCGTTTACGGTGCAATTTGCGCCGGCAATTAGTGCCGATCCATTCTACAACGGCCTAACCCCCGCCACCAGCCTGAACTTCATCAATCGCGACAACCAACCGGTACGGATCAGCATCAACGATGTTATCCGGCTTGAAGGCAACAGCGGCGTCGCCAACGGGAACTTTGTTGTCCGCCTCAACCGCGTCTCCGATCGCGATGTGCAGGTTGATTATGTAACCATTGACGGCACTGCCACCGCTGGACTTGATTACAACGCCATTGCCGGCACGCTTACCATTCCCGCTGACCAGTTGCAAGTCACTTTGCCAGTTGGGATTATCGGCGACACGTTAGCGGAAGACGAAGAGTTCTTTATTGTCAACCTGAGCAACCCGCGCGCAACCTTGCCCGGCCAGCCGAGCATCGTAGCCAGCGACGAGACGGTCGTCATTGAAGATGGTGTGGGAATTGGCACGATCCGCGACGATGATCCGCCGGCGGTGCGCTTTGCCAGCAATGAGTTCTTCGTCAACGAGAGCGATGGCGTCGCTACGGTCACGGTGACGCTCAGCCGCGCTGAGACCACGCCCGTCACGGTTGCCTACGCGACGGTGGCGGGTGGCACAGCCCAACCCGGCGACGGCTCGGATGCTGCGCACGACTACGCACCGGTCAGCGGGGTACTCACCTTTGCGCCCGGCGTGACGAGCCAGAGCTTCACCATCCCGCTCTGGAATAACAGTTTCGCTGACGCACCGTTCGAGACGATTCTCGTGGCGCTCAGCGGGCCAACCGGCGCGGTACTTGGCGATCCAGCGACAACCACGGTGACGATCATCGACAGCGCGCCAGCGTTGCTCACCCAAAACCCCACCGCGTTGCAAACCGCCGGGCCGAACTATACTGCCTATAATTGGAATTTCTACGGCGTTAATGAAGGCGCTTCAATCGTGCGGATCGATGCGCCGTGCGGAGTGAACGGCGATCTAACGATTGAACTGCTTAGTCCCTCGATCAATCCGGCCACTAATACACACGACGTTATTCGTGACCTTGCCGAAACCGCCACGTTTGCCCTCTACCGCATGCCGGCGGGCTGGCAAACAAGCAATGGGTATCCGCCTAGCACTGGAACCTTAGTAACGAGCGCCAACTACGCGCCCAACACTGGTGATTCCACCACTTGGGTTAACCTGCCGGGCATTCCGAGCAACACGCCGTGCGGTATCTACTTGCTGGTTGCCAGCGTGCCCAACAACGACACCAACGGCTGGGCTGTACGGAGCGGTTGGTCAGGCAGTGGCCCGCCAACGGTTGACCTCGATGGCATCCCCGGCAGCGGCGATGAGATCACGCAGGGCATCTTGCGCCAGAACCTGCGCCACCCACCGGGAACGCCGGTCTGCACCACCTTCTACCAATATGTCGCACCGGGCTTGAGTAGCGTCGGCTTCCACAACTTTGATCTGGAAGGCAACATACCGGGCCGATCGTGGGTGCGTTACTACCCGCCGGGATCGCTCTATGATCCTACCGGCCAAACCGGCGGCATTGCCGGCACGGCTTCGGCTGACGGGCAATGGAACAACGGCACGGCAACCACCCGTGGCGGCGATGTAATCGCTAGTCCGCAACCGGGTTGGTGGCGGATTGTGACCTGTACCAACAGCCTCGTTGACGAAAACCACTTCATTCAAGAGGGCCAAAGCGGTGTGCCGTTGTATCTAACGCCCCCACCAACGCCTGATCTCGCGCTGAGCGCAACGCCTGCGGCAGGCAGCGTTCCTACGGGAAGCAACGTTACCTTCAACCTAAGCTACACGAATCAGGCGAGCGGGCCAACCGCCGGCGCAGCGCGCAACCTCCAACTGGTCATTACGTTGCCAGCAGGAGTTAACTTTAGCACGGGTGCATGCGCCAGCGCGCCGGGAGTGTGCAGTATCAGCGGGAATACGATGACCATCACGGTAGGGAACATCGTGGCTGGAGGGGGCCATACGTTTAGCATTCCGCTTACTGCTGGCCCAATTCCGGTCGGCGCAGTGCCGATCGCGGTGCAAGCCGCCGCCAGCGATCAGATCGGCAATCCGTACCTCTGGCAAACCACTGCTATAGTACGGGTGGTGCCCTAGCCGTAAGGGTGCAGGCAACAGTACGGGCAGGTTTGAAACCTGCTCGTGCGTTTCTATCTACCGCTATCCACGCCGCTGCGCCTACAGCGCTCGCCTAACCGCCCGCGACGCCTCAGCTTGCGCCTCGGCCCACGTAATCTGAGCCAACCGTTCTTTGACGGCTGGAATGCTGGCCGGCACCATGCTCAACTCAGCGAGACCCAAGCCGGCCAATGCCGGCGCTGCGTTCGGATCGCCCCCTAGTTCTCCGCAGATACCAATCGGAATGCCAGCTTGCCGCGCAGCGCGCGCAGCCAATTCGATCATCCGCCATACCGCCGGATCATCGGCGCGATAACGCGCCGCCAGTGTGGCATGGCCGCGATCGACGGCGAGCGTATACTGGGCCAAATCGTTACTGCCGATACTGAAAAAAGCGGCGTCACGGGCCAATTGATCGGCCAGCACCGCTGCTGCCGGCGTCTCGATCATCACCCCCAGCGGCGGATTGGGGCGATGATCAACCCCCGCGGCGGCGAGCGCCGCTGCCGCTTCCTGCACCTGCGCGCGCGCCCACGCCAGATCAGCCGGTGTAGCCACCATCGGCAGCATAATCCAGATATCACCGTGGACAGCCGCGCGCAGCAAGGCGCGCAATTGGGTGTGAAAGAGATCGGTCCGCTGCATCGAGAGGCGTAACCCACGCACGCCGAGGAACGGATTCGCTTCGGGTGGTAACGGCAGATACGGCAACGGCTTATCACCGCCAATATCGAGCGTCCGGATCACAATCGGACAATCCGGCAATTCAGCCAACACCGCCCGGTAGGCAGCGTATTGCTCATCTTCATCAGGCGGCGTCACTCGATCGAGGAAGAGAAACTCGGTGCGAAACAGCCCAACCCCTTCTGCACCATACTCCCGCGCCAGCCGGGCCTCAGCCGGACGGCCAATATTGGCCCACAACGCCACCGGGCGGCCATCACGCAACTGGCCGGGCCGATCGCGTAACGCTGCGCGCCGCTGCCGGGCAGCGTGCAATGCCGCCACGCGTTCTTGCGCCGCCTGCAACGCCGCCTCATCAGGATCGATCAACACCGTTGCCGCATCGCCATCGACCAACAGACTCGTTCCATCTGGCACATGCAAGATCGCCTCGCCCAATCCAACGACCGCCGGCACCCCACGCGCACGGGCCAGAATGATCGTATGTCCGGTCGGGCCGCCGCCGGCAGTGGCAAACCCGGCTACGTGATGGGGTAAATCAACCGTTTCAGCCGGGGTCAAATCATCGGCGACAATAATCGCACCGGGAGGAATAGTTGGCGACGTATGATCGCCGGCCAGCGCGCGCAGCAATTCAAGGCCGACCGCAGCCATATCCGCCGCCCGCTCGCGCAAATACGGGTCATCCAGTTCGGCCAGCACGGCCTGCATCTGGGCGACAACGGTTTGAATCGCCTGCGTTAGCGGTTCGCCTTCGAGCACGAGCGCGGTGACGCCATTAGTCAGCGTTTCGTCTTCCACCAATAAGGCCTGTGCATCGAACAGATCGGCCTCACGGAGACCGGCAGCCCGTTGGCGTTCCGCCAGCGCGCGCAACCGGCCCGCTGCGGCCCGCTGCGCAGCGTGAAACCGAGCGAGCGCTGCATCAGCCGGCTCGTGCGGCAGGTCAACCGCCACCGCTGCCCGCTGCCACCGATAGGCCGGCCCGAACGCCAATCCAGCCGCACCGCCTGCTCCTTGCAGCACCACACTCATACACCCTCGCCGCTACTCGCCAAAATTCTCTTCAACTAGCTTGGTCAGCGCCGCAATCACTTCCGCCTCATCCTCGCCGCTGGCGCGCAGGCGGATCTGATGGCCTTGGCGAACCCCAATCTGCAAGAGGTTAAAGGCCGTCACTGGCACTTCTTTCGTTTGGGGCCGGCTTAGATTTTGAATGGTCACCGTGCTCTTGTACGCCCGGACGGTCTCAACAAACACCTTCGCCGGGCGGGCATGCAAACCAACCGGGTTATTGACGGTCAAAACGACTTCAGTCATACCGCTACTCATAGACTTTCATCAACTCACGCGCTTGTAATGCCGCCACCGCCACTTGTTCCAGCGTCGCTTCCGCATTCGAGGCCTCAACCGCAGCCAGATAAGCGCCCTCGACTAATGGCGCATTACTAATCTGAACAGGCGGGCCGGAAAAGTGTTCGAGCGCTGTTTCGACACTCATCACCGCACTGCCCAGATCAACCAACGCCAGAATGCCATCAGCGGCCCGCAACTGTTCGAGGCCGGCTAAAATCCGTTCCACACTCGTGCCCAGCGAACCATCACTGGCGCCGCCGGCGGCGGCAATCGGAATCTGGTCGCCGCCAATCTGCCCGACAAACTCTTGCACACCTTCGGCGAGTCGCGTGCTATGCGAGACGATCAGAAGTCCAATCATGCCTCCTCCTCATTGCGGCTACACGTCATCGCCAGCGCCTGCAGCAAATACGCCGTTGAGGTAGCCCCCGGATCTTGATGGCCAATACTGCGCTCGCCGAGGTATGAAGCGCGCCCCTTCATTGCCAGCATCGGGATCGTCGCCCGCGCGCCGGCTTCCGCCGCCGCCGCTGCTGCCTGCACCGCCTGCCCCAACGAACGGCCTGCGGCCAATGCGGTGCGCAAGGCTGCGATAGCCGGAACCAGCGCATCAACCATCGTCTTTTCGCCGGGTTGGGCCTTGCCCCGCGCCACAATCCCGTCTAACGCCGCTTCGAGCGCCAACACCACATCTTCGGCGCTCATTTCGTGGCGATCGGCCAGCGCCATCCCGGCCCGGACAAAGGCCGTGCCGTACAACGGCCCCGACGCACCGCCAACAGTCGAAACGATGGTCATTCCAGTGGTCTTCAGCACAGTGCCGATATCTTTATCGGCCACTGTTGGCAGACGGGCAATCACCGCGGCGAAACCGCGATCGAGGTTTGCGCCGTGATCAGCATCGCCGATCGCAGCATCAAGCGAAGTCAGCTCATCACGGTGGGCGTGTATCAGCTCCGCCGCCGCCGTGAGAAAATGCGTGACGTGTTCTACCGTAATTGGCATCGTTGCCTCGCTCGTATCATCGTGATGCAGTGACTGACAGGTTGCGCATACAACTGCAACCGACTCGGGTTGGCCGGAGCTAGTTGGCTGGCGCGGCTGTAGGTCGGCAAACGAGCTGCTTCTGTTGTATGCTAGACCATGCCGCGCGTTGGATCAAGGGAGAATGGCCGGGCCAGTTCGCTTTTTTTGTTGCAATCATGAAACATCCTGCTTAGGCATGAATAGCAATCGCCCGCAGATCATCTGCGGGCGATCTTGGCGGGGAGGGAGGGATTCGAACCCTCGAGGGGGTTGCCCCCCTAGCGGTTTAGCAAACCGCCGCACTAGGCCACTATGCGACCTCCCC
>NZ_DAOUDC010000031.1:0-130608 GCF_034431535.1 Chloroflexus sp. | reverse complement strand
CGGCGCACAATCTCAACTACTGATCCGGCGAGGATGGTGTCACCGAGCCGCACCCCCGGCTTGGTCACCCGCACCGCCACCGCACGAATCTGCGGATGGCCGGTGAGCACCGCCGTCGCAATCCGCTCAGCGACCGCTTCGGTCAACTGCAACGCCGGCCCGCAGACAATCTCGCGCGCCCGATCGTGAATCTGGCTATAGTCCACCGTTTGATTCAAGTCGTCGCTGACCCCGGCAGCCCGCAGGTCAAGCTCAACCGCCACATCCACCACAAACCGCTGGCCGAGCCGGTTCTCTTCCGGGCGGGTGCCGTGGTAACCAATAAACTGCATCCCGCTGAGAATAATCCGGTCGTGGCCGATCCCCCAATCACTCATCATCGCTATCCTTTTCTACCGCGAGCCCGTACATCAGCGGGATCGCCGGCACGTCGGGCGGCGCGTGCCACCGGCGGCCTGTTGCCGGAACCATCCGCGCGAACGGTCGCTCGCCATTGACATAACAATATTCGTGTAGCTCACGGAGCCGCAAACCGGCCTGCGCGAGCGCTGTCACTACCTCACCCACTCCCCAGCGATAGAGGGTGCATGGCTCTGGGTTAGTAAAATCGCGCACACCGGGCAAAAAGCCGGACGGCGACAAGCCGCCTTCCGCCGCGCCGACATAATCCCCCACGCCCGGCAGCTCTAACGGCGTGCCGCCGTGCGGGTAGTCGTAAGCCAGCCACCAATCGGCGCTAAACATGTTCGAGGTGGGGTGAAACTCCATCAGCGCAAATCTCCCGCCGGGAGCGAGCACGCGGGCGATGCCGGCGGCAAAGGCGGTGAGATCGCGCAGCCAGCAGATCACGCCATAACCGGCATAGATGCGCTCGAAGCGCAGACCATTTGCTGCCGCTGCGGCCAAATATGCGTAGACATCAGCCTGCACAAACGTGGCCGGAATGCCGCTCGCTGCACTCAGCGCCTGCGCATGGGCAATCGCGGCATCGCTGAGATCAATGCCGGTCACGATGGCTCCCTGCGCGGCCAGCGCGAGGCTATCGGCCCCCGTGTTGCAGAGCAGGTGCAGCAAGCGGCAACCGCGAATCTCGCCGAGCAGCGACATCTCTTCCGGGAACAACGTCGAACCGCCGTCGCGCAAAAAGGCGGCTTCATCGGTGCGATGGCTGGTATGCGCTGGCACCACCGCATTCCACGAACGACGGTTTTGTTCAGTGATCGGGTCGGGTGTCATCGGTCTGCGCTCAATAATAGTGCGTGTCTTCGTCTTCATCAACGCCAAAGAACCGTAGCCATTCCTCAATTTCAGCCTTGCTCAGCGGGCGATCTGCGCGTTTATCGCGGGCATTGACGCGCGGCTGATCAAGCGCCTGCAAACGGCGGGCAAACTCTTGCGCCGAAATGACCGGAATACCGCGCGCTTGCGCTTCCCCCGCCACGGCCCGGTCTGAGGAAACAACCAACCACTCCTCCCGCCGGCGGATGGCCCGAATCTGCCGGATAAGCTCGTGATCGGCGGTTTGTGGCGGCTTGGCGAAGTGCGTCTCAATGCCGTAACCGTTCAAGTTTTGCGGGTGGCCGTACACGCCGCCGTCGAAGACGACCACGATCTTACGACCACGCTTGCGCGCAGCGTAACGGCGAAGTTTGGCAACCAACTTCGCCTCGTCGTCAGGATCGCTCAATTCGATGTCAGGCATTTGGCCGATCAGATTGTGGCCGTCGATTAAAATAGGCATATCTCTATTGTACCTGATGTATGGCTTGCGCTGCCGGTGTTCTCTTGCGGGCTCGGTTGTCATTGCGCGGGCACGGTCCCATTTGTCATTGCGCGGGCGCGCAGCGCCCGAAGCAATCTCCTGCTCAAGCGCGAACGAACGCTGAGGGGATTACTGCCGTACTCGCGGGAGATTGCGTCGCTGCGCGCGCAATGACAAGGGGCTACCACCATGCTGTCTCACCAGGCGGTTGGCGTCTCGTGTTTTATCGATCTTACCGCGCCGGGAGAGGCATGGGACTACACGGTTGCGCTGCCCTCTCCGATACAACATCTCCGCTTTCCTATTCCCGATTTTGGCCTACCGGCGTCGCCAGCCGTGATGAACGCGATCCTCGACGCAATCGACCAAGCGTGGGATGGTGGTCAGACCGTCTATCTCCACTGTCGCGGCGGGATCGGACGCACTGGCACGGCAGTGGGGTGTTGGTTGGTGCGCCACGGCCATATCGGCGATTCGGTGTTGGCAATACTGGCGCGCCTGTGGCAAACCGTCGCCAAAGTCGCCGTTCATCCCCATAGTCCAGCGACACCGGAGCAAGTCGCGTATGTGCGGCACTGGGCAACGTTGCAACACTCACTGCCGGCAGAGCGTCAGATGCAGTGAAGTACACCACGCGAGGGGGAATGAACGATGCGTACAACTGATCTGCCGATCGGGCCGGAACGTCCGGTCGAGCGCCAAATGGGCCGGCGATTGCTGGGGATGGCCTTGATCCTCGGCGGGCTGGGCTGGTTGTTGTTTGAACTGTTGAGCCGGGGCACGATTGCTGGGATTGATCTGAACCTTGCCCGTTCCAATAGCGCGCAAACCATCCCGGCGCAACGCTTCACCGTGGCGCGAGTTGAAGTGAGCGGCGTGAACGATCAGGTCATCGTGAATGGTACAACCGGCGAAGAAGTGATCGTCAGCGGTTCGCGGTTGGGGTTTGGCTGGGCGACGAACGCGGCTGCCGATGCCGCTGCCCAAATCGATGTGCAGATCGAGCAACGCGGCGATACTCTCTACGTTAATGTCAATCACCAACCATGGGCGCCATGGAGCTTTGGCCGTAACCCGTATGCGCGCCTTGAATTGGCCTTGCCGCCTGATGTAACGTTTAACATTTCGCTGGTGTCGGGTGACGTGACGCTGCGCCAGACCGCAGCGAGTGGAACCGTCAGCACAATTAGCGGCGATGTGGTTGTTGACGGTGCGGGTGACCAACTCACGATTAATACTACCAGCGGTGATATTGATCTGCGCGATTATCGCGGCTCGTTGCGGGTGACGACCTTGAGCGGCGATCTCACTGCGGTTGGCCAACTTGATGAGGTGATCGCGCAGACAACCGGCGGTGATGTGAAGCTGCGCGGCGAGCTTGGCACAATCCAAATCACGACCGTCTCCGGTGATGTCGAGATCGATACCGTCGAGGTGGTACGGTTGGCGGTTGAGACGACTAACGGCAAGGTGTCATTTACTGGCCGGTTGGCGAACGGGCAGCAGCAGTTGCAAACCATTTCCGGTGACATAGCGATCACTCTCCTTGCGCCGGTCAATGCCAATCTCTCTTTGGCAACGGTGAGTGGGCGGATCGATGTGCTCGATCAATTAGCCGTGCAAGCGTTCAACCGGCGTTCGTTAACGGCGACCATCGGCGAGGGTGGGGCGGCGTTGAATGCGACTTCAACGTCGGGTAATATCACCTTGCGGTTGCGTTAGCCGTAATAAGTGCTGTCTACGCTTGGATGAAGTGCAGCAGTAAAGCTGCTGCACTTCACGAAAGTGTGATGATCATGATCGGTATGGCTCAGATGCCGCGCTGCTATGGAGAGCGGTAGCGCAACCGTTACTCAGATGTGCCTTTATGGAGTGCGGCTGCTTTGCTGCCGCTTGTCACTGCGGGGTACGCCGATCTATTCCATCAACACGGTGCAAGCGCTCATGCAAAATCTGTGCAAAATCATTGCAAACGTGGTATGCTTATTCTAGGCAAACCACGTTTGTCGTTGACCAACCTAACAGATGGAGTATGTGATAGATGGCAACTACACTAACCGACACACAGTCTACGCGCCGGTTTGAAATCCGCGAAGAATACCGCAGCGGCCCTGATGGATTGATGCGGGCATGGATCTCATCACCCCAACAAGGCTTGCCAGTGCTCTTAATCCACGGCTATGGCGCATTGATCGAACACTGGCGTCCGGTGATGCGCCCAATTGCCAGTGAGCACACCCTCTACGCGATCGATCTCTACCATTTTGGCTATTCGGCGCGGCCTGCGGGCCGTCCGAGCCGTGAGCGGTGGGCAGCGCAGGCGGCAGCTTTCATCCGCGATACGATTGGCCAGCCTGCCGTGGTGGTCGGCCACTCGATGGGGGGCGTGGTGAGTGCGCAGCTAGCCCGCGCCTATCCTGATTTGGTCAAGGCGCTCGTACTGGTCAACAGTTCAGGTGCGCAGTTGCAGGCCCGTCCGCTCAGCCCCATTGATCGCCTCATGCTCGATGCAATTGGCGCGCCATTGGTTGGTGAAGCGCTGGCTGGTGTCTTCGGCAATCGCTGGGGCGTGCGGCAAGGCTTGCTCTCGGCTTACCACCGCAAAGAGTGCGTCACGCCTGAGCTAGTAGAGACATTCAGCGGCCCGTTGCGCCGCTATGGCACCGGTTCGTACCTCAAGGTCAGCCGCGAATTTGCCAATCTCGTACTCGATCTCACGCCGGGCGAGATTCAGATGCCCACGTTGCTCATTTGGGGGGCGGAAGATCAATCGATCCCACCGGCCCATGCCGGGATTATTAAAAATCGGATGATCCCACACGCTGAGATCAAGATCATTCCTGATAGCGGCCATTGCCCCTTCGACGAAACCACGCAAGCTTTTCTCGACATTCTCTTGCCATGGTTGCGGCAATTGCCCGCCTAAGGTTGGCACCGTCGTCGTTACGGCGACGACGGATCCCACTGGTTCATCATCGCCTGCGCTGCATTGCGAAAATAGTCGGTCATCACGCTGCGAGCCGGTTCTGGCACGCCAGCTTCATCGAGGGCGGCCAGCATATGTTCGAGCCACGCATCGCGTTCGGCTGGTCCGATCGGGAACGGCGCGTGCCGCATGCGCAGCCGGGGATGGCCGCGTCGCTCGCTATACGTGCGCGGGCCGCCGAAATATTGCATCAGAAAGAG
Organism: Chloroflexus sp.; assembly: GCF_034431535.1. Lineage (GTDB taxonomy): Bacteria > Chloroflexota > Chloroflexia > Chloroflexales > Chloroflexaceae > Chloroflexus. The sequence goes on along the minus strand of NZ_DAOUDC010000031.1, from coordinate 125,660 downwards.
CCGTTGGTGCTCTTTGCCCGGCTCAAGATCCGCCGGGAACATGGGGCGTAGGCGCGGATCAGCCTCCACCCGTGCATAGAAGATATCGACGATTCGGCGGAAGGTTGGTTCGCCGCCGATCTGCTCATAGATGGTTAGTTCGCTCATGTGGAAGTGCCTGCACTATCACGATCTCAGTTGCGCCGGTGACGGCGCTATTTTTATGCTACCATAAGTCCAGTGGTTTGCCTGTATGCTGCCTCATCAGGGCAACGATCCCAATGGTTGTGGCGAACCTTGTCCGCAAGCTCTTCCCTATGGAGTGCGGCAGTTTGACTGCCGCACTCCATATCAGACACCAACCGCTATGACCTATCCTACTTTTTCCATTGCTACTGATCGTCTTCGTCTCACGGTACTGGCCGCCGGCGGGCCGCGCATTCTCGGCTTGCAGCTTGACGACGGCCCCAACCTGCTGGCCGAAACGCCAGCGGCGCGCTGGTCAACACCGTGGGGCGAGTTTGCCTTGCTCGGCGGTCACCGGCTTTGGCATGCCCCCGAAGCCTTTCCGCGAAGCTATTGGCCCGATCTCGTAGGGCCAGAGGCCGAGCTGATTGATCATAGAGTCATCTTACGCAGCGCCGTTGATCCGGGCGGGATTGCCAAAACCATTGCCATCACGCTTGATCCAGCCCAACCGCGCATGCATCTGCGCCACACCCTGACCAATCATGGCCTGTGGTCGGTGGAATTGGCGCCGTGGGCGATTACCCAGCTCGCGCCGGGCGGGGTGGCGATCTTGCCGCTGCATGATGGCCAACCGCCCGCGAATCCGCTCGCGCCTCATCGCCAGATTGCCTTGTGGCCCTATACTTCGTTACCCGACCCGCGGCTCCACCTCACCGCCGATTACATCCTCATCGACACCGCGTTCAGCGGCCCGCCGGCCAAAATCGGCGCGCATAGCCCTGCCGGCTGGTTAGCCTATCTGCATCACGGGGTAGTGTTTCTCAAGCAGGTTGCCTATCATCCTGATCAACCCTACCCTGACCGCAACAGCAACCTCGAAATCTACTACGACCAAGACTGCACCGAATTAGAGACGCTTGCACCATTGCTGCGATTGGATCCCGGCGCTGCCGTCACGCACGACGAGGTGTGGCTCGTAGCGCCATGGCCAAGCCACATAGATCGCGAAGATCTTTTCAAAACCCTCGCCAACATGGCAGCGGAGCTGGTATAATAACGGCGCGCGCTACAGAGTGATAACAGATATGACATGGGCTGGCAGCCGAATCGTGACGCCATTCATGGCCTGATGGCGATCGCCTCGTTGCAAATCATACTACGAGAGATGTTGCTTACCAGTGCGGAAAAACGTTGCAACTGAGCCGTTATATTGCAAGAAGCGGCTATGCTGCGCTGCGCCAATCCGATCGCGCTAAGGTGCTGTACATCATCAGAATGCGGTAAGGTTGTGATCTCTTTCTGATACATATGAGCAACATTTGTTGACACCTGCCGATATTCGTGCTACTATTGCGGTACAGGCCAAAATCAGCGGAACAGTAGCGGGTTTTGGCTTTTAAGCAAAAACTTCGTGTGGTATTCGATCGTAACCTCTGGACGCCGCCACGGCGGCGGTCGATGACAGCCGAGCAGTAAGCTCCTGGAAAGGCCCTGATGCGCACTCTGATCTTCACCGGAAAAGGCGGCGTTGGGAAAACAAGCGTCGCGGCAGCAACGGCTCTCCGGGCTGCGGATCGTGGCTTAAAGACGTTGGTGATGAGCACCGATCCGGCCCACTCACTGGCCGACTCGCTCGATCTCGAGGGGCCGCTCGGCCCTGAACCCGTTCGGATCACCAAGAACCTTGACGCGCTCGAGGTCAGCATTTACCACGACATCGAGAGCAATTGGGGCATCGTGCGCGAACACTTCGCTCAGCTCATGGCCGAGCAGGGCGTGCAGGGCATTTTGGCCGATGAGATGAGCGTTTTGCCGGGTATGGAGGAGGCGTTCCCGCTCATCCGAATCAAGAAGCACAAGGAGCGCGGCGATTACGATCTGCTGGTAATCGACTGCGCACCGACCGGCGAGACGCTGCGGCTGCTCTCGGCTCCCGAAACGTTCAAGTGGGCGATTAATATGCTGCGCGGCGCCGAGCGGTTTGTGATCAAGCCGATCCTCCGCCCGATGAGCAAGATTAATCCGACCCTCAATAAAATGGTTGCGCCGCCAGAGGTGTACGAGGCGGTTGATGATATGTTCCGCCAGTTGGAGGGCGTGACGGCGACGCTGGCCAACCCGCTTGAGACCTCGATCCGGTTGGTAATGAACCCTGAAAAGATGGTGATCAAGGAGAGCCAGCGGGCGTTGACCTACCTGTCGATGTATGGTATGACCGTCGATATGGTGGTGGTCAACAAGATTCTGCCGCTCGATCAAGACAGCGGTTATTTGAATCACTGGCGCGATGTGCAACAGCGCTACCTGCAAGATGTCGAGCACTCCTTTGTGCCGTTGCCTATCCGGCGGGTGCCGTACTACCCCGAAGAGGTGGTGGGGCTTGAGAAGCTGCGCCAGATGGGTGACGACATCTATGGCGATATGGATCCGACCGCTGTGCTCTATGATCGTGCGCCGCTCGATATTGCCAAGGTCGGCGATAAGTACTATCGGGTAAAGATCCGGTTGCCCTTCGCCGACGTTTCCCAGCTCGATCTGTATCAGAACGGTGATGAGCTGGTGGTGCAGATTGGTGATTTCCGGCGGGTGTTGACGCTGCCGACCAGTCTGGCCGGCCTCGAAGCCGGTCAGGCCGAGATGGAGGGCGAGTGGTTGAGCGTGCCCTTTATGGCGCCGCAGATGGCGTCGCGGTAAGGCGGCTTTCCGGTGGGGTTTCTCGGAGGCATGCCTCCGGTGACCTAATATGGGGAGTTCGTATTGTTTAAGGAGGTGTGTGCATGGCGACGAGAGGCTGGTTCTCGGAGTCGTCGGCGCAGGTGGCGCAGATCGGCGACATCATGTTCCAAGGCCACTGGCAGTGGGTCTCGAATGCGCTGCAGGCCACCGCTGCCGCGGTTGACAACATCAACCGCAATGCTTACCCGGGCGTGTCCCGGAGCGGCTCGGGCGAGAGCGGCTTCAGCAGCAGCTCGAGCAACGGCTTCCGTCCGAAGCGCATTCGCTCGCGCTTCAACCGCTAGGTTGGCGGGCAGGCGTGGGGCGCGCTGCTCGCCGCCTCACGCCGATCCCTTGGGAGCGTTATGATTAACCTGCTCTATTACAGCCATACTACCGTTCCAGCTCACCTCGAAGAAATTACGCGGCTTGATGTGCTCGATCCTGATGAGCAGGTGCTGGTCGCGGTTGATGGCGTGCTGCTCGATCGGCAGGGGATCCGGCTGAGTGGCCCCACGCTGCACGACTATTGCCTGATTACCGATTTGCGGGTGGTGTTGTGGGCGCGTGATTATGGGCGCCACCTGTGTTTTGCGTTTCCGTTAAGCGAATTGACCTTGATCGACGGCCGGGGGGTCGATCCGATTCACGGGATGGTAACGCTGGGGTTTAGCGCGCCTGAGGCCGAAGAGCAAGTCTTTACGCTCACGCTGGTGCCGCAAGCGTATGTGCCGGCGTTGATGATCTTGTTACGCACGGCGGCTGAGACAGCGCGCGCGGCTCTGGCCGCAGGGATGGATGCCCGCCAAGCGGCGCCTGAAGTGATGACGGCGCTTGGTGCGGCGATCTATGGTTCTGAAGATGCGTTGCGTCCCGATGAAACGCCCTATCGTTGGCCCGGCGGCGCGCCGCGCACGCCGGCGACGCCAAATGCGCCCTTTGTGATTGATCCGGCGAATTTGCCGCCTAATCAAATCTTTACCGCCGGCCGTCTGGCTCGTTCGGCATGGGACACCCTGCGCCGCACGCTGCGCGAGGCGGATTTACCGTTTGACTTGAGTCCGGCGAGTATCCGTGAATTGACCGAAGCAATCCGTGCTGTTAATGACTTAGTTCAAACTGTAACCAGTAATCCTGCTGCCCAGCAGATGGCAATGGCGTTTTTAAACCGCCAAGTGGCTGCGCGTCAAGCGCAAGCTGAACCGGCGTCGCCGGTTGCCGAGCCGCCGCTGGCTGAAGCTCCTCCCCCGCCGCCGGCTGGGCCGCGTTATCACGAAATACCGCTGCGCCGGCGCAATCCGGCGCAGCCGGAACCGCCAGCGCCCCAATCGCCATCGCCAATCCCGATGACTAAGCGGGTGTCATCCGTCGAGATGCCGGATCGGCGTGAAATACCGCTCCGCCGCCGGAGCGCGCCGGTTCGCCGCGCGCCGCTTGCAGCGTTGAGCGGTTCGGGCGATGCCGATCATGATCAAGCATAGCTGTTGTTAGCATTGGCGGTCGTAACCGCCCTAAGGAGCAGGTATGAGCCCATTTCTCGGTGTCAATGTGAGCATGGCGAGCGTCGAGGAATTGCGCCAGCGCGATTTGCTGGACGAAGGCGAGACGCTGCTCGCTCTTTTCGATGGTACGTTGCTCGATGAGAATCGCCGCCGCGTCGGCGGTCTTGCGCTGGCTGATTTTGTCGCCTTGACCGACCGCCGGCTGATCCTATGGGCGCGCGGCTTTTTTAACGATACCGTCGATGGCTTTCCGTGGAGCGATGTTGATGTGGTGCGCGCCGAGACATGGGATCCGTGGCATGGTCGCGTTAGCCTTGCGTTGCGCATTCCGGCAACGCCGCCGCGCAAGCGTCGCGTTGCGCTCGGCGAGGTGCAAGATTCCGGCCAACCTGAGCGGGTGATTGTGAATACGCTCGATTATATGCCGGCGGAAGATGTTGATATGCTGGCGAAGATGGTGGCATGGGTCGGTGACCAAGTGTTAGCCGGCGTCAGCGGTGAAGAGCTGGTGAAAGCCTTTGAGGTCGAGTTCCCAGCCGTGGAACGCAAGCCGTTGCCGCCGTTCTTTATGAGCGAACCCGCTCCGCCGCCGATGCCGGAACCAGAGCCGAAGAAGCCGGCCAAGAAGCCGTGGTGGAAGTTTGGCACTGCCGATGAGGAAGAAGAGCCGGCTCCCGCTTCACCCAGTAATCTGATCGCTGCCTACGAGAGCCAGCGGGGCGGCGCTCCGGCTGGTGCGGCGCCAGCGCCGGTTGGCCCGTTACCAACGTTGCCCGAACAACCCAATATGTACGAGGTCAGCCGGTCGTTGCGTTTGATGCTTGAGGTGCCGCGCGGGTTGGCGCGCGGTTTGCGGCGGGCAAGCGAGATCATGAGCGGCGCGACCGAGTTGTTGAACAATATGCAGGATCCGCGCGTGCGCCGTAATGCGATGCGCGGCATCTATTACGCTGCTGCCCAGCAAGAGGCGGAAGGCGGGCCGTTGGCTCCTGTGGGGCCGGTGGTGCGCGCTGCCGTCCGGTTTGCTGAACCACCCGAACAACCGCAAAGCGCCGAGCAGCCGGTGCAGCGCCGGATTGCGGTGCGGGCTACCGTGCGGCAAGCAACGCCTTCGCCAGCCGCACCTGAACCGGCGGCATCGCCGGCGCCGGCGGCTGAACCTACTGGCCCGCAACCAGTGCGCCGCGCGATTAGCGTGCGCCGGGCCGAACCGCCTGTCGAGGAGAATGGCTCGTCGATGCCGGTGCGTCGCGTGGTGGTCAATCGCACCGATCGCCCTGCCGCAGTCAGTGGCAGCGGCGCTGGTATGCCGGCGCGTGAGCCACTCAATGGCCGATCGGATGATGAGCCGGAAGCGCAGTGATCGAACGTGGGCGGGGGAATCAGGTTGCAGCAGGCGAATGAGGTAGTATGACGCGAGTCATTATCTATTCCGGTAAGGGCGGTACTGGGAAGACGACGCTCTCGGCGGCGACAGCGGTGATGCTGGCACAGTCTGGCCGCCGCACACTGGTGCTCTCGAGCGATCCGGCTCACTCGCTGGCCGATGTGATGGGGATACCAATTAGCCGCGATCGGCCAACGCCGCTGGCTCCCCATCTCTATGGCCTCGAAGTGGATACGATCTATGAGTGGCGCCAGAATCTGGGTGGGTTTCAGCAGTTCGTGACCGCGACCTATTCGGCCCGCGGGATTGAACGCTCAACGGCTGCTGAGTTGGCCAATCAGCCCGGACTTGATGAAATCCTCGCCTTGCAACGGGTAATGGATGAAGCGCAGAGCGGGCGTTGGGATGCGATTGTGCTTGATACCGCGCCGACCGGCAATACCTTGCGTTTGTTGGCCTACCCCGAAATGATCATTGGTGGCGAAGCCGGGAAGCGGTTGTTCCGCGTCTATCGCGGGATCGCCAATGTCGCCCGCCCGTTCCGGCGTGATTTGCCCGATGACCGCTTCTTTGAAGAGGTGGGGAAGCTGCTCGAACGGATGGATCAACTGGCCAACTTTTTGGTCAGTTCGGCAGTTTCGGTGCGGTTGGTGCTGAATCCGGAACGCTTGCCGTTGCTTGAAACGCGCCGGGCCTATACGTTCCTCAGCCTGTATGGCCTGCAACTCGATGCGGTGCTGGTGAATAAGATTTTGCCGCATCGCACCGATCTGGGCCCGTACTTCGATTACTGGGTCAATCTCCAGCAGCAGTATCTGGCCGAGATTGATGCGAGCTTTGCGCCGACGCCGATCTTTCGCACGGTGTTGCAGGGCGGCGAACCGATCGGGGTTGAGGCGCTGTTGCACGTTGGCCGGCTGACCTTCGGCGATGTTGATCCGGGTGCGCTGCTCTACGATGAACGGCCGATCTGGCTCGAGCAGTGGAGTGAAGATGGCGAACCCGGCCAGTATGATCTCTGTTTGCGATTGCCGTTCCTTGATGCCGGTGAGTCGATTGAAGTAAGCCATAGCGGTCCCGATTTGACGATTATGGTTGGGCGGATCGAGCGCACAATTGCCTTGCCGCGGGTATTGTACGACTGTGTGCTCGGTGAACATCGCTATGAAGATGGTGTCTTGCGGCTGGCCTTCTACGAGGCAAGCGCCGCCCGCTCCAACAGTAAACAGCAAGTCGAGGCGGCCTAACGTGATCGCTGCCGCCTCTCCGTTGTCTATTCCGGTTGCATTGCGCGCCGGTTGCGAGCATTCTGCATGCGCACGCTGATCTTTACTGCTCATCATCAACTTCAACAGAGCGCGGCTGCGCTCGCGACGGCTTGCCACGCCGCTCGGCGCGGCTATCGCACTTTGGTGGCTTCGAGCGGCCCCGGCCATCTGATTGGTCATTTGCTACACCAGACGCTTGGTTCGCGCCCGCTGGAACTTGAGCCGAACCTCGCGGCGATGGAGATTCATCCCCACGAGGAGGTTGCTCGCCGCTGGGAGCAGGTGCGTCCGTCGCTGCGCAGCGGGCTGGTTGCCCGCCTGCGCGATCTTGGCCCTGATGAGTTGCCGGCCTTCCCCGGCATTGATGCAGTGGCGGCGATGTTGGTTGCCGAACGCGCCCGCCAGTCGGGCCGGTTCGATCTGTTAATCCTCGATGGCCCGTCACCTAACGCGCTCATTCGGGCGTTGACATTGCCCGATGTGCTGCGCTGGGCAGTGCGCCTGATCTTCGGCCTTGACCGTGGTCCCGGTAAGTCGCGTACTTCACAAGAGCAAGCGATGATACCGGCGGCGATCGTGGCGCCTAGTGCGACCGCACCCCTGCAAGAGTTGCGGATTGAGCTTGAACAACAACGCGCCCGCCTCGAAACCGAGAGCGGGGCGCGGGTGCGGATGGTAGCGTTGCCGCCAGAGTTGTGCCTGCCGCCGCTGCGATCGGCGTTGACCGCCTTTGGCCTGTTTGGGTTGGCGAGTGATGAAGTGATCGTGAATGGCCAGTCTGACCAAGTCGATGACGAAAGCCGCCACGATTTTAGCCACGAGACCAGCCGGGCGCGCCCGTTGTTGCGGATTGGGCAGCTTGAACTGACGCCTGCCAATCGCGATACGTGGGCTTTGCGCGGGGCGGCGCTCTACCGTGATGGTGATGTCTTTGCCTCTGAACCGCCGCGCCCTGCTAGTAGCGAGCGCGATCTGCGCCTGCTGATTCCGTTCCTCGATGCCAAATCGCTCGATATTGCCGTAGCCAGCGAAGAGGTCGTCGTCCAACTCGGCCAGTTGCGCCGGCATGTGTTGTTGCCGGGGTTGATTGATGGCGGTCGCTTACGGGCGCGGGTCGAGGGTGAATTATTGCGGTTGTGGGTAGAGTAGCGAAAGAGGCGCGTATGTCAGTGCTTGCCCAGCCGATCCCGATCGAGCGACCGCCGGCGCGGCCGATCGATGCGCCGCCAACGGCTAAGTATATTGAGTACGCCAATGAGGTGGCGGCGCGCCTTGCCGGCAAGTTGAGCGCCCGTGAACGGCGCCGGCTGGAAGGTGAACGCGCGCTCTTGGCCCGCGCCCGCTTTATCGAGCTAAACGGCGTCGTGCATCATTATCAAGATGTGGGGCCGCTCGATGGCGAGCCGTTGCTGCTCATCCACGGCTGGGATTGTTCGTCGTTCTGGTGGCATCACGTGATCGATCCGCTGGTGCAGGCTGGCTACCGGGTGGTGAGCTACGATTTGAAAGGTCACGGCTTTTCGGATAGCGACCCGCGCCAAGATTATACGGTGGCCGGGTTTAGCGCCGATGTGCAGGCGTTGTCGCGCGCGCTGAATCTTGGCCCGGCCCATGTGGCTGCCTTCTCGCTTGGTGCGTTTATCGGTCTGCACGTGGCGGCCCACCAACCCGAATTGGTGCGCTCGCTGATCTTCTTTAACTTTAGTTTGCTGCCGTACAATAAGTTTGCTTCGCAGTTTGTGCCGCGCTTGCTCGATACCGTGTTTAATGGGGTGTTGCGCCCGATCGAGCGGCGTAATTTGTGGTGGCTGCCCTTTATCTATGCCCGGCTGGTGATGGCACAGAATACGCCGTCGGTCGGTGATATCCGGCTCGGCACGCTCGGTTTGCGCTATTGCGATCCAGCAGCCGTGCGAGTATCGGCAACCGAATTGTCGCGACCCGAGATTTTGGCTGCCGTGGCCGAACAAGCCAAGACGATCCAGCAGCCGCTCTTGTTGGTGGCCGGCGCTAACGATCCGATTATGCGTCCGGCAGATGGGCGCAAATTGGTGGCGCTCGCTCCCAATGGGTCATTTTTAGAAGTGCCAAAGTGCGGCCATCTGATTTTGTTTGAATTGCCCGAGCACGTCATTCAAATTATGCGCCTCTTCTTGAAAGGCGTTCGCTAGGGAGGTCGGTATATGCAGTTGTTGCTTCGTTCCGGCGGCCAACAAATAATCATTGATATGGAGCGCGCTGATGACCGCCCGCTGTTGGTCGGCCAGTATACGTACCGGCCCCGCCGGTTGGCCGGCAAGGTGCGCCGGCTGGTCGCCAAGATGTGGCCTGATATGCCCTCGTCAGTGCTTGATGAGCGCCTGACCTTCGAGGCAATGGATAACGGGCGCGAAACGGCATGGGGCGATAGCGGTAGCTTTTCACCGCGCTCTGGTTCGACTGTGCTGCTTGGGCGCTGGGATGAAGACGGCAGCGTGGGGATTGCGTTGCACGAGTTGGCCCACGAAATGCACCTGCGCCACGGCGGCTACGATGATAGCGATGGCGTGGTGCGCGAGGCGCTCGCAATGCTGGCTGAACGCGAAGCCGGATTGCGCCGCACGTTTGAGCGTGAGCCGTACCATTCCGCGTGCCAGTTGATCGAACAACTTGAGGAGTTGCCGGCCTTTAGCCGGATGGCGTTCAGCAAGCGGTGGGCCGAGGTGGTAAGCGTGACGTCGGCGGCTGGGTTAGCCGATCTGATTAATTATTATCTGGATCGCAGCGAGCGGTTGGGGTTGGCGCGCTGGCTTGATCGCCTGACAAAAAATGTTGATGTGCGGGATCAGTTGTTGGCCCGCTTGGCGAGCACATCGCTGCGTTACAGTCTGGATCTGCGCCGCCATCTGATTAAGAAGTTGGTGCAGTGCAAACCGGAAATGCCGGTGGATCAACTCATGTATGTGCTTGACTCGATCGCTACGCTTGACCGGCGCTATCCCAATGATGATCTTGAACGCATCATCAATTTCTGTTTCGCGCCGTATGTGCCGCAGCGTCGCCGTCTCTTCGCCTTTGGCTCGTGATAGAGAGGAGCGCGTATGAATCGCTTCGAGGAAGAAAACCCGACTGTTCGTTGGCTGCCCGGATTTGTGCGCCGGTGGTTTGGTCTGAGCAATGAAGACCCCCGCCGCAGTATCAATGCGCGGTATCAGTGGATGCCCGGTTGGTTGAAGCGTTTGCTGAATTTGGATGACGCACCAGTGCCGTATGCCGGCGAAGCGGAGCCGGCTGCGCCGAGCCGGTCGTCGTATGGGTATACGCCGCCGCCGCGTTCGTATACTCCCGGCGCGGCCTCATACACGCCCGGCGCACCCTCGTTCACGCCGCGCAGCTTTGCACCGGCAGCCTATCAGCCGGCCAGCGAGGAGACGCCTTCTACGCCGGCCCGCCTCAGCCTTGCCGGTGATGAGTTGCCGCCCGATGTGCAGCCGATCGGCTATCTGCTGCGTTCGTATGCGCGTGGGGCTTTGCCGCCGCAGGGGCTTGAGGCCTTCACGCGCGAGGCGCGCATGACGACTGAGAAGGTGCTGAACTTCTACGGCCATTGGGTTCGCTTCCAGACCGAGGAGCTGGTCCGGATCGGTTGCGATATCTTCAATGCCGCGATCGATGCCCTGCCCGGCGAGAAGACCAAGCAACAATCGCAGACGATCCGGCGGATTAAGGTCGTGGCTGATAATGGCAATGGTAATGGCCACGGCTCTTATCAGGCGCCAGTAACGCCACCGCAGCCGTCGTCGTCTCCGACGCTTCCGTCGGCTGATGAGCCTGCAGCCGGTTCTGAAGACAAGGATAAAGAGTAGTCTATGTCCCGTCCGGTGGTGATTATGGGCGGGTGGCTGTCGTCACCCGCTGATTACTTCGGTATGGCGCGCGTGCTGGCCTCGCCGCCATACAATCGGATCGTGTATGTGGTTGATTTCAGCCGGTTAGCGTGGGCCCGCTTGCGCGATCCCGATTTTGGGCCGGCACTGGATGCGCTTGCGGCAACAGTGCGGATTGCGCTTGAAGAAACCGGCGCTGATAAGGTCGATCTGATCGGTCATAGCGCTGGTGGCCGGATTGCGCGCGCCTATTTGTCCGATGAGCCGTACCAAGGGGTGCGCTACGCCGGCCACGAGGTGGTGGCAAGCTTAACCACCTTGGGGACGGCCCATGCCACGTCGGAGATCTGGGTGAAACAGTTTGCCGACTGGCTCGAGGTGCGCTATCCCGGTGCAGCCTTCCCGCACGTCAAGTATCGCGCTGTGGCCGGGCGGAGTGTGCGTGGCCGTCGTTTCGGCAATCCCGAAGAGATGATTGCCTATCGTTCCTATGAAGTTTCGTTCGGCGATGGGAATCTGGTTGGCGATGGGATTGTACCGACGGCAGCGTGCTATCTGGCCGGCGCCGACAACTTGATCTTAGAGGGTGCGCGCCACGCACCCTATAACGCGCCGGCGACGTGGTACGGCGCGCGCGATGTGGTGCCGCTGTGGTTTGAGGATTGATCAGGAGTGCTATGGCCCGTCCGCTGGTGATTATTGGCGGTTATCTGACCAGTCCGAGCGATTTTGCGGCGCTGGCGCGGACGCTCGAGCAACCACCGTTTGGTTTTCGTGTCTTCGTGACCCCGATCGGTCGTATGCGCTGGGCTTTAACCCGTGATTGGGATTTTCGGCCGGTGTTGCGGATTGTGCGCGACACGGTGGCTCGGGCGTTGCGCGAAACCGGCGCTGAAACTGTGACCATTCTGGCCCATAGCGTCGGTGGCACGGTGGCGCGCATGTATCTTGGCGATCAGCCGTACAAGGGTGAAATCTACGGCGGCCACCGGTTTGTGCATCACTTGATCATGCTTGGTACGCCGCACCATAGCCAAGAATTCTGGACGCGCCAGACCGTCGGGTTTACCAATCGTTGTTATCCCGGCGCGTATTATGATCATATCCGCTATACCTCGATCATTGGCCGCAGCATTCAGGCCAACCGGCAAGGACGCTGGGTCGAGCGGATGGCATATAACAGCTACGTGCTGATCGACGGTCCTGCCGGCGCGCAGGCGTGGGGTGACGGAATTACAACGCTTACCTGCGCAGCGCTACCCGGCGCCGAGTATCTGGTGGTCTCCGGCTTGCACCACTCGCCCTTCCATGGGCGGCCGTGGTACGGCGACCCCGCAGGGTTAAGAAACTGGCAACGAGTGTTGCTCGGATCGTCATCAGTTGTTGTTTGAAATATCGCTGATTTGTACTATAATACAAATTGCATGAAATCATCGCACGTTGACCGGTTGATTCTGTATGCTATGGCGGCTGTGTCGGGTGTATCGCTTGCGTGTTATACCGCAGTGCTCTATCTCTGCCGGCAAGAGGTGACTACGCACCATCCAGCGCGGGCAGTATTGCGCAATCGGTTAGCGAATGTCGCGCACGCGCTCGATTGGCTGATGAACGTGATGGTGTCAGTGGTCGGGATTGGCCGGCTCTTCCGTGAAGAGCATTTTGGTGGGCAACACCAACCACGCTGGTTGAAGATCTATTTTATGATTACCGGCCCGTTGCCGACCATCGGTATGGTTGGGGCGATGATCACCGGCCATCGCTGGGGCGAGTCGATGCGTGATCATCCGCAGCAGCGCCGGTTGCATCGCTTCTTTGCATGGCTGGGGTATGTCAGTTGGTGGCTGAGTTTTATTCCGATCTTCTTCCAGCCGTGGTTGAACCGGCAGGCGGCAGTATCTAAGCAGGGTTCAGAATCGGTTGTCTCTTAAGTAACATCGTACTTGTGCGCGAGGGGGAACGCATGACGACTTCACCTTCGGTTGAACCAACCACGACGGGCGCTGCGGCGCTTGAGCAACAAGACCTGTTTGCCGCAACCAACCGCGCCTATGATATGGTGTTTAAGGGCACGGTGGATTTCTTCGTGATTAAGGCGGCAAAAGATTTGGGGCTGTTTGATCTGTTGGCTGCCGAACCGCGCACGCTGGCCGATCTAGCAACCTTGACCGAGACGGTGTCGCCGCGGCTGGAGAAGTTCTTGATTACGCTCGAGCAGGTCGGGCTGGCGGCGCGGCAAGATGATCGCTGGAAGCTGACCCCCTTCGCCGAGCAATTCTTTGCCGATCCCGAACGCCATCGCAATATGACGATGGTGCCGTTTGTGGATTATATTTCTGACTTGATCGAGAATTACTACCTGCGCTTGGCTGATGTGGTGCGCGGGAAGGTTGATTTTACCAGCATTGTGCCGCATCCGCCGCGTACCCGCGAAGATAGCCTGTTCTACGAGACGTTGCACCGCTCGAATATTCAACTCTTCGTCGAGTTGTTGGTCAAGCGGGCCCGGCTGGCCGATGTGCAGATGTTGATCGATGTCGGCGGTGGGATTGGCGATATTGCTGCGGCCCTCTGCCAAGCCTTCCCCAACCTCAAGGTGACGTTGATCAACTTGCCCAGCGCACTCGATCTGGTGCGCGAGAATGTGGCGGCCAAAGGTCTGAGCGACCGGATTACGCCGGTGGCGATCGATATGTACCGCGAGCCGTATCCTCCCGGCGATGCGGTGCTCTTCTCGCGCATTCTCTACCCGATGAATGCGCAGTTCTGCTCGATGTTGCTCAAGAAGGCCTACGATGCGTTGCCGAGTGGTGGGAAGGTGCTGATCCTCGATATGGTGATCAGCGATCCGCACCATCCAAACTACGATTATCTCACCCATTACCTGTGCGCCATCGGCATGGGCTTCTCGGTGCTTGAGTTCAAAGATCACGCAATCTACCCTGAGCTCCTGCGCCAGATTGGGTTTACCGACATCACATTCGATGAGGGGTACGAACACGTTCTGTATCAGGCCGTTAAGCCGTAACGAAAAGGTTCAGCCATGTGTGACCGGTGCAGCTTCTGCCCGGCAATGCGGTAAGCAACTATGATTTCGACTGAACAGCACGTCTCGCTCAGCCGAAAAATCCGGGCTCATATCGAGCTTGCCGATCCGGTGACGTGGATTTCGCCGGTGCTGGTCTGTTTCTGTGGCGCACTGGCGTCAGGCTATGAGCGAGGCTTTGATTGGACGAGGCCCGATCACTGGTGGCTCATGCTGTTGGGCGCGTTGATGACCGGCCCGCTCGGCACCGGCTTTAGCCAGAGTATTAACGATTATTTCGATCGTGAACTGGATGCGATCAACGATCCGCAACGCCCGATTCCGGCTGGGATTGTGACGCTGAATGAGGCGCGCTGGAATTGGATCGTCCTCGGCACGGCCACCATGCTGGTGTCGCTGGTCTTTGTCCAGCCGTTGATCGTCTTCTTCGCCTTTGTCGGTATCGTGCTGTCGGTGATCTACAGCATGCCGCCGATCAAGCTGAAAAAACATTTCTGGCTGGGGCCGCCGGCCGTCGGGTTGGGGTACGTCAGTATGAGCTGGATGGCCGGCCATCTGATTTTTGCGCCGCTGACGTGGCAGAGTGTGGTGGTGGCGTTGATCAATGGCGGGTTAGCGGCTGGCTTGCTCTTCCTCAACGATATCAAGAGCGTCGAGGGTGATCGCAAGCTGGGTCTGAAATCGCTCACGGTTGCGATTGGCGTGAAGCGCACGCTGATTGTGGCCTATGCAACGATTAATGGCTTCGAGGCAATACTGATGATATTGGCGTGGATATGGGGGCAATACTGGGTGGCGGCGTTTATTCTGCTGGCATTGGTGGTGCCAATCTATAATCAGATTAAGCTCTACCGCGAACCAAACCAGCAAAATTACGTGCGTTACCTGCTGGCCTCCAACCCATTTGTGGCCTTAATCCAGATTGTCTCGGGTTTTCTGGTGGGCGGCTATTTTGGCTGACCGTTAAGGAGGTGCGGAGATGACGGAGACTGAAGGTGAGGTCCGAGTGCGCAGCGTCCCGGTGCGGCGCAGCGACAGCTTTGTCGAGTCGGCGATGGAGTTCGGTGGCGGCGTGGTTCGCCTTGGTATGTCGGTCTTTACTCTGCCCTTTGCGCTGCTGCCGCCAGAGTCGCGCCAGCACATGCGCAATGCGACCAAGGAGCTGATGTACGCCTTTGCCTCGTTGCCGCGTGATTTCGCCGAAATCGCTGGCAAGAGCATCGAGAAGTGGGCGGCTGAGGGCGAAGAGAAGACTGAGGCGAAGTAACGCCGGTTGCTCTCTGTGAGCAGAGGAGGAGAGTCGTATGAGCAATGAGACGACCAACGAGCGTGATGGCTTGTTTGAGCTGGCGGCTGGCTTTGTCGGCGGGGCAACTCGGATTGGCCTGACGGTTGCTTCGGTGCCGCTGGTGCTGCTGCCGCGCAATTCGCGCCGCCGCGTGCGCCGGGCGATGGCCGAAGTAGCAATGGCAGTGGTGGCATTTCCGAAAGAGCTGGCCAATATTTCAGAGCGGGTGGTTGATGATATCGTCGCGGCTGAGCCGCCGCAGATCTCGCTGCCGAGCCCGAAGCAGGTTGGCGATCAGGTGCGCTCGTTTACCGAGCGGCTGTCGCGCGCGGCGGAAGAGCTTGGCACGAGCTTTAGCCGCGCTGCCGGACGGGCTGCTGATGCGGTTGAGCAGGGTGCAGCCAAGGTTGATGAGTGGGTTGAGACGCCGCCGAAGACGCCGCCGGTGCCGTGATCGCGCGGTGGAGTTGTGGCTGACGCAGAGGCGTGGGATGCGCTGTGACGCTCCCATTCCTCTGCGTCTGTCTCTCGCTGCTAATGGTGTGTGAGCTGCGCCTGTTGTGCGGTTGACCGGCAACCGAGCCGTGGTATTCTGTAAGTAGGGGATGTAGCGTGATCTACACCCGCCTGTCGTGACCAGTCCACGGAGCTTTGTGACCATGCAGATCGTTATTCTCGGCGCCGGCTATGCCGGTTTGCGCACAGCACTCGATCTAGCCCGTTTCCGCCGTGAACAAGGGCTTGATATTACTATCCGATTAGTTGATCAACATCCGTACCACCAGCTCATCCAGTTGTTGCATTTGACCGCGACCGCCGGGATTGCCGATCAGAAGTCGATCTATCAGCTCGATCATTTGTTGCAAGGTCGTGATATCGAGCGGGTGGAAGGGCGCGTGACGGCAATCCATCCGCTTGAGCGCACGGTGACGCTTGCCGATGGCCGGAGCTTGCCGTACGATCGGCTGGTATTGGCGCTGGGCAGTGAGACCGCTTTCAATACACCCGGCGCCCGTGAACATGCGCTGCCCCTTCATACTTTCGCCCATGCCGTCGCACTGCGCAAACACATCGTCGCTCAATTTACTAAAGCGGCGTCGTTGACCGATCCGACCGAATTGCGGATCACGATGACGACAGCCATTGTTGGCGGCGGTTATACCGGTTGTGAGTTGGCCGGCGAGTTGGCGGTGTGGGCCGATGATCTGTGCCAGCAAACCGGTGCGCCCCGGAAGGAAGTGCGCATTGCGCTGATTGAACGCGAAGATCATTTGCTGCCGCACCTTGGCGAGTGGGCGAGCCACGAGGCTGTGCGTCGCTTGGAACGCCTCGGTGTGAATGTGTTTCTCAAAACGCCGGTAACGCAGGTCGAGCCGCAACGCTTGCGCTTTGCCGATGGTCGGATTTTGCGCGCCGGTACGATTGTCTGGGGCGCTGGCGTACGCGCGCCGGCCCTCTTGGCCGAGGCTGGCTTCCCAACCGATCGGATCGGGCGGGTACTGGTTGACCGCTATTTGCGGGTCAACGGGCAAGCGGTTGTGTTTGCCATTGGCGATTGCGCCGCCGTGTCTGATGGCCGGGGTGGTATCTTGCCACCTGCTGCATCATACGCCATCCGGCAGGGCGCCCATTTGGCCGCGGAACTGGCGGCTGAAGCGCGCGGCGAAGCGCCACGGCCCTACGAGCCGGTTGAGCTTGGCGAAGTCGTGTCATTAGGGCCGAATGATGCGATCGGGAGCGCATTAGGCGTGCCGGTGATGGGTTATCCGGCGCTGATGCTGAAACGGGGGATTGAAGAGTATTACCGCGCTACGATTGAGAGCGCCTAAGCGATAGGAGCGTGATGATGATCGTGCAGGAACAGTTTGTCTCGATTAAAGCGCCGCCCGCCACCATCGAGCGTTACTTGACTGATCCCGAATTGATGGCGCAGTGGCGCTCGCCGCTGGTGGTGCTCGATCCGATTGAGGGCGATTTGATGGCGTTGGGCAGCAAGCACAAACTGCGCCTCAAGTCGCTGGCGCTGGCCGGTGCGACTTATACGGTCACCGAGCGTGACAGCGGCCATATCTTGCTGACGATCGATGGCCTGTGGCGCGGCAAGGAGCTCTGGCGTTGGTTTGCTGATGGCGATCGCACGATTGTGCAGAACCGGGTCGAGTACGAAGTGCCCGATCCTAGTCTGCGGGTGTTTGTCGTAGGTCTCGGCCAGATCTTTGCCTCGCTCGATATGCGCATCCAGCTTGATCGCTTGCGCATGATTATCGAAGGCGGTGGCCAACCGGCAACGGCCCAGTCGCGTTGATGGCGGCGCGATCGCCGGCCAACAATAGCGCGAGCTTAGACCATTGGTAGCGTAGGTGCTCCTACATCGTAAGGGCGGGTTTCAAACCCGTCTTTACGATCTTGTGAGTGGGGGGCCACGCCCGCATGGTGCGCTGACGCAGGGTAGGTTTCAAACCCGCCCTTCTTATTTTGTCCCAGACTTTTGCATAAAAGCACAGATATTGCACAAAAACTGCATCGTTTCATCCACTACAATGCAATCCGGCCCTGTGCTAGCATACAGTTGTCAGGATGGTCGGTTCGTCAGTGATGAGAGGTTGCGTATGGCTCGACAGCAACGGTTTAGCCCGCGTGATGAGGTCTATCTTGCCAGCACCAGCTTTGAAGTGTATATGGCTGCCGGCGGGGTGTTCATCGGCCTGTTTGGGCTGCTCTTTGCGATTAGCATCAAAATCAGCTTTGCATGGTTGATTTGGCCGGCGCTCTTTGTCTCAATTCTGGCCGGCTATATTACGCTCAACCGGCTTGAGAAGCGTGAACGCTGGCGCAAGCTGGCCGAGCTTGAGGCCGAGTACGCGGCGAAAGAACGGCGGGTGAACGGCGATTAAGCCGCATTTGTACGCATCTTGTCATCTTGGGCGCAGCAAGGTTGTGCTATCTTCCAACTAACCGTGTTGTGCCAAGAGGATCGAGATGCAAACACTTCGCCAGCTTCGCCGTACTCGCGATTTGACCTTTGTCGATTTGGCGCTCTTGACCGGGATCCCGGCGCGGGCTATTGCCGAAGCCGAATATGGCATGCGTCGCCTCAGCCACGGTGAGGCTGAGGCGATTGCATTGGTGTTAGGCTTGTCACCCGCAGCGTTGCTGCCACTGCCGCCGCGCCCATCGCCGCAAGCGAATGTCTTGCCGCTCGCCTTGGCTGCCGGGTTAGCGGCAACGCTGGTGGTAACGCCGCTGGCGACCGGGGTCGCTCCCACGTTCCAACAGCAATGGCAGGCTGCGCTGCTCAATCAGGCCGGCGTCCAGCTCATCGCAGCCGTTCCTACCGCGGCCTTGCCGGCAGCAGCGCCGGCAAGGCCGGTAGTGAGATCGGCGCGTTCTGTTGCTCTGGCGACCCCCACGCCCGACGCGCTGGTGCCCCTCGTTGCGCCTGCGCCGCCGATACCCCCTGCTCCTACGGCGCTGCCCCAATTCTACCTCGATGAAGCTGGCCCCCACGGTTGCCCAGTGCAGCCTTCGTCTGGCCAAGTTGTCATAACTCAAGGGTATGGCGTTGGCACTCATACACCGGCCCATATTTGGGGTGCGATCGATTTGGCGGTTGACGGCGACGGCGATGGCTTGGCCGAGCCGGGGCCGAGCTGGTATGCGCCGGTGGTCGCTACCCACGATGGCGTGGTGAAGGTGACGATGAATAGCTATCCCGCCGGCCATCATGTCTGGGTGGTAGCGCCGGACGGAATCTGGCGCACTGGTTACTCGCACTTGGCGATTGTGACGGTGATTGACGGGCAACAGGTGCGGGCCGGCGAGGTGATCGGCTTGATGGGCAGTACTGGCTTTGCTAGTGGCCCGCACCTTGATTATCAAGTCTGGCGTGATGAGGTGAATATCGATCCGACAGCACTAGTGGGTTGTGGTAGGAAATAATAGCCAAAAAAAGATACAGAAAACAAAACATAAGAACGGATTGGGTGGTTTGTTAGCTGGTTTCGCCGGCGGTTTTGCTAAACTGCGATTGGTTGATATCTGGCTTTGGGTTCAGCTTACAGTCATTTGTGTCTTCTGTGTTTTTTCGCGGCTATTCTTCACGCCCGCAACGAACGCTGGAAGAGCGATAGCGCGAAGGCCATGCTGGCAGCGGCAAAAACGGCCAGCACCATAGCACTGGCCCACAGCGGCAGGGTGGCTTCTACCCCGAACGCCAAAGCGCGCACGGCGTCGATCAGATATGTTGCCGGATTAATCAAGACAATCGCTTGCATCCATCCCGGCAACACGGATAGCGGGTAGAGCGCATTTGAGGCAAACAGCAGCGGCAGGTTAAAGAGGAAGATCATGCCGTGATAACCGGCGATGCTGCGCGAAATAGCCGCCACGCCGAGCGCTAGCCCGCTGAAGCCGATGGCAAAGATCGCGAGCAACACGAGCGCACCTAGCCAGCCAACCGGGTTGATCGCCAAGCGCGCCCCCATGAGCAACCCAATGAGTAACATCAGCGTCGCTTGGAAGAGCGCCTTGGTTGCGGTACTCGCCGCGCTGCCCAACAAAATGCTCAAGCGAGGGATCGGCGCGGCCAGATACTCTTTCACAATTCCGCGCAGCCGCTCATCCAACAATACCATGCCGCCGCCAACCGCACCGCCCAATGCGCTGAGGGCAATAATGCCCGGCAGAATAAATGACATATAATCACTGCCGCCGACATCGCTAATCATGCCGCGCATGCCAACCCCAAAGAGCACCACCCACAAGACCGATTGCAACGCCAACCCAACCAGCTCTTCGGTCTGCTGAACGAATTTGCGCATGTGCCGCGTCCAGATAACATACGTGGCGTACATAGAGCGTGCTCCTCTCGCAGTTTGTGCAGGTATTAATCACGCAGCGCGGTGCCGGTATAGTGCAAGAATACATCGCCGAGCGATGGACGAGCAAGGGTGACATCTTCGACAGCGAAGCCGTTGTTGCTGATCACATTCAGCACTGCCGGCAACCGACGGCTGCCATTGTCGGTATAAATCAGGGCCAAGCCATCGGCCGGGTCAGTCTCGACCCGGCTGACGCCATCGATCGTAGCGGCAACCGTAGCCAGATGCTGAAAATCGCCATTCCCGCGCACCCGGATGACATCAGAACCGAGTGAAGCGATCAGATCACCCGGCTTGCCTTCGACAATCAGGCGACCGTGATCGATGATGCCTACGAGGTCGGCCAAGGCCTCGGCTTCATCCATCGCGTGGGTGGTAAGCAAGATGCTCATCCCGCGGCGGCGGTTCAGATCGCGCACATAGCTCCAGATATTAACCCGATTTTGCGGATCGAGGCCCTGCGTTGGCTCGTCAAGCACCAACACCTGCGGATCGGTCATCAGACCGCGGGCCAATTCAAGTCGCCGCTTCATCCCGCCGGAATAGCTCTTGACCGGTCGATCGATGGCGTCGTTCAATTGCACCAGCTTAACCAATTCAGCAATTCGTTGCCTGCGCACAGCGGATGGCAAGCGATAGAGGCGACCGTGGAAATCGAGCGTCTCGCGCCCGGTCAGCAACGGATCAAGCACCATCTCTTGAAACGTCACGCCGATCCGGCGGCGCACCTCGGCGGCGTCGCGTACCACATCGTAGCCGAGAATGCGCGCGCTGCCGGAAGTTGGCGGGAGCAAGGTGGTGAGAATGCTGAGCAGGGTCGTTTTGCCCGCCCCGTTTGGGCCGAGCAATGCGTAGATCCGCCCGGCCGGCGCTTGGAGATTGACATGATCGAGCGCCGTTACCGTGCCGTACCGTTTGACCAGCGCCTGTGTTTCAATAGCTTGTTCGTTCATCACCGTGCCTTGGTCATCAGGCCACAACTCGTTCAGAGCATAACGCGCCTATGCAGCGATGTCAAGCCCGTCTGTGAGAATCGTCACAGGGATTGACTTTCCCTGATCATAGTGCTATGATCGCTCGGCAAGCGTCAATGACGATGCGCAGGTTGATAGTAATCGACCATGCGTTCGACAGCCGACGGAACGCCGACTGCCGCGCACAGATTGCGTTCCGTCTTTCTATTGCATAAAACTATTGCGTTCGTACATTAGCAAGGAACCTGCGGCTATGTTTGCCCAGATCAAGCGCATTCTGGTTGGACGGCCGATTGCCACCGAACACCAGCACCAAGAACGGCTCAGCAAAACGACGGCGCTGGCAGTCTTTTCATCAGATGCGCTCTCGTCAGTCTCGTATGCAACCGAAGCCATCCTCACCATTCTCATTCTCGGCGGGAGCGCGGCGCTTGGTCTCTCGCTGCCGATTGCCGCTGCGATTGCACTGTTGTTGCTGATCGTTGGCTTTTCCTACCGGCAAACGATCAAAGCGTATCCGCAAGGCGGCGGCGGCTATATCGTAACGCGCGATAATCTCGGCGATCTGCCGGGTTTAGTGGCCGCTGGCGCCTTGCTGATCGACTACGTGCTGACCGTCGCGGTGAGTATCTCGGCAGGCGTCGCCGCAATCACGTCGTTAGCAACGAACTGGGGCTTTCCGGCGCTCCGCGATCATGCAGTTGAGATTGCCCTCGGCTGCATTCTGATCGTCACTATCACTAACCTGCGCGGCGCTAAAGAGAGCGGCGTGATCTTTTCCATCCCGACGTATGCGTTCATTACCGGTATTCTTTCGATGATCGTGGTGGGTATCGGCCATGATCTGTTGTTTGGCGCCGAGCCGGTGACGCATTCGATCGATCCGGATATTCCGCTGACTGGCGAGGCGCTCTCGCTGTGGTTGGTTTTGCGCGCCTTTGCCGCCGGTTGTACCGCCCTGACCGGGATTGAGGCCATTAGCGATGGCGTGCAAGCGTTTAGACCGCCGGAGGCGCGCAATGCGGCGATCACCCTCACGTGGATGATTACGCTGTTGATCACGATGTTTCTGGGCATTACGTGGCTGGCGTATACCCATCAAGCGGTACCGAATGAGTTTACGCACGAGACGATCGTCTCGCAGATTGCGCGCACGATCTTTGGCGTGGGGTCGGTGTATGTCTTTATCCAGGTGGCCACTGCCTTAATTTTGGTATTAGCGGCCAATACCGCCTTTGCCGACTTCCCGCGTCTCGCTTCCTTCCTCTCGCGCGATCGCTTCTTACCCCGCCAGTTTGCTTCGCGCGGCGACCGGTTGGTCTTCTCAAACGGGATTCTGGTACTGGGGATGTTCTCGGCGCTATTAGTAGTGATCTTTCGGGCCAATGAGATCGCGATGCTGCCGCTCTATGCGGTCGGGGTGTTTACCTCATTCACCCTCTCGCAATCGGGGATGGTGCGCCGCCATCTGCGCTTGCGTCAACCGGGATGGCTGCACAGTGTCATGATTAACGGTTTCGGCGCTATCCTTACGGCGATCGTGCTGGTGATCCTCATGGTCACCAAGTTTGTCCATGGCGCGTGGATGGTCATTACGGCGATCCCAATCTTGGTGTTGATGTTCCGCGCCATCAACCTGCACTATCGCCGCGTCGCCGAACAATTGTCGTTGAGTGGCGCCATCTTGCCGCCCGAACTGCGCCGCCACACTGCGGTCGTCTTGGTGAGCGGCATTCACCGCGGCGTATTGCCGGCCTTGCAATATGCGCGCTCGATTGCGCCTGATAACGTGACTGCGGTGTATGTTGATCTTGACCCGGATGCGACCGAGAAGTTGCGCACGCGCTGGCGTGATTGGGGGTACGATATTCCGCTGGTCGTGCTCGAATCGCCGTTCCGCTCGCTGATCAACCCGATTGTGCGCTACATCGAAGAGGTCGAGACGCGCTATGGCGATGATGTGATCACGGTGATCTTGCCCGAATTTGTGCCGGCGCGCTGGTGGGAACACCTGTTGCACAACCAGACCGGGTTGTTGATCAAAACCACGCTGCGGTTGCGCGGCAATGTCGTGACCAGTGTGCCGTACCGGTTAGAGCGGTGATTCGACTAGTAGGGGCGCCGACCGTGCGCCCCTACGATGTTCGCGTGACATGGTCAACGGCCCGGTTATCTCCGGCCATCCGTTGGATGATCCGCGCCCGATCGGGCAATGCCGTATCACCGACCCCTTCCACGACACAGGCCGCCGCAGCGGCGGCGAAGCGGGCCGCCGCAAAAGGATCGCCCGTTTCCCACAGCCGGATGAGGAAGGCGGTGGCAAAGACATCGCCGGCACCGGTTGGATCGCACTCTTGGGCTTGGTAGGCAGGGATATGGTGCGGCCTGCCGTGCAAGAACATCGTTGCGCCGCGCGCGCCGTGGGTGACAATGCCGATCGGGGTTGCGCTGGCGTAATAGGCGGCTAATTCGTCATCACCTCCCACATCTTCACTGCTGAGACTGAGCACATGCACGCGCTCTAGCTCTTTGGGCGCGGGTTGCCAGCGGCGCAGCCGAACGGGTGATGGCAAGTCATTGTTCCAATCGCGCAGCCATCCCTGTGCTGTGGCGCCGATCAAGGCGCTCGGAAACGCTGCGGTTAATGCCGGAGGGCATTCATGCACGACCGGGCCGAGCAAGACGATGGGGGCAGTGCGCCAACCGGGCGGAATCGCGGTCGCGCTAATCGCCGGCGCCACCGCATGGAGCCACTGGCGCCGGCCAGCGGGCGTGTAGCGGTTCTCAAAGGTTGAACTCACGTGCGTCGCAATGTTCGCCCATGCCACCCCAGCGGGAGCCGGTTCGGCGCTCGCGGTGACAATAGCCGGACGCAAGCCAAGCCGTTGCGCTAGCAGGGCAGCGAAGCGAGCGGCACCGCCAGCGGCAGTGGCGCCAGCCGGCAACAGATCGCGAGTCACGTGGCCGATAGCAACAAAATCAATCATAGGATGGCAGCGCAGACGTGAAGGCAAGAGGGGTATGACGCGAGAAGCAAGTGGGGGCTAGTGAGCACCCAGCCCCCTACCAGTTACGATTTTGCCGGATAGATCACAATCTTGCGATTCTCGCCCTCGCCGGAACTCTCGGTATAAATCGTCTTGTCGTCGCGCAGGGCAAGGTGAACAATCCGCCGTTCGTAGGCCGCCATAGGTTCCAGCATAATAGGCCGGCCCGTCTGGCGCACCCGTTCCGCCATCCGGCGGGCAAGGCTTTCGAGCGACTCTTGGCGGCGTTGGCGATAATTACCCACATCAACCACCAACTGCGGCCATGCATGCACGCGCCGGCTCACCAACAGGTTCAGCAAAAATTGGAGCGAGCGCAGCGTCTCGCCGCGGCGTCCGATCAGCAAGCCCATCGCCTCTTCATCGGCGCCCTCAACGTGCAAGGTAATCGTATCCTCTGCTTCACCCTGCGGGCCGGGCACCCGCGAGACGACAGCCGTCACATACGCATGGATATCCATGCGTTCGAGCAGATCTTCGAGAATGCGTTGGGCAATAGCGCTCACCTTCTCGATGGACGGTCGCTCTTCTTCATCTTCGACAACGGTGACGCGCACCAATGCTTCATCACCATTCTCGCCCGGATCAAGCACCTCAATCGCCACTTCATCGCGATCGCGGCCCAATTGGGCCAACGCCAGCTCGACAGCTTCGGCGACGGTGCGCGCGCTGATCTCGATGCGCTTCATAGACACCTCTCGGTCACTGTGACCGTCTGCTTAAACGTTTCTTGTTCCTAGCGACGGCGACGCGGATTGGGGTGCTGGCGCGCTGTGCGATGCTCTTCGCCAGCGGTCTCGCTCGATTCAACCGGCGCTTCAGTCAATGGCCGCATTACCGACCAGAAATCGACCTTTGGGGTTTCGGCCTGCGCTTCAGCCGCCTGAGCCGCAGTAGCTGGCGCCAACGACAATGCCGGGGCCGGGCGGTTGTCAGGGGGCAGGAAGCGCAGGTAATTAGCCAGCGACCCCCAGCCTGAGGTGAAATACTGCTGGATCACGCCAATGACGCTGCTAATGACCCAGTACAGTACGGCGCCAGTCGGAAAAGTAAAGGCAATGTAGCCGAAAACGAACGGCATAATCAGCATTGCCTGCGTAAACGCCTTTTGTTGCGGATCTTGCACCCGCGGCGTCGCCATCAATTGTTGCATCAACTGCAAGACGATCGAGAGCACCGGCAAGATGAGATAGGCGAAGCCGGCGAAACCATTCGGGCCAAACGCCGGCATACCGAGATCCATGCCAAAGAAGGGGGCGGCAAGGATCTGGGCCAGCCGTTCGTCTTTGAGCATTTCAGTGGCGGCGGTGCTCAGGTTGACCCGCTGTTCGGGCACCATCAGGTGATACACCGCTTGGTACACGCCGAAAAAGATCGGCAATTGCAACAAGAGCGGCAAACATCCACCGACCGGGTTAATCTTATGCTCGCGGTAGACGCGCAGCGTCTCCTCTTGGAGACGCTGCGGATCTTTGCCGTACTTGCGCTGGATCTCCTTCAAGATCGGCTGCACCTCTTGCATGCGGCGGCTCGAACGGAGCGAGCTGAGGGTCAGGGGCAGAATAAAGAGGCGGGCCGCGATCGTGAAGAGCACGATCCCTAGCGCCATGTTGCCGGTCAATGATGAGAAGAAGAGCAGCAATTGTTCGAGCAAACCAACAAATGCCGACCAAATGTTCATGATGATCCCCGTTCGTGCTGTGGATGCGAGGTAGCCGATGTTGATGCAGTTGATTCTGGTTCCGGCGCGTTCAAGAGGCAGGCCTGCCGCAGGAGTGCGGCAATATCGGCTTGTAACTGGCTAAAGGGCGTTTCAACCACTTCCGGCGAGCGGATAATAAAAACCAAATCGTAGCCGCTCTGCAATGACGGCAGCAGCAGGCGAACTGCCTCACGGACGCGCCGGCGAGCACGATTACGTTGCACTGCACCGCCGATGCGCTGGCCAGCGACGAACCCGCAGCGCACTGCATTGCGCCGGCCCGGTGCGACAGTCAGGGCCAGCCACGGTGATGTGACGGTGCGACCTTCTTGGCGCACGCGGCGAAATTGTTCGGGCCGGCGGAGCCGATTTGCGCGTCGCATGGGTAAAAAAAACAAACGAGCTATCGGCCACAGATGGCGCAATGGCCAGCCGCTGAAGGCGACACTGTCGGCGATAACCCGTCCCATCCCGTCATTAGCGGTGTCCGCGACGCACTGCTCGCCGCTCATCACTGACCGTCAGCTTCCAGCGCCCCTTGAGACGCCGGCGGCGGAGCACTTCGCGCCCATCTTTGGTCTCCATCCGCGCCCGAAAGCCGTGCTTGCGGCGGCGCGGGATGCGTTTCGGTTGCCATGTTCGCTTGGGCATTGTATTTACTCCTCAGAGATTATCTCTTTATTGACAAAAACTGTTGCCATTATACTCGTCGCGCTGGATGCATGTCAAATAGTCGCCTGCCGGCAACATTGCCGGCAGACCAATTACTATCCTTACGCGATGCGTCTATTCATCGTGACCGATTTGCTGGAGGGTGCGCCGGATCGCATCGCGCTGGCGCCGGTTCGATGGACGCTCAATCTCGTCGTCGTCATCATCGTGGTCGCGGCGGCGGCGATCGCGGTCACGATCGCGGCGGTTGCTCGGCCCGCCGAATTTCGTCAACAGATCTTCGAGGGTCGCATTGCCCTCAAAAGCGTCTTCTTCCTCTTCGCCGACCACATACATTTCAGGATCCGGTTGGGCATTGCGCCGTTCGCGCCGGTCACGCCGCTCGCCGCGCTCGCCGCGCTCGCCGCGTTCGCCGCGCTCACGGGCTGCCTGTGCAGCAGCGGTGTAGCGTTCAAAGTTGCTGCGGCCACCACGGGCAGGCGCGGTCTCTTCCACCGGCTCGCTCGCCTCAGAGCTCGCCGCTGCTTCCGGCTGCTCCTCTTCGAGACGCATGGTCAGGCTGATCCGCTTGCTCTGCTGATCGACGCCGAGCACTTTCACCTTCACCTTATCGCCAACCTTGACCACCTCTTCAACCTTGGCTACGCGGTGTGGGGCGAGTGCCGAGATATGGACGAGGCCATCGCGGCCAACGCCAATATCAACGAACGCGCCGAAGGTGGCGATACCGCTCACGGTGCCTTCGACAATCTGGCCCGGCTCAAGCTGCTGCATCCGCTGGGTGCGTAGGGCCCGGCGCAGGCTCAAGCTGATGCGGGCAGCCTCGCCATCAATCTCAAGCACCTTAAACTGATAGCGCTCACCGACCTTTACCGCATCTTCCGGCTTCTCAACCCGGCCTTCGGCCAGTTCGCTGACGTGGATCAAGCCATCTTTACCGACGCCGATATCGGCGAAGGCGCCGAAGGGGGCAAAGCCGGTAATCACGCCTTCGACGACATCGCCGACGCGCAGGCTGGCCAGCTTCTCGCGGTCGATCTCTTGGCGGCGCGGTTGCTGCGGTTGCTGCGGTTGGCGCGCGCGGCGCGGCGTTTCCGCCTGCGCAGGATCGCGCATCGTCAAGCTGATGCGGCGCGCATCGGTATCGATGCTCTTGACCCACACCTTCACCGTATCGCCGATCTGTACCAATTCCGAAGGCGTCTCTATTCGGCGATCGCTCATCTCTGAGATATGGACGAGACCGTCGCGGCCCACGCCGATATCCACAAAGACGCCGTACAATGCGATCGACGTAATCTTGCCCTCGAGTTCCATGCCGGGTTGCAAATCCTTCAACCGACGCGGCTTTTGCGGTTGTTGTTCACCAACCGGCGTAAAACTCGCACCAGCCGGTTCCGCCTCAGTGGACGCACCCTCTCCTGCGGTGGCTGGAGCCATTGCCGCCGGAGCATCAGCAGCCTCCCCTGCGGCGGCGGGCTGGACCGCCTCCTGCTCAGGGGTAGGCGCTACCGCCTCTGCCGGCTGAGTAAGCGCGGCGACGGCAGCCTCAGCCGCCGGAGCAGTAGCTGCCGCGAGAGGCGTGTCAGGCAGCTCGCCCGCAGCGACCTCATCCCTACGTACCTGATCCGTCATTGCCTACCTTCCTCCTCACGTAAACGATTACCGAAGCTATGGTTGTGGCATCAAGCAACCACGTTGCCGGACGCGCACCGACGTATGTTACGAACGCATTTGCTGCCGCACCGCGCGGACAAGGCCGTCATCGTGTAGATCTTCCAACCGATAGTACACACCGCGCAAACATTCGGCCAGCCGGCGCGAGAGCCCCCGATCGAAATTCGGGTGCTCGGTATCGATCACAATTGAATGGATCTGATGCGACGCGATCATCTCTGCGATCCGGTACGCCTCTTGCTGGGGCGGCAAGTCAGACAGCGCCACATTTGCCTGCCCGTCTGTTAATAGTACCATCAGCGGTACCACTTCTGTATCACGCCGGCGAGCGCGTTCGAGCAGCTCGAAGGCGGTGATCAACCCGCGTGATAACGGCGTCTTGCCGCCGGTCGGCATCAATTGCAAGCGGCGTTGCGCCAATTCGACGCTATTGGTCAACGGCAGCAACACGCGGGCATAATCGCGCTGAAAGCTGACCAACCCCACCTGATCGCGGCGCTGATAGGCATCGCGCAGCAGCGAGAGCACGGCGGCTTTGGTGGCTTGCATGCGCTCTTCGGCGGCCATACTCCAACTGGCATCAACCACGAAGCACACCGCATTGCGCGTGCGTCGGACCCGCACCTTTTGGCGGAGGTCAGACCGCTTAAGCAACACCTTTGGATGGCGACGATGCAGCGTACCAATGGTATGCATCAACTCGGTGCGACGCTTCCGCTGATAGATCGCCGCTTCGCGCAAGGTGGCATCGAGCGCCAAATCGGTCACGCGCGCGGCGCGGCGACTGGTAATATAGCGGCCTTGCTTACGCGTTGTGAGCGAGCGCGAGCGACGTCCGGGAGCGTGACGCTGGAGGCGATCGGGCGTCGCTTCGAGGCGGCGCGGTTTAAAGATATCACCGGCCTTATATTCAGCGCCGCCGGTTGCCTTGTCGTCGGTTGGGGTAGTCGCTTCGGGCGTACCGGCCCCGCCAACCGGAACTGTGGCGCTGCCGCCGCCGCTCTCGTTACCGCCTTCGTCGTTGCTATTGCTTACATCGGTGAGGTCAGGGTTTTTTTTTACTTCAGCCTGTGCGCTGACCTCTTCGACCCGCTTGCCGTATTGGTCAAGGATGTTGGCCATCCGTTGCTCGTCAAGCTTGACCTCGCCGAACGGTTGGCGGCGCATGCGGTGGGGCAGAGCCAGTTCGGCGGCCAGCCGGATATCGTCAGCGAGCAGCATGCGCCGGCCACTCCAAGCCGCGTGGGTGCGGGCCGTTTCAAGGATGGTCAGATCGGCGCGGTGGCCATCAACCCCCATTTCAATGCAGAGACTGGCGACGACCGCCATATCGGTGCGATCGATCCGCACTTGGGGCAGCAAGGCGCGGGCAGCGGCAATCCGTTGCGCCAACGCTTCTTCCGCTTCGTGCCATTGCTGGATGAAGCCGAACGGATCGGCCTCGTAGGCCATGCGCCGCTCGATGACAGCCACCCGGTCATTCACATCGGTCAGACCAACCACTTCCACCGCCAAGCCGAACCGGTCGAGCAACTGCGGGCGCAATTCACCTTCTTCCGGGTTCATCGTGCCGACGAGGATAAAACGGGCCGGGTGCGACACACTCACCCCCTCGCGTTCGACGGTGTTCACCCCCATTGCCGCGGCGTCAAGCAGCAGATCGACGAGATGATCATCGAGTAGATTGACCTCATCGACGTAGAGGACACCGCGATTGACTTGCGCCAGCAACCCCGGCTCAAAGCGGCGTTGGCCTTCGGTAATCGCATGTTCGAGATCAAGCGAGCCTACCACTCGGTCTTCCGAGGCTGAAACCGGCAGTTCCACCAGCCGGATCGGGCGCACCATCGTTGGCAATGGCCCCTGCGCGAGGCGAGCTTGGCAAGAAGCGCACAGCGTCGCCGGCGTATCGGGATCGCAACTGTAGGGGCAATCAACCACCACTTTGATCGATGGCAACAGGCGCGTCAGCGCGCGCACCGCGGTTGATTTGGCCGTCCCCTTCTCGCCGCGAATCAGCACACCGCCAATGCGCGGGTTGATCGCATTGAGAATCAGAGCGCGTTTGAGCCGCTCTTGGCCGACAATGGCGGAGAATGGATAGACCGGTCGTTGCGGAAGGCTTGTGATATTCACGACAACAAAAATCTTCTAGCTCAATGCGAGCCAGAAGCCATAGCAGCAATGCCGCGTAATGTTGGGATGTGGCATCTTCATCATCCGGCGAGCGAACTAACCTACGGCAATGCTTACGGCGAACACGTCCACGTGCTTGCAACGAAGCAGCATAGCAATTGTGTCATAAAGCCGCCGAAAAGTCAAATGACGCTATGCGTGATGAGGGGGAATGGGCGCCGAATTCACACGGATGCGACGGATTGGATCCGTGCATATCCGTGTCTCATTATGTTTGGCCGGTATGCTATAATATAGCGATTCGATCCGGGTGTTCACCGGATCACAATGGCGTTCAATTCATGCATGTGGTGACGGCAGCAGCGGGCTGCCGGCGGGTAAGACGTGGAGTGTACTCGTGGGTCTCAACCCCTTCAATACGATTTTTGGTGCGTTTAGCCGCGATCTCGGCATTGATTTGGGCACTGCCAACACCTTGGTGCATGTGCGCGGCAAGGGCATCGTGATTAGCGAACCATCGGTAGTGGCCATCGATACGCGCACCAAGAAGGTGCATGCGGTCGGGGCGGAAGCCAAGGCGATGGTGGGCAAGACGCCGGCCAATATCGTAGCGGTGCGGCCATTGAAGGATGGTGTGATCGCCGATTTCGATGTGGTCGAGCAGATGCTGGCCTACTTTATCAAGAAGGCGCATGCCTATGCCGCGTTGCCGCTGGTCGATCCCCGTCCGCGGGTGGTGGTTGGCGTGCCATCAGGCGTGACGGAAGTCGAGAAGCGAGCGGCGCGCGAAGCGGCGTTGAATGCCAAGGCGCGCGAAGCTTACGTGGTGGAAGAGCCAATGGCGGCTGCGATCGGAGCCGGTTTGCCGGTCGAAGAGCCGATCGGGTCGATGATCGTTGATATTGGCGGCGGCACCACCGAGATTGCGGTGATTGCCCTTGGCGGCATTGTCATCAATCACTCGATCCGGATCGCCGGCGACGAGATTGACGAGGCGATCATCCAGTTTGCCCGCCGCGAATACAACCTCTTGATCGGCGAACGGATGGCCGAAAAAGCAAAGATTGCCGCCGGTTCGGCTTATCCGCTTGATGAAGAGATTAAGGTGGTGTTGCGCGGGCGCGATCTGCTGACCGGTTTGCCCAAAGCGATTGAAGTCAGCTCGGTTGAATTACGCGAAGGCATTGCCGGCCCGGTGAACGCCATTGTCGCCGAAGTGCGGGCCGCGCTCGAAGAGACGCCGCCGGAGCTGGTGGCCGATATTATGGAGCATGGGATCATGCTGGCCGGCGGCGGATCGTTGCTGCACGGGCTTGACAAGCGGATTGCGGCTGAGACGCGCATGCCGGTGCATATCGCGCAAGACCCGCTCTCGTGCGTGGCGCGCGGCGCCGGCAAGATGGTCGAACACTTCGATAACAGCGTCTATCAAGATATTCTGACGCGCGCGCAAACGAGCCGGCGGGTGCGGAGATAGCGCATGCGCGACTTTCTCAATGATCGTCCTCTGAAATTACGCCGTGATCGCAGCGGCGATCGCCATTATTGGCGCGTGGCTGCGCTAGCGGTTGGGCTGGCGCTGATCAGCCTGCTGCTGATCGTTCTCGACCGGCAAGGGATTGTGGCGCCGGCGCGGTTGGCGGTGCGCGAGGCGGTGCAACCGCTGGCCGGCTGGTTGACCGAGCGCCGTGCGATGATCGAGTCGTGGTGGGCGGCACCGCGTGACGTGGCCGCGTTGCAAAGCCGGATTGCCGAACTGGAATCGGAAAATGCGCGCCTCAACAGCGAAGTATTGCGACTGGAACAGGCGCGGGTTGAGAATATCTTTTTACGCCAGCAACTATCCATTACGCGCACATATCCATGGAAAATCCTCGGTGCTGAGGTGATGGTGCGTGCGCCGGATGCGGCGCGGCGGGTGTTAACCATCGCGCGCGGGGTTGAGGATGGCGTGCAGGTGGGCATGGCGGTGATTGGTCAGCAACCGGGCGGCCCTCCGGCGCTGATTGGCGTGGTTGAGTCTGTTGGGCCGCGCACTGCCGATGTGTTGATGATCACCGATATTAGCAGCCAGCTCAGCGTGCGGGTGTTGCAGGCCGATGGCGCACCACTAGGGTTGATGCAAGGCCAATGGCAACGCGGCTCACGCTTGCGGTTGGAATTAATCGATCGCAACGTGACGATGCGGGAGGGAGAGCGGGTGGTGACCGCCGGTTTGAGCGGGGCGCTTGATCTGCCCCTCGATCTGGCGGCGATGCCGGCAGCCGTGCCGATTGGTGCGATCGAGAGGGTACAGCAAGAGGGACAGCGCCAGATAGGTGCGATCAGGCCCTTCGTCGATCCGGATCAGGTGCGCTACGTGTGGGTGATACTCAGCCAAGACGAATAGAAGAACGGCTGGCGCGCGAGTTGGGGCTGGCTTTGGTGTTGCTGGCCCTGGCGCTCGTGCAGGTAACACTGCTGACGGGCCTCGCGGGTTTTAGCGTCCCGATCCTGCTGGTGCTGGCAATTGCGCGCGCCTTGGTCGGCGCCGGCACCGCCGAACCGGTGCGCGGATTGATGCGCGGGTTGTGGTGGGCATTTTATGGCGGGTTGGCGCTTGATGTGTTAGGCACCATGCCGCTCGGCAGCCATGCCATCGCTCACCTTTTGGCGGTGGCGCTTGTTGGTTTAGCTGCCCGGCGGTTTGCAGTGGAACGTCCGCTCGTGCCTTTGTTGGCCGTGGCGATCGGTACCGTCATCTACGAAGGAACGCTTGTCCTGATTGCCTTGCCGGCAATCGAAGACTGGCGGACGTATGGGTTGGAGGTGGTGGCGCCGTCGGTGCTGCTGGCTTTGATCCCAACCCTGCCGGCGGTGGCGATTGTTCACCGGTTAGTGCGAGCGGATGGGTAGACAAGCGAAAGGCTGATGCCCAGTGATGGCGAGACTCATTGCGCTACGGAGTATCTTGTTGCTGGTGGTGGTCGTGCTGGTGGCGCGGCTAGCGCAACTGCAACTGGTGCAAACTGATGCGCAGCGATTCGGCGCCGATATTGAAGTCACCACCCGCCGGTATCTGACCAACCAACCGCGCCGCGGCGAGATCCTTGATGCGCGTGGTGCATTGCTCGCCGAGAGCGTGCCGATCTATAATTTGGCGGTGGTGCCGGGCCAATTGCCGTCAGCAAGCAGCGCGCCTGAGCAGCGGGCGCTGACGTTGGCGCGGCTGGCGCAAATTGCCGGGTTGCCGGCATTCCTCATTATTGACCCGGCCAGCGCGCTCGAAACGAACCCCGGCTTGCGCACCGAGTTAGCTGCATTGGGGCCGCTGCCTTCGCTCACGTCCACTGCGGCCCTTACGCTCACCATTGCCCCACCCGATATCTTGCGCGCGCTCACGATCAGCCAAACCTATCGCGACGTCGCGATGCTGGCTAATCCGGTCGAACAGCTTTTGCAACAGGCCAACGCGCGGAGTTACCAGCCGGTCATGATTAAAGAGGATATTTCGCCGGAGTTAGTGTTAGCGTTGCGCGAAAACGCCAACTACCTGCCCGGCGCGCGAGTGATCGAAGGCTTCCGCCGGCGTTACCCGTTGAGCAGCGCCATTCCCTCGCTGTCGCACCTGCTTGGCTACGTGGGCCGGATCAACGCCTGCGAGCTAGTAGCCGTGAACCCGGCCAGCTCGTGGTTGCGTGGGTTGGTTGATATTACTGCGAATGCGCCGATCTGTGGCTTGATGGCCAAGCGGATCGACCCAGCCAGCGTTGGCTTGCCGCCCTACCTGCCGAGCGATCAGATTGGCAAAGATGGCCTTGAAGGCGCGTATGAGCAGGTGCTGCGCGGCCAGATGGGGATTGACTCGTTGCTGGTCGATGCGTTGCAGCGTCCGGTCAGCGATGTCACTACGCTGCGCCCGGTCGCCAACGGCTATGATCTCGTGTTGACCATTGATGCCCAATTTCAGGCTGAAGTCGAGCGCATCTTGCAGCGCTGGATCAATGAAGGAGAGCAACGGCGTCAAACGGCGCGCGAGGCGCATAAGCGGGCCTATGACCCGATTGTAGCCGGCGTTGCGGTGGCGATCGATCCGCGGAATGGGCGGGTGTTGGCGATGGTCAGCCTGCCCGATTACGACAACAACATCTGGGTTGATCCGGCGCGGGCCAATGATTTGCGGGCATTGCTCGCGCCGCCGAGCGCCGAAGCGCAGCGCGAGCTGCAACGGCTGGCGCCGTTTACCAATCGCGCCATCGCCGGCCAATACCCGCCCGGTTCGACCCTGAAGCAGTTTGTTGGCGCAGTGGCGTTGCAACAAGGCGTGATCGCCGCCGATACCAAACTGCGCGATCCCGGCCTCTTGCGCCTGATCGAGCGGAGCGGTGCCGAGTTTATCTTGCCCAACTCGGTGCGCAATCGCGATAATGGCCAGATCGATGTCCGCGACGCGCTGCGCCTCTCGTCAAACGTCTTTTTCGCCAGCATCGCCGGCGGCAACGATCAAGCAACTAATCTCGACCAGCGCTCCTTACGAATCACCGGACTCGGCATTGACCAGTTGGTAGAGGGGTTGTCGTGGTTCAATTTTGGCCGCACGACCGGGATCGATTTAGTTGGCGAGGCCAGCGGGCGAGTGCCGACGCGGGCGTGGAAAGCGCAGGTCTTGCGCGAAGCGTGGACGACCGGCGATACCTACAACACGGCGATCGGGCAGGGCTATCTCGAAGTGGCGCCGCTGCAACTGGCGGTGGCAGCCGGTGCCATCGCGACCGATGGCACCCTCTATCGCCCGCACGTGGTTGACCGGATTGTCGATGAGAACGGCCAGCTTGTGCAGCAGATCCAACCTGAACCGCTGGGCAAAGCGCCGATCGAGCCGCAGCATCTGGCCGCCATCCGTCAAGGTCTCTTGGCCTCGATCACCGATGGTTTGGGCATTGCGGCGCGCGAAGCCTGTTCGGGCCTGCGCATTGCCGGCAAAACCGGTACTGCCGAGTTTGGACCGTTGCTCATCACTACCGATGGTCGGATGGTGCGGCAGAGCCATGCGTGGTTTGTGGGATTTGCGCCCTACGAGAACCCTGAGATCGTGGTGGTCGTGCTGGTTGAAGGCGTCGGCGACCTCAACGACGGTTCATCGACGATTGC
Source organism: Chloroflexus sp. (assembly GCF_034431535.1). Lineage (GTDB taxonomy): Bacteria > Chloroflexota > Chloroflexia > Chloroflexales > Chloroflexaceae > Chloroflexus. The sequence continues at coordinate 90,205 of NZ_DAOUDC010000031.1, read as the reverse complement.
AGTGCCAGCGGTAACGCAGATCATGCAAGCGTACTTTGGCATTACACCGCCGGAAAATCCGCCGTCGATCTGCCCGGTGCTGCCGCAACCGTAACGTTGCGCAGGCTGATAGAAGTTTTACCGCAGGGGGCGCAGACGACGCCGAGGATCATCACCATCCCCGAACATCTTTGCATCTTAGATTGGCCCCTCCTAGTCTCCCCCCGCTGGGAAGAGGTGGAATGTTACCGCAGAGGACGCGGAGAAGGGGGCAGGCTGTTCTCTTCCCCATATTCCAAATCTTTGCGATCTTAGCGGGCTTTGCGCCTTTGCGTTAGATCCCTCTGCGGCTTGGCTTGCTTTGCAGCTTGGTCGTTGACCCTCACCTCCCACCCCCTCTCCCACCTGACGGCGGGAGAGGGGGTGCCGCGGGCAGGGGTTGAGGCATCGCAGAGCGATCATACAGTTGTACTTAACCAAGTGTTCTGTCCGCCTCTCAACCCGGAGAGGGATGGCTAGGGTGGGGCAAAGAGGCGGCTACTTGCTATTCCGAGAACAATTCGGCCAGCACAGCCAGTACCTGTTTCTGAGTGAAGCGATCAATGTGGCCCAGATAGCTCACTAAGCAGCTCTTAGCGATTGTGCGGATCTGATCGAGCGCAATTGAGGCGTCACGATCTTGGAAACGGCAAGTCACGCGCGTTGGATAGGAATGTAGACGGGTTGTCATTGGGTCGATAATGACCGTCTGTAGAAAGTCATTGATCTCATCGGGGGAGATGATGAGGTAGGGGCGTGTTTTTTGAATTTCAGCGCCAAGCGTTGGATCGAGTTGAACGAGGAACACGTCAAAGCGTTTGACTTGCACCACGATTGCTCCACGGAAGCATCTCTACCACTCCCACTCAGTTTCCTCCCATTGGTTGAGACCGGTGTCCGGCAAGAGCAACCGGTCGTCGACTTGAGCCGCCATATGCTGAAATGCTTCGGCCCACCCTGCGCGCGGCGGTTTGCCGCGCCGAATAATAAGGTGGTCATCGCCGACTTCAATCTCAACGAGATCGGTGAGTTGCAACTGTTCAAGCAACACTGCCGGGATGCGAAGACCGCGAGAGTTGCCAATTTTGATAAGTCGTGTTTTGATAAGGGTAGCCATACGCCCCTCCTGTAATTACATTGTAGTTCCGTTGAACGGATATATCAAGCGGATGTGTCGTTGGGGGGGGCGCCACCTTTCCCTGCTAGCGCTTACACCGTACTACGGGGCAAGGTGACGGTAAAGGCGCTGCCTTTGCCGAGGCCAGCGCTATACGCAGTGATGTCGCCACCCATGGCCCAAGCCAGATGGCGGGCGATGGTGAGGCCGATGCCGCTGCCGCCGCTGGCTCGCGAGCGTGAGGGGTCGGCGCGGTAGAAGCGTTCGAAGATGTAGGGCAGGTGTTCGGGGGCGATGCCGATGCCGGTGTCTTCAACAGTGACCTGCACTTGTTCGTCAACCAGTGCTGAGCGAACGGTAATGCAGCCTCCTTCGGGGGTGTAGCGCACGGCATTGCCGAGCAGGTTGAGCAGGATTTGGGCGACGCGATCGGGATCGGCGCGGGTGAGCAGCGGCTGGTCGGTGTGTTTGCAGACGACTTGCAAACAGCCGTCGAGCACTTGTGGCTGGAGTTGGGCGACGGTGCGGCGGATGACGTCGTTGATGTCGAAGGTAGTGAAGTGCAATGAGATTTGACCGGCTTCGACTCGTGAGAGGGTTTGCAGATCGTCAACCAGCTGGCGTAGGCGGCGCACTTCCTGTTTCATGTCGAGGAAGGTATCGGCTTCCGCCGGTAGCACGCCGTCGATTAAGCCTTCGAGGTAGCCTTCGATGCCGGCTAGCGGCGTGCGCAGTTCGTGGGCGACGTTGCCAATCATGGCGACGCGGCGCTGTTCGATCTGTTCGAGCGCTTCGGCCATCTGGTTGAAGCTCTCGGCGACGGCGCGCAGTTCATCGCTGGCTGGTACGTGTACACGCTCGTCGTAACGTCCGGCGGCGATGCGCTGGCTGCTGTGGGCGATGCTGCGCAGCGAACGCAAGATGCCTTGCACGAGCAAAATGCTGGTGGTGAGGCCGGCAATGGTGGCGGCGATCGCGGCGACCGTGAGCGCTTGAATAACGGCAGCGCGCACAGTGGCAAGTTGGTCGGAAGAGACCGTCTGTTCGAGCAGGGCGTTGGCGGTGAGGCTGAGCGCTACCACGCCAACAACGACGACCAGCATTTGGGCGCCGATGATTTGCCAGCGGAGTTGTCGCCAGAAATGAATCATACGTTGCATCACCAAGATTCGTACAGTCGCACGGCAGTGTGGTTCCCATCTACAGTGCCATTGAACCGCTGCGTAGGGCCGCACGGTTGTGCGGCTCCCATGGGTATGGGTTGCCCTCTATGCCGGTATATCGACGAAGCGGTAGCCGACGCCGCGGGCGGTGCGGATGAGGTTTTCGCCAGTGAGGGCTTCGATTTTGCGCCGGACTTGGCTGACGTAGACATCGACCACGCGGTCGGTGCCGTAGAAATCGGCTCCCCACACCTTCTCAATCAGGTCTTCGCGGCTAAGGACGCGGTTGTGGTTACGAGCGAGGGCTAGTAACAGATCGAATTCGGTGGGAGTGAGTTCGAGCAGTTGGCCGGCGGCGCGCGCTTCGCGGGTGTCGGGATCGATTTCGACGTAGGTGAAGCGCATAATCGAACTCTTGGCCGGTTTGCCGCGGCGCCGGCGCAAGATGGCTTCGACGCGGGCGACGAGTTCGCGCGGGCTGAACGGTTTGGTCAAATAGTCGTCGGCACCTACGCGTAGGCCGGCGACGCGATCCATCTCGTCGCTGCGCGCGGTGAGCATCAGGATGAAGACGTCGGAATGTTCGCGCAGGCGGGCAGCGAGTTCCATTCCGTCCATCCCGGGCAGCATTAAGTCGAGCACGATCAGATCGGGTTGATCTTCGAGTGCCATTTGCAAGCCTTCGGGGCCGGTGGTGGCGCACAAGACGCGGTAGCCGGCATGTTCGAGATAGGCTTTGGCGACGTTGCGAATGCTGGCTTCGTCATCGACGACGAGGATGGTCGGTTGCATAGCGTCCCTACCCAGTGTGTCCTTGTGGAGCTGCACTGATGTGAAGCTTGACTGGCCTTGTGTCGTTGCGAGGCGGTAAAACGCGGAGGCGCTGTGTGCCCGCCCTCGAAGCAATCGGTTGTATTAATAAGCATTATACCGGAGCGGGCTGATTCGGTGATCTGGGAGATTGCTTTGCGGTGGGAGGGGGTAGAGAGTCGCTATGCTCCGAATTTATCATTGCGGGGGGGCGCAGCCCCCGCAGCAATCTCCCGCTGCGGCGAGAACGAATGCTGAGCGGATTACGTTCGCTGAAGCGGGGGATTGCTGCGCCGCGCGGGGGCATAGCAGCGCGATGCCCCTCCGCGCGGCTCGCACTGACACGCAGGGAGGGGCATAGCAGCGTGATGTCCCTTCTACGTGCGCGCATTACTGAGGACAACGCCGAGCAGGTTGGCTTTGACCTTTTCGAGCTTTTGGCGCGCTTCACGCACCCGGTCGCGGCGTGAACGGCCAGCTTGCACGACCAGCAAAACGCCATCGACGCGGGTCGATAGCACGAGGGCGTCGGTGTAGCTTTGCACTGGCGGCGTGTCGAAGATCACGATGTCGGCGGTTTGGCGCAAGCGGGCCAGCAGCCCTTCCATGCGACGCGAGCCGAGCAGGTCGGCGGGACGGGGAGGCAGCGGCCCGCTGGGCAGCAAGCTTAATCCCGGCACGTCGGTCGGCTGGATAGCGAGCGGCGCATCTTGATCGAGGATCGAACTGGTGAGACCTTGCTCGTTTGAGATGCCAAAGATGGTGTGCAGGGCCGGTTGGCGGAGATCGCAATCGACCAGTAAGACCCGCTGTTCGGCTTGGGCCATGGTGACGGCCAGATTCGCGGCGGTCAGGCTCTTTTCCGGCGTGGGCTCGGCAGCGGTTAGCAGTAAGGTATGGATCGGCTTATCGAGACTCGAAAAGAGAATATTGGTGCGCAGCGTGCGATACGCTTCGGCGGCGGCGGAAGCCGGTTCGCGCAGCGTGATCAGCACCTGCTCGGGCGACGATGTCACGAGCATCACTCCTGCCTGTCTTTACAATGTACGCGAAGGCGCGAAGCGGTGGGCGGCGCAGCAGTAGCGCGACCGCCCTTCATCTAAACATAAACTCACTTCTCGGCCAGCGGTATTGCCCCTAGGGTCGGCAGGCCGACAAAGCGTTCCACATCCTCCGGTGTTTTGAGCGTGTCGTCGAGGTATTCGAGCGCAAACGCCAGCAGGACGCCTACCACCAACCCAAGGATCGCGCCAGCCAGCATGTTGATCCGGGTATTGGGCCGGATCTCGACCAGCCGGGCGGGCTGGATGCGGGTCACATTAATGCGGGCGGTGCCTTCGAGGGTGGCGTTAATACGGTTGACTTCGGCTACGATGCGCTCGCCGACGGCGTCAGCCAGCGCCTGCGATTGATCGAGGCGGGGCAGATCGACCTCGATCACAATCTTTTGCTCGTCGGGGCGGGGTTGAATATTGACATCGCGCATTAAGCGTTCGCCGCTGATGTCGAGGCCAATTTGCTGGCTGATCTGGTCAAGCACGCTTGGTTGCATCACCAGCTCGCGGTAGCTATTCATCGAGTTGCGCAGCACAATGTTGAGGCCGTTGTCGGCTTGATTCGCCAGCGCCAGATAGACTGCCTGCGAGCGGAAGGTTTGCGGTAGCAACTTGCTGATCGCATACGCGCCAACCACCGCCGCGATTGCGGTGAGGGCAATCACCCACCAGCGCTTGAACAGCACATTCACATAGTCGCGGATTTCCATAAACGTTCCCCTTTAACTGGGCGCAGTACAGTGGCGACAACCGCGAGCGCAAACCCGGCAACGAATCCCAACGCGGCGCGGAGGGCGGCATCGAACACGATTGCGCGCCGTGATACGATCGGTTGCGGATCGCCAACCCCATCGAGCACCACGACGTTGAGGCGGGTATCGGCCCGACCCCAGAAGGCGAGGCCATCATTCTGCAACACGGTAATGGCTGCTTCAGCCAGTGCCTGCGCTGCTGCCGGCGATGATGCTTCACCCCGCAGATCGACGGCGCGGTGGAGCGGCGTCATCCGTAGCCCCTGCTGAATCTCGGCGGTGCTGAGGGTGACGTTGCGGTCCGCGAGCAGCGGTTCTACCTTGGCGGCGAAAGCCGCGCTGCTCAAGACCTGCGGGAGGTCGTCGATTAGAAACTCGGTCATTTGCCAATTTTCGATCGTATCTTCGGCCCCAATGACCGGATAGGTGATCAGCAGGCGCGCTGTAGCAGCGTAGCGTGGCGGTTGTTGGAGATCGAACCAGAGACTCAACCCGCCAGCAATGAGCGCCGGCAGCAGGATGAGCAGCCAAAACCGGCGAGCGATACGAAAGAGAGTGATCAGTTCCATAGTGTCGCTAGTAGCGCCTCGCGCGAGATTTCAGAGGAACGCCGAGAGGTTGTCGAGCAACGTCTCCGTTCTTTGCACATCTTACTACACTTTACGCCGGTGCGTTGCTTATCACATCGCCGCTACGGTTTGGCGATGCAGGCTCTGCTCAAACTCAAACAGGCGTCCGGCGCGGTGGACCGCCAATACCTCATCGATAAAAGTGCGCATCGCGGTGAGGAAACGCTCGCGACTAAACAGTTCGGCGTGGCGACGCAGGGCGAGCGAGTCGACCGGATCGGTGCGAGAGAGAGCGACGGCGGCAGCTAGGGCAGCGGCGGTGGGCTGATAGAAGAAGCGTCCGGTCACGCCTTCGATCAACGTCTCGAGTGCGCCGCCGGCAGCGAAGGCAATCACGGGCCGGCCCACTGCTAGCACTTCCAGTGGGGTAATGCCAAAATCTTCTTCGCCGGGGAAGATAAAGGCGCGGCAGCGGGCGAACAGGTCGAGCCGGGTTGCTTCATCCACCCACCCCAAGAACTCGATGTTAGGGCCAGCCATCCGTTCGAGCCGCGCCCGATCGCGGCCATCACCAAAAATCTTGAGCGGTAGGCGCAGATGGTTGAAGGCCTCGATCGCCAATTCCAGCCGTTTGTAGGGGATGAGCCGGCCACCGGCGAGGTAAAAGTCTTCGGGTTGGCGTGGCTCGTAGGGCGGCAGATCGACCGGCGGCGGGATCACCATCGCCGGGCGGCGGTAGTAGCGGGCAATCCGTCCGGCCACCTCGCGCGAATTGGCGATAAAGAGATCAACCCGATTGGCGCTGGTTGTGTCCCACATGCGCAAATAGTTGAGCAGAAACGGCAACAAACGCGCTTGGAGGCCGCTAATCTGTTCACGTGCGACATAATCGCCGGTGCGCCACGCAAAGCGCATGGGCGTGTGGCAATAGCACATGTGCAGCGCTCCCGGTCGGGGAATAATCCCTTTGGCGAAAGCGCTTGAGCTACTGATAATGAGATCATAGTCACGCAGATCAAACTGCTCGAAAGCGGCGGGATACAGCGGCACATAGCGGCGGAATTGGGTGCGCCATGCCGGCAAGCGCTGCATAAACGAAGTGCGAATATCCCATTGTTGGTAAGCAACCGGCATAGCTGCCGGATCAAAGATTGACGTATAGACCGGCGCTGCCGGGAAGAGTGTGTGCAGGGCTTCGAGCACGCGCTCGGCGCCGCCGTATTGGTTCAGATAATCGTGTACCAGAGCGACCTGCATAGCCAATACCTATCCTATCCGGCTTGATGCCATTGCCGGATAGGATAGCACATTCACGCTATTGCGGTTACTTGCTGTATTGGCGACGGAGGCCAAGGCTGATCACCGTCATCAGCGCCATTGCGCCGGCGCAGACGAGGTAGGCGGTCGCGAAATCGAAGCTATCAGCGATACTAGCCATGAGAGCCACGGCGATCAGGGTGCCGATGCTAATCGTGATGTTAATCACGCTCTGGGCCACGCCGCGGTCGGTGGCAGCCACCTCTTCGAGCACCAAGGCGCGCAACGCGCCGCCGACCACAATGCCCAAGCCGCTGCCCATAATTAGGGTAGCGACCACAAACAGCCAGAATGGCGCTTGTGGCAGGCCCAGCAGGGCCGTGCCGACCGTCAACTGGCTATAGCCGATCACCATCGTCATCCGTCCGCCGATCTGCGGCAACCACCGTCCGGCGAACACCGAGGTCACCGAGGCAAGGAAGACTAGCGGCAGCAGGAAAAAGCCGGCTTGACTGATTGGTACGCCAAAGTTTACCGCGACCGAGGTAATGAAGATAATGCTGCCCATCGAAATGCCGGAACCGATGGCGAGCAGATAGACGACTTGCAATTGGCGGTTAGTAAAGAGCCGCGGCGGCAGCAGGGGCGCCAGCGCGCGTGTTTCGCGCCATGCCAGCACAGGAGTCAGCACCGCCACCAAGAGGAAGAGCCATGGCCAGATGGTAAACCCAAAGATGCGATCGAGCAATTGGTTAATGCCGAGCGTGGTGCTGACCAAGATCAGTACCAGCAGCACCAGCCCTTGCCAGTCGAAAGCGCCATTAGCCGCTTCGTGATGGGCAGCCGAGCGAGGCAAGGCACGCCATCCGAGGAAAATGACCACCGCGGCGACCGGCAAATTGAGTAAAAAGATCCAGTGCCAATCAGCGACGGCTAGGATCAAGGAAGCCATCACCGGCCCAACCAGAAAGGCCATCCCCGAAGTCGCGCCAATTAAGCCCAGCGCCTTCGCCCGTTCCGCTGAGGGTAGCACATCGCCGATCACGGCGCTAGCGGTAGGGGTAATGCCGCCGGCGCAGACGCCTTGCACGGCGCGCCCCAGCAACACCATCGTCAGATCGGAGGCCAGCGCGATCAGCAGCGAACCAATGGCAAAGCCAAAGACATTCAGCAGGTAGACATTGCGGCGTCCGTAGCGATCGCTGAGGCTGGCCATCAATGTTGTGCTGCTCAGCGAACAGAGGGTAAAGATAATCGAGACCAACACCACTTGGGTATTGTCAATCGCAAATGCTGCCCGCAATGCCGGCACGATTGGGCCAATGATTGCCGAGTCGAGTGCCGACATAAAGACGCCCACGAACAACACGGTCATAATCGCGCGGCGAGTATCGGTTTCGGGCACGGCCACCGAAGTCATGCGACCTCCTTCATCGCTGATCAAGAGATAGCGGATAAAGAGTGGAAGAGCACCGCCGTTATAGCAATGCCTGCTCTAAACCCTTCGTTATTCGATCACGTGCAATTGCGTTTGCCGGCCATGCAACCAAGCCATAACGCCCCCGGTCAGCGCAGCATCTTCTTCGAGGGCAATGCGCACCGGTTGATTGCCCCATTCAGGTACAAGCGCCACGTTATTCAACTCGATGGCGTAAACAGTCTCGTCGTACAGCGGGTAATCGCCGGCGCCGGGCACCCCCGCTTGGTGATCCCACAATCCAATCGTTGGCCCGGCAGCATGGCCATGATAGCCAAGCGGATGCGAATAGATCGAAGGTTGCAAACCTTCAGCTAGCGCACGCGCACGGGTTGCCGCTAATACCTGATTGCCGGTGCGCCCAACCCGCATCTCATCTAACAGAATATCTTGCAACCGGTTCGCTTGGGCTAACGCGGCGATAAGCCCCGCCGGCGGCGCAGTTTCATCGCGCGCTAACACATACGCATGCTGCTGTTGATCGGTGCATAGACCAAGGTAGCAAAAGCCAACATCACAATGAAGCAAATCACCGGGCCAGATCCGGTTGCGGGTTGGCGGGGCGTCAAATGGCATACCGCGAGCTTGCATACTGACGGTTGGTTGGAACCAAGCCTGCACGCCGGCCTCGTGCATGGTTTGGCGCAGCCACCACACGACATCATCGGTCGTGGTGACGCCGGGCGTAATCACGGCGCGCGAGAATGCGGCGGCGATGATCTGATGGCCAAGCGCAACTAATTCCGGGTAGACCGCTAATTCGGCTGGAATACGGCGTTCGAGCCAACCGATCACCAGCGCTTCGGCGCTGACGCAACGTTCGGCATAACGAGGGCCAAGTGCGGCGCAGAGACGTTGGTATTCAGTGTAGGTCAGGCCATCGGCAAACGCAAAGGTCTGAGATATATTCATCCCGATCCGCTGCGGATCATACTCGGCGATGAGGCGAGCTAAGCAGTCATCTTGTGATTCAGTGTCAGGATTCCAAGCCTGCCGGTAGAGATCGCCATACCCGTAGCGATCAAGCGTCAGTCGCTCGACCGTGCCGTCAGAACGGCGGGCAAAGAGCAGAATCGTACGGCGACGGGCATTCATCGCCGGCGCTGGAAGCAGCGTCATAATGACCGGGTCTTCATTGTATTCACGCGCAGTTACAACCCACAGATCGATCTTGGTGCGTTCCATTAGTTCGGGTAACAGCAGCGTCAAGCGTTCGGCTAACCATTGAGCGCGCAGATCGCTCTGCGCGCGGAGCGAAATCACAACGGGGGTCATGATCATAGCGTGAGTTCGTCTGTTCATACAGCGCCAGGTTGGGTCATTGCTCAACCTGAATCTTGACCATTATAACGCATGCGATGAAAAGGCTGCGGTTACTATCGTAGTGAGTGAGCTTAACGTAAACGGCTTAGCCAAAAAAGAGACCATACCGCTTGCTCGCAAATACGCTGGTAATTCTTGTTGTGAGAAGCCACTCATCAGAACGATCCGCAAGGAAGGGTAGCGACTGAGGAGTTCGGTCGCCAGCTCATCACCCGTTTGTCCCGGCATAGTCAAGTCGATAAGGGCGAGGGCCAATTGATGGCCGTGCTGTTCGAGCACTTGTTGCGCCTCGGCGCTGCCGGCAGCTTCGTAGACGGTAAATCCTAGCCGGCGCAACATCCGTTGCGCAACCATACGCACATCAGGTTCATCATCAACGACCAAGGCCGATCGTTCGATGTGGGCCAAAGGCTGTTTAACCACTGCTTGGGTCGGTGGTGACTCTGATGGTGTCGTTGAGATGGTATCAGCAAGGGTCGTCATTGGCCAAAAGACGGTAAAGGTTGTGCCATGATCCGGTTCGGTTGCAATGTGCAGTGCGCCGCGGTGGGCGCGCACAATGCCATTCACTGCCGCCAAGCCAAGACCGCGACCGGTAAATTTGGTGCTGAAAAATGGATCGAAAATGCGTGCTTTGGTGATGTCGTCCATGCCGTGGCCGGTGTCTTTGACAATCAGCGCGACGTAACGTCCGGGTGGCTGATCAGCGCCGATCTGCATCGTGGCCATCTCATCGGCGCTGACGTCACACGCCTCAGTCGCAATGGTAACGGTGCCGTTACCGGTAATGGCTTCAGCGCCGTTAATGGCCAAATTCATCAACACCTGCCGGATTTGGGCAATGTTGCCTTCGATCGGTAATGAGGTGGGAGAAGGTTGAACAATCAGATCAACCCGTCTGGGTAAGATACTGCGCAGCAATGTTTGCATCTCTTCTACAACCCGGTTCAGGTCAAGCCGTTGCATGTCGGGTTGGTGGCGGCCAGTGTAGGTCAATAATTGATTGGTGAGCTCGGAGGCCCGCAAAGCAGCTTGTTCGATTTGCGCCAGCAAGGGGTAGGCAGGGTGATCATCGGGCAGTTCGTTGAGGGCAAGTGACACATTGCCTAACACGCCGACGAGCAGATTATTGAAATCGTGGGTAATCCCGCCGGCCATAACGCCTAAACTTTCCAGCCGTTGAGTCTCGCGGAGTTGCTGCTCGATCCGCTCGCGTTCGCGCTCCATCCGGCGCCGTTCGGTGACATCGAGCGCAATGCCGCCAATGCCGTAGATTTTCCCCTCGTGTTCGAACAGGGGAAATTTGATCGTGGTAAACGCCGTCAACCCATCAGCCGTCCAGCGGTCATCATCGCGCTGAATCGGGTGGCGATGGCGCATGACTTCACGATCGAACGAGCGGTAATAGTCGGCCAGGGCTGGCGCGAAGAGTTCGTCGTCACGTTTGCCGATCATCGCCTGCGGTTCATAGCCGGAAAAGGCGGCTAATCGCTCGTTCACCATCAGATAGCGTCCTTCGGCATCTTTGACGAAGATCAAAGCTGGTATCTGATTGATTATGTCTTGCAGCAGGCGGCGGCTGGTTTCGAGTGCTGCTTCGGCAGTGCGTTGGGCGGAAATATCTTCGATCAAGCGGACGAGAAACGTGATCTTGCCTTCTTCGTCACGTACTGCCGAACAGGTCATGCGTCCGTACACAATGTGACCATCTTTGTGCAGGTACCGTTTTTCGACCGTATAGCTATCGCGTTTGCCGTCGAGTAATTCTTCCCACAGCAGCAAATCGGTGTTGCGATCATCGGGATGAGTACGATGCAAGATCATCTTGCCGATCAGCTCGTCGTGCTCGAACCCCAACATATCAGCAACAGCCCGATTACAATCAATGATCCGGCCATTCTCTTCGATCACCATGATCCCAATATTGATTTGGTCAAACAGTGTGGCAAAGCGCCGTTCGCGTTCGCGCAGTTCGGTGGCAAGGCGTTGTTCTTCGTCGCGGATCCGCACCCAATCAGTCACGTCACGGTTGATCTCGCCAATCAGCACGAGCCGGTGCATATGATCATAGATCGGAAAATAGGTTGTTTCTGACCAAAATTGTTGATCAACGACCCGGCCTTCGATCTCAGCTTCGGCGGTATCGTAGGGGGTGGGCGGCATTGCGGCGATTTGGCCGCGGCGGGCGGCCTCGAAGGCAGCGACGAAGCCGCGCTTCTGGGCCGCCGGATCGTTGTAGATGTTGTAGCGCCCGACGACTTGATCGATCGGCGTTGCCACCAATTGTTCATTGGCCCGATTCATCGCCACGGATAGCCCATCAGGCGCAAACAACACCATTGGGATGGGTAGTTGATGGAAGACCATATCAAACGGCAACTCATGAGCGGCCAAACTCGCGGTAAACTGCGCGCGGAGGATTGAGAGCTGTTGGCGTAAGATGGCGTTTTCGCGTTCGAGAGATCGCAATCGCTCGTGTATATCCATGACTGTGTCCTTTGAGCATTGCGGAAGGTTTGCTCCGGTTGGTTGGCCGCCCTGCATTCGTTACCGGCCGCTAAAGTTGGGGGCGCGTTTTTCGATAAAGGCGCGCATACCCTCTTTCTGATCCTCGCTGGCGAAGAGGAGGTAGAAATTGCGTAATTCAATCGCCAGCCCTTCGCGCACGGTGGTTTCGGCGGCGGTGCGCACCGCCTCTTTGACCAATTGGACGGCCAGCGGCGATTTGGCGGCGATCGTCTGCGCCACCCGGCGCGCTTCGTCGAGCAGGGTTTCCGGCGGGCAGACCCGGTTCACTAATCCATGCGCGGAGGCCTCTTGGGCGCTGATCGTTGCGCCGGTTAAGACCATCTCCATGGCGCGGTAGGGGCCGAGGGCGCGAGTAAGGCGTTGGGTGCCGCCGGCGCCGGGAATGATGCCGATGTTGATTTCAGGCTGGCCGAATTGTGCCGTCTCACTGGCCAAAATGATGTCGCACATCATCGCCAGCTCGCAGCCGCCGCCGAGCGCGTAGCCATTGACGGCGGCAATCATCGGTTTGCGGATGGCCGCAATCCGGGCCCAACGGGCAATCATGCCGCTGGTAAGCATCTCAATCGGGGTAGCGTTGGCCATTGCCTTGATATCGGCGCCGGCAGCGAACGCCCGCCCGGCCCCAGTGATGATGATGGCCCGGATCGAATCATCGACGTCATACATTTCGAGATGGCGAATGAGATCATCAATGAGGGCAGGGCTAAGGGCGTTGAGCACCTGTGGCCGGTTGAGCGTTAGGATGGCGATGGGGCCTTCGACCGAGCTGATGACCAATGGTTCGTCGTTCATGACAGTCGCTCCTTCCATATTGCAGAGGTGAGTGCATAACGACATTACAATGCACTATCATTACGTTGTCTATCGTAACCCGATTGTACCACGCCCGTTGCAGGAAATAGCCGCTCTATGGTACATTGAAGTCAGCAACATCGGGCTTCGCGCCGCCAGGAGGAGACGCGCCTTGACCCCTGTCGAAGATGCCAATCTTTCCAACCGGATTACGCCGGCCATTGAAGATTATCTGAAAGCGATCTATTTGCTGCAACAGCAGGTCGGTGCGGTGACGACAACAATGCTGGGCGAGCAGCGCGGGTCGCGCCCAGCATCGGTTACTGGGATGATCAAGAAGCTGGCCGAGATGAATCTGGTGCAACATACGCCTTATCAAGGCGTGGTGTTGACACCAGTCGGCGAGCGGCTTGCGTTGGAGGTGATCCGGCATCATCGCTTGCTCGAACTCTACCTCGTCGAGGCGCTCGGTTATAGTTGGGACGAGGTGCATGAAGAGGCCGAGCGGCTCGAACACCACATTAGCGAGAAGCTCGAGGCGCGGATCGCCGAGCGGTTGGGATACCCCGATTTTGACCCGCACGGCGACCCGATCCCCGGTGTTGATGGTGTGTTGCCGACCACCCGCGCCATCCGGCTGGCCGATCTGCCGCTCCACCAACCGGCGCGGATTGCGCGGGTGCGTGATCAGGCCGCCGAACGGCTGCGCTATCTGGCCGATCTTGGTCTCGTGCCCGGTGCGCGGGTGGTGGTGAAGGCCAGTGCGCCGTTTGACGGGCCGTTAACGGTGCAGATTTGCGATGCCGACCCGGTGCCGCTTGATCGGCGCTTGGCCCGCACGATCGAAGTTGAGGCCGATGAGCCGACAGTTACGGCGTAGCGGTCACGAAGATCGGGTTGGTAAAGAGCCACGGTTTGCCGCCCCAATACGCTTCGACGCGGTAGATGCCGTCGTCGTCAACGGTTTGCCGGATGCGGCGGATACCGCTAGTCATAACTTCGCCGTTGACGATTAAACGGGCATAGGCATCGGCGCCAACGTCAACCTCGACCAACAGCGGCCCGCCGGCAAGGCTGATCATATCGCCCATTTCCGCCGTTTCACCGGGTCGGCTGAGACGGAAGACGATCGATGGCGCTTCACCATCCAGCCGGTTGGCAAAGTAGCAGCGTCCGGCGGTGAGGGCAGCGTAGACTTGATTGGTTGCCTCCGCTGCATCATTGCTGAGCGGTTCGGCGAGCAGAATGTAGTTGGTGAGGGTGCGAAAGATCCACGGATAGGGAAAGACCTCGATCTCGCCCCATGGCGCTTGGCGTTTGAAGCCGTGGGCATCGACACCGCCAATGCCGAAGGTGCGCCGGCCAGCCATATTCAGCCGATCCCACCACCACAAGGTTGCCAGCGTGGGCCCACTCAATCCTAAGCGTGGGTTGAGCACCAGCGCCAGTTTATTGCGTTCGGTCAGGTGCTCGCCCCAATCGCTCATCAAATTCCACAACTCGAGCCCAACCACGCGCCCTTCGCGCTGGCTTGGCCCATCAATCGTCCAGTCATCCCACCGATAAATATCCTTGAACGAATTGCGGACGCGCTCGTCGGGATGGGCAATGATGCCGAAGCCGCCGCGTTCGTACACTTCATCAATAAACTGTTGCGGCGGCAGTTCGTTGCTAATCATCGCATCAACGTTGAGGGCGAGGAAGTGGTTGTGATCAGGGGTGATTTCGTAACCGACGATAACAAGGATATCGTCGTGCCAACCGGCGAAGGGCAAGCCTTCGAGGGTGTCATGGTCAGTGACAATCACCCAGCGCAGACCGGCCTCACGGGCGGCGGCGATCAGTTGCGGGAAGGTGGCCGATCCGTCCGAGTAGGTGGTATGCATGTGGATTGCGCCGGGGTAGATAAAGGGATAATTCATAGCGTACTCCGCTAATAGCATCGATATGCGGCTGTTGTAGATAGTATAGCCGCAAAGAGACACAAGCGATGCGTGAATGTCTGATGTTGGGCGGGGGCGGTGCTGGCTGTCATTGCGAGGGCGCAGAGTGCCCGAAGCAAGCTCTTACTCTAGCGGAGGGGATGCGTGAGGGGGTTCTTCATGCACCCTACCAGCACAGGGCTGATCTGGCGCGAGGTGCGCAGGCGGTTCACTTATGGAATGCGGCAGTGAAACTGCCGCACTCCACCCGCTGTCGGAGGAGATTGCTTCGCCACGCGGGGGCAATGCAGCGCATTGCCCCCGCGCGGCGGCTCGCAATGACAATGGGGGCGGGGTTATGCAGTGCATTGCCCCTACTACGCGCCTGTCAACTCCAGATATGCTACTATACTCGCGTATGATCACCATTGACATTGATGCCAGCCGGGCGACGGTGGCGCAACGTACCGGCACCGAACGCTACAGTTACGAGGTGATTGCGGCCTTAGACCGGATCGGGCCGGCTGAGGTGCAATTTCGCCTCTATATCAACGGCGGGCGCGAGCGGTTGCCGCCGCTGAGCCAGCGGGCGCAGGTACGCGATCTGCGCTTGCCGCGGTTGTGGACGCATCTGCGTCTTGGGCCGGCCAGTTGGCGCGCTCGCCCACGGGTGTTGTTTGTACCGGCGCATGTCGTGCCGCTGCTCCATCCGCCAACCGTGGTGACCATTCACGATGTGGGCTATCGGGTCTTTCCCGAAGCGCATACGGCGCGCCGCCGGCTCGAACTCGAAGTGACGACGCGGTGGAGTTTGCGCGCGGCCCGGCAGGTGCTGGCCATTTCCGAGGCAACCAAGCGCGATTTGGTCAATTGGTATGGGGTTGATCCCGACCGGATTACAGTAACGCATCTCGGTTTGAGTGCGGATTTTGGGCCACCGGACGATCCGCAGTGCGTTGGGGCGGTTCGCGCACGCTATGGCTTGGTGCAACGACCGTACCTCTTGTACATTGGTACAGTGCAGCCGCGCAAGAATCTGGCGCGGGTGATTGAGGCGCTGGCGACCGTATTAGCCGCCGGTTACGATCTTGATCTAGTGCTGGCCGGCAAGCGCGGCTGGCTGAGCGAACCGATCGAGCGGCGGGCCAGCGAGCTGGGGATTGCCGATCGGGTGCGTTTTACCGGTTATGTCGCCGATGCCGATCTGCCCGCGTTACTGGCCGGTGCGCTGGCGTTCGTCTTTCCGTCGCTGTACGAGGGCTTTGGGATACCGGTGCTAGAGGCGATGGCATGCGGTGCGCCAGTCATTACCAGCACGATCTCGTCGCTGCCGGAAGTGGCCGGCGATGCGGCGCTGCTGGTTGATCCGCTCGACGTGCATGCGATTGCCGCGGCTATCATGCGCGTGCATGATGATGCGGCCTTGCGCACTGATCTGCGGCAGCGCGGTTTGGCGCGCGCGCGCCAGTTTACGTGGGAGGCGTGCGCGCAGCGGACGCTGGAGGCGTTGATGGCGGAATGAAGATGGATCCTGCTCTTGAACACAACCTCGCGACCGATCCCTTCCTTGCCGGTATCCAGCTTTTCAACGCCGGTGAGTATTGGCATGCCCACGAGCAATGGGAAATCTGCTGGCGGGTGGCGCAGGGAATAGAGGCCGAGTTTTACAAGGCCTTGATCCAGATCGCGGCGGCGCTGGTGAAGTGGCGGCAGGGCAACCGGCGCGGCTTGCAGCTCAATTGGGCCAAGGCGCAGCGCCGGCTGGCGCAGTTGCCGGCGGTGTACCGCGGGGTCGATTTGGCAGCGTTGGCGACGGCAATAGTAGCTATCGTGGCCGATCCGGAACACGGGGAGCGGCCACGCATAGGAGCATAGCGCCGCTATGCCCCTACCTAATCGTCGTCAAGCCGGCGCGGGATGACGCGCGGCGCGCGGCGCGGTTCTTTCGGCGGCGGTGGGCCGAGGACGAGATCGAGCGCCTGTTCGATCCGTTCGATCAGGTGGATGGTCAATTGCCGGCGCAAGACGGCTGGAATCTCAGTTAGATCATGCTTGTTGCGCTTGGGCAGAATGATCTGGCGAATGCTGGCCCGGTATGCACCAAGCACCTTCTCTTTCACGCCGCCGATCGGCAAAATCCTCCCGTGCAGCGTAATCTCGCCGGTCATGGCAATATCGTGACGCACCGTGCGCCCGGTTAGCGCCGAGATCAAGGCAGTAGCGATGGTCACACCCGCCGAAGGGCCATCTTTCGGGGTAGCGCCTTCGGGAACGTGGACGTGAACATCGAGCTTATCGAAGTGGCGGCCCTCAATGCCCAAACGGGCAGCGTTAGCGCGGGCAAACGAAAGCGCCGCCTGCGCCGACTCTTGCATCACCTCGCCGAGCTGGCCGGTGAGCAGCAGATTGCCTTTGCCGTCCATCAACACCACTTCCACCGGCATAATGTCACCGCCGGCGCTGGTATAGACCATCCCAACCGCCACCCCTACCTGATCGCTCGGATCAATCTTGCCAATCTCGAAGCGGGGTGGGCCAAGCAGTTTGGGTAAGGCGCGCGGCGTGATTTGGCGCTGGTAGCGTTTGCCCTCGGCGATGCGGCGAGCGATTTTGCGGCAGATCGCGCCAATCTCGCGTTCAAGATTGCGCACGCCGGCTTCGTAGGTGTAGTTGCGGATAATCGCGTGAATCGTTTCATTCCCGAACCGGATCGTCGCCGGCGGCAGGGCGCTGTCGGTCATTTGGCGCGGAATGAGGAAGCGGCGGGCGATGTGCAGCTTCTCATCCTCGGTATAACCCGGCAACTCCACCAGCTCCATGCGGTCGAGCAGCGCGTCAGGGATAGCGTCGGCGACGTTGGCGGTGGTGATGAACAGGGTCTGGCTGAGGTCGTAAGGCAGATCGAGATAGTGATCGCTAAAGGTGCTGTTCTGTTCGGGATCGAGCACCTCAAGCAGAGCTGCTGCTGGATCGCCGCGAAAATCGCTGCCCAGTTTATCAACCTCGTCGAGCATAAAGACCGGGTTGATCGTGCCGGCCACCTTCATCCGCTGCAAAATGCGTCCGGGCAGCGCGCCGATATAGGTGCGGCGGTGGCCGCGAATCTCGGCCTCGTCATGCACGCCGCCAAGACTAAGGCGGACGAAGCGGCGACCTAGCGCCTCGGCAATGCTCTGACCGAGGCTGGTCTTGCCGACGCCAGGAGGGCCGACGAAGCAGAGGATGGGCGCGCGGCGGGCGGGGCCGGCCAGTTGGCGCACGGCGATGTATTCGAGGATGCGATCCTTAACTTTGCGCAGACCATAATGGTTGCGTTCGAGCACCGCCGCTGCAGCGCGTAGATCGCGATTCTCCGGGCTGGCGTTGCTCCAAGGCAAAGAAATCAGCCAATCGAGGTAGGTGCGCAGCATGCCGTGTTCGGGCGACATTGGCGAGATGAGATCAAGCCGGGCTAGTTCCTCCTCGAAGCGGGCCATCGCATGGGCCGGCAGCCCGGCGGCAGCGGCGCGTTCGCGCAAGAGAGTGATCTCGCGGCGCGACGGATCCTCTTGGCCGAGTTCGCGTTGGATGGCGCGCAACTGCTCGCGCAGAAACATCTCGCGCTGGCTGCGATCAACCTCCTGCTGCACTTGGCTGTGAATGCGATTTTCGAGTTCGAGTAGATCGAGCTCTTTAGCCAGCAAGACTTCGAGATGGCGCAGCCGTTGTTCGATATCAACCAATTCCAGAATTTTTTGCCGCTCTTCGACCGAGATGGGCAGCAGGGCGGCAATAATATCGGCCAACTCGCCGGGTTCGGCGCTGTTGAGCGCGGTGAGATAGGCATCGTCGGGCAAATTGCGCGACAAGCGGACGATCTTCTCGAAGGTAGTCAGGATCGTGCGGCTGAGTGCTTCGACCATCAGCGCCGCATCTTCATCGAGCGGCGGTGTTTCAAGTGGCGCGGCCAGCACGCGCAGCGCCGGATGTTCGGCTACCACACTGATGATTTGCATCCGTTGCCGGCCTTCGAGTACCACGCTCAACGTGCCGTCGGGTAGGCGGCGCAGCCGTTGCACAATCGCTTCAACGCCGATCGAGTAAAGGTCGTTCATCCCAACCGAAAAATCTTCGGTCGGGCCGCGGGCGGCAACCGCCAGCACAACCCGATCGCTGGCGGCAGCTTGCTCTACCGCATTGATTGCGCGTTCGTCATTGACGAACAGCGGCGCCAACATTTGCGGGAACAGGACGCTGTCGAGCAACGGGAGCACTGGCCGCTCGACCGGCGTTGCATCGACAGTAGGTGATGGCGATTGTTCGTTGGCCGGAGTCGTGGTCATAGCCTCGCTCCTGCGCAGGCCAGCGGGTTGGTTGAACAGTGTGCCTGCGCGTTGTCATGATTGTACGTTCAGTGTAGCATATACTGGCAGGTTTCGCGTTGTTTGTTGGTTGTTGTAAGAAAGAAGACGGTGAAGATTTCGCTCAATGACCTCACATTGCACGTCGAGCTAGTCGGAGCAGGGCCGCCGCTGCTATTGTTGCATGGCTTTACCGGCAACGGGCAGACGTGGCAACCGCTGGTTCCGGCCCTCGCTGCACACCACACGTTGGTGATGATTGATCTGATCGGGCATGGCCAGAGTGACGCTCCCGATGATCCGGCGCGGTATGCGATCGAGCAGTGCGTGGCCGATGTGCTGGCGCTGCTCGATCAGCTCAGTTTTACGCGGGTTGATCTGTGCGGCTATTCGATGGGCGGCCGGATCGGGCTGCTCTTGGCTGCCGGCGCGCCGGAACGGGTGGGGCGGCTGGTCTTGATCGGGGCCTCGCCGGGGTTGGCCGATCCGGTGGAACGGGCGGTGCGCTTAGTGAGCGATGAGGCGCTGGCCGAACGGATCGAGCGCGAGGGGCTGGAGTGGTTTGTCGAGTATTGGGCGGCGCAGCCGATTTTCGCGTCGCAACAACGGTTGCCGGCGCCGGTGCGTGCGGCGCAGCGGATGCAGCGGCTGGCCGGTAGCGCGCGTGGGTATGCCAACGCGCTGCGCGGGATGAGCGTCGGGCGGCAGCCGTCGTTGTGGGCGGCATTGCCGGCCATTGCAACCCCCACTCTGCTCATCACCGGCGCGTTCGACGAGAAGTTCTGCGCGATCGGGGCGCAGATGGCGGCGCTGATGCCGCAGGCGCGTCACGTGATCGTGCCGGATGCCGGTCACGCGGCGCAGATCGAGCAGCCAGAGATGGTTGGCGGGTTGATCAGCGATTTTCTGGCTGAAGCGACAGACTGACATTTCTTTCGCTGAAGCGGGGATTGCTTCGGGGGCTGCGCCCCCTCGCAATGACATGCGGAAAGTGCTCCCTTGCAATGACATGCAGCAAGAGTCCCCGCGTATGACCATCGATACTGTTACCGACCTACCTCATGCACGCACCGAAACCCTCGGCTGCCGAGGCCAAACGATCTGACATCAGTCCCCACTGTGTCGTGGTAGACGACGTAGTAGGCCTCTTGCGTGCTTGCTTCAGCAGCCGTCCACAAATAGATGATTGGCGCGCGCGGCTTCCACAAGGGCGTCTCTTTGTCGGGCCGGGAGGTGCATGGTTGGACGCCGGCTTGGCCATTCCACGCGCAACCGGCCTGCTCGCCGTGATACACCAACGAGCGCATCACCTCATCGGTCGTGGGCATCCGCCAGACATATTGGGCGGTGGTTTCTAGCCGTGATCCATCGGTGCTGAGGTAGAGGCAGGCGTTATAGCGTTGCATATCCTGCGTGGTTGCGCAACCGGCGCTGGAGGTGAGGTTGCAGCCGCCCGGCAAGCCATCGGTTTTGCCGGCGAAGCCAACCGGCGGCAAGCCGTAGAGCGCCAGTTCGTTCCACGTTACGCTCGCCGCCCAACCCGGCCCAGCCGGGGCCCAAATCAGGGTGACGCCGTTGCCGGCAATCTGCCGCGTACCGTAGTTGCCGTCATCAACCCGATTGGCGACGCGAATGGCTGGCTCAATCGCAAACCCAACCCCAATGAGCAGGGGGATGCCGGTAGCGAGCAGGTACCCCAGACGCCGGGCCGGGCGCGATTCGGTTTGGGCGTGGGGTTCCCAGCGTAAGAACAGAATGCCGATCACGACCAGCAGGCCGCTCACCGGGAACCACGCGAGGACACTGATGAGACTCAAGCCAAGCCGCGCCGCAATGCTGGCGAGCACCCAACCGTAGAATATGACCCCGATCCCGATGAGTAGCCAGCCCCCTACGCGCGGATACGTCAGGGCGATGAGGGTGATCGCCAACGAGCCGAGCGCCGGCAGCAGATAGAAGAGCCATTCAAACGGCGCATACCATCCCTCGTGAAACAGCTCGCTCACACCCCACAACGCCCACAATCCGGTCACGCTGATGCAGAGGAACAACGCAACGTTTCCCGCCGAGAAGATGCGTTTCATGGCTGGCTCCTGTATTGGCTGGCTAACGCATCAAGGATTGCCAGCGACTGCGCGCGTCGTTCCCACGGCACGAAGAGATGATCGTGGTAGTAGGCCGATACCACATTCACGCTGATCCCGGCTTCCGCCAAGCGCTGGCTGATCACAGCCAAAAACCCTACCACCGTTAAGGCCGAATGGACGGTCAGCTCAATGTACGCCCATGTACTATTGAAGGATAAGCCATGTTGTCGCGCTTCTTGGGCGGTCACAATGACGGTCACGCCCTCGCGCTCGCGAAAGATGCCGAGCGGGGTTGCCGCCAATCCGGCTAGCTCGCGCGGGGTGATGGTGCAGAAGGCGTACGCTTCCGCGTGCAAAACCGGCTGCATCGTCGCGAGGAGCGTAGCCACATCAGTTTCACCAGGCATGATAGGTGCGCTCCTTGGTTTGGCGCTCTCGCAATGATTGACCCGCGTTGCTGGCGGATAGTGCGTACAACGACAATGGTGACGTTAGCGCCGGTCTTGCTCTAGCCGAATAGTGAGGTGTAAATACTGTTAACGTATTGGTTTGCCGCCTGCCTTGATATACAATGTTCCTATCATACTCTCACGCAAACGTCAATAAGGCAGTGCAGCCGGGTGTCAATATGAAGTGGCGGGAAGGTGTGTGCTCAGAGGGTCATTGTAGGTGGTAGCGCATCCAGACGGACTGGGCGCCGGTTTGTGCTGACCACTGCTGCGCGCGCCGTCTCCTTTGCGCTAGCTGGCGTCTGCGCCGGGTATCGCTGTCTTTGGTCGTCTGCGTCAGACAGTCGTGTTGGGGTGCCGATGTCGCTTCATTTGCTATTGTGAGGAGGGACGTTATGGCTCTTGGCGGGTACGCAAACCGAGTCGCCCATGTCGACCTGACGGCTGGAACGGTGGAATATCGCGGCATTCCTGAAGACTGGGCGCGCAAGTATGTCGGTGCGCGCGGGCTTGGGGTGCGCTATATGCTCGAGAATGGCCCGCAGGTTGATCCACTCTCGCCCGATAACCTGCTCTGCTTTATGAACGGCCCGCTGACCGGCACCGAAGCGAATATGAGCGGGCGGATGGCGATCGTGACCAAGTCGCCCCTGACCGGCACCGTCACCGATAGCCATCACGGTGGTTGGTCGGCGGCGCGGCTGCGCTGGGCCGGCTTTGACGGCCTGTTGGTGAAGGGCAAGGCCAGCGGCCCGGTCTACCTGTACGTGCATGATGGCATCGTCGAGATTATGGATGCCTCGGAGGTCTGGGGCAAAGGTATTCACGATACGGTCAAGTTCTTCCGCGAGCGCTACGGCGAGAAGGAGCTGAGCGTGATCGCGATCGGCCCCGCCGGTGAGAATCTGGTCAAGTTTGCCTGCTGGGTCAACGAGAACGACCGCGCCAGCGGGCGCGGCGGCACCGGCTGCGTCGGCGGCAGCAAGCTGCTTAAGGCGGTAGTGATCAAGTCGGCCAAGAAGATGCCCAAGGCGGCCAACCTCGATGCGTGGAAGCCGGCCTACAAGCGTGCCCTCGCCACGATCATGGATGAACGCAACATCACGAGCCCGTGCAAGGGCAGTCTCTCGGTTTACGGCACCAATGTGCTGATGAACATTACTAGCGCAATGGGGGCGTTGCCCACCAAGAACAGCATGCTTACCTCGTTTGGCGCCGATGCCGAGAAGCTTAGTGGCGAGTATGTCAAGGAGCATATGCTGGTCAATGACCCGACCTGTCACGCTTGCCCGGTGGCCTGTAAGAAAGAGGTCGAGATCAAAGAGGGGCCGTGGAAGGGTCTCCGCATGGAGAGCGTCGAGTACGAGCCGGCGTGGTCGCTCGGCGCGAACTGCGGTAACGATGATATTAACACCGTCGCCAAGCTGATCGATATGTGCAACGACTACGGTATGGATGCCATCGAGCTGGGCCATCCGCTTTCGGTGTACATGGAAGCGACCGAGCGCGGCTATACCAACGGCGCTGGCGGCTTGGCGTGGAGCGACACAATGGCGATGGTCGAGATGGTGCGCAAGATTGCGATGCGCGAGGGGATCGGCAATGTGATGGCCGATGGCGCCGAGGCGACGGCGCGGTATTTTGGCCACTCCGAATTGGCGATGACGGTGAAGGGCCAAGGCGTGCCGGCCTACGATCCACGTGGTCTGAAGGGCATGGGCATTGCCTACGCGACCAGCAACCGCGGCGCCTGCCACCTGCGCGCCTATACCCCCGCCGCTGAGCTAGGGGTGATGCCGTTCGGATCGCTCAAGGTCGATCCGCTGGCGTGGAAGGGCAAGGGTGAGCTGGTGAAGATCTTCCAAGATGTTCACGCCTTCTCCGACAGCCTCGATCTGTGCAAGTTCAGCGCCTTCGCCGAAAGCGCTGAGGAGTACGCGGCCCAGTATGCGGCGATGGTCGGGGTTGAGTGTACGCCGGAAGATGTGCTCAAGATCGGTGAGCGCATCTACAACCTCGAGCGCTACTACAACAATCTGGCCGGTTTCCGCGAGGGCAGCGACTATCTGCCGGCTCGCTTCACCCAAGAGCCGTCAACTATGCCCGGTTCGGAAGGCCACGTCTGCGAGCTTGATGAGATGCTGGCCGAGTACTACGCGGCCAGCGGCTGGGTGAATGGCGTGGTGCCGGAGAGCAAGCTGCGCGAGCTGGGGATTATTGATTAAGTGGTGAGCTGGTTAGCCGTGGGGCGGGCGCTCGGATGCGCTCGCCCCGTTCTAATGACTGAAACGTGATGCAAGTGAATTTCTATGCGACTCTGCGCCCGATCGTCGGTGGCCGGACGGTAGAGTTCCAAGTTGGCGAACATGTGACGGTGAAACAACTGGTTGATGTCATCGTCGAGCGGTTTCCGCGCCTGCGCAAAGAGCTGCTCAACGAAGACGGCAACCTCTACCCGCACGTGCATGTGTTTATCAATGGCCGCGATGCGCCGTACCTGCCTAATGGCGTCGAGACGGTGATCAAGCCGGGTGATACGGTTGATATTTTTCCCGCCGTTGCCGGCGGGTGATATTCGCTAAGGAACTAATGCGGTGAGGCTTGCCTCACCGCTACTGTTTCCCCCATACGGGAGATGTCATACCCTCCCAACGCCGCAACCGCCTGCCGGTAGGCGGGTTCAACCAACATCTGCCGGAGCGGCGCCAACAAATCGCTCTCCCAATGGCGACTCGGAATGGCGAGGTCGTACTGTTCGCTAAAGAGCGGAATGAAGGTCAGGCCCAAGGCTTGGGCAGCGGCGCGAATGCCGAGGCCGACATCGGCCGCGCCGCTCTGCACCGCCGCCGCAACCGCCATGTGCGTATACTCTTCGCGTTCGTAGCCGGTGATGGCGCTAGGGTCAATTCCCGCTTGGCGCAGTTGGTAATCGAGCAGCACCCGCGTGCCTGATCCGCGTTGCCGGTTGACGAAGCGCACCCCGGTGCGGGTGAGATCAGCGAGCGTGCGCAATCCCAGCGGGTTGCCCGGTGCCACCAGAAAGCCCTGTTCGCGATCGGCCAAATGCACCAGCACAATCTCTTCAGCGGGCAGGTACCGCCGCACATACGACACGTTATACTCGCCGGTCTCTTCATCGAGCAGATGCACCCCGGCAAGGTGCGCGTCGCGGCGCTTGAGCGCCATCAAGCCGCCGAAACTGCCCACGTTGGCCGAGCTGAGCCGGCGGCCTGCGCCGGTGCGTTGCAGATAGCCGGCCAAGAGGTCAAGGGCTAGATCGTGGCTGCCAATCGCGACGATGGTAGACTCGATCTCGGCCTGTGGGCGCAGCAGCTCGACCGTTACTTCGGCCCCAGCGTGCAACCCTTCGGAAAAGCGGGGAATATGGGCGATCGCGTCGGCTCGGATCAGCGATGTCACCACACCGGCTCCGCGCGAGAGCGGCGTCGCGATCAGCCTTCCGTCTACCCGGCCCAACGTCACGCGCACAAACTCATCTTCTCCCATGGGCGAAAGCAGCTTGCGGCTAATAGACGCCGTCGCCTTGGGCCGTTCCGGCGGCGTTAGTCCTTGCAGCCGGTAGAGCAACGGGCGCAGGAAGAGTTCCGCCGTCAATGCTGCCGAGACGGGGTAGCCGGGCAAACCAAAGGCGGGCTTGCCGCCGGCCACGCCGAGGATGACCAGATGGCCGGGGCGAATCGCGACGCCATGCACGGCCACCTCGCCAAACTCGGCGATGAGCAGTATAGTCTTCGGAACCGGCGGATGAACCGGCGTTAATCACAATCACATCATGGTTCGCCAGCGCTTCCGCCACTGCCACGCGCAACAGCTCTTGCCGGTCGGGAACGGGCGGCAGGCGGGTGGGCACTCCACCCCACTCCTCAACCAAACCGGCAAGAATCAGCGAGTTGAACTCGATAATCTCACCCGGCTGCACCGGCTGGCCCGCCGCTGCGCGCGCAGCGGCGGCTTCCGGCGTAATCAGCTCGGTGCCGGTAGGGATAATCGCCACCCGCGGACGGCGCCGCACGGTGACGGTCGCGTAACCGGCGGCAGCAATCGCGCCGAGATCGACCGGACGCAAGACCACCCCTCAGCGACGATCAGCTCTGTCGCCACAATATCTTCACCAAGCGGGCGCACGTGTTGCCACGGCACCACCGCAGCATTGATCGCCACCGTTGTCTCATCGAGCACCTGCACATTCTCGGCCATTACCACCGCATCGGTGCCGGGAGGCATCGGGTCGCCGGTATCTACCCACACCACCTGCTCGCCGAGGGTGAGCGTCAGCGGCGAAGACTCGGTCGCGCCGGCGGTGACAGCCGCGCGCACGGCAATGCCGTCCATCGCGGCGGCGTGATAATGCGGTACCGAGCGCGCGGCCCACACCGGCGCGGCGGTAATCCGTCCGCGGGCTTGAGCCAGCGGGATGGTCTCGCTGTCGAGCAGATGCACCCCGCCGGCACGCGCGAGGGTCGCTTCAAAGTGGGCAATCGCCTCATCGAGAGCGCGATCTTCGAGGTAGTAGCGTCGTTTTGACATAAGATTCTCTATGGTGTTATGGGGGCGATTCCAATTGAAGACTCAGCTCATCCGCTCCCCCCTTGTCATTGCGCGCCGCCGGAGGCGGCGAAGCAATCTCCTGCGAGCACGGGAGCAATGCCTGCCCGCCCTGGCATCCGCCAAAGCGGGAGATTGCTTCGGGCGCTGCGCGCACTCGCAATGACAATAGCGCGAGCGGCCCTGCGCTGCGCTGGGGCCGCCACTCCCTCGCAATGACATACGGGTTGCCCCTTCGCAATCACAAAACCCCTTCAGAACAACGTAATGTCAACTGTTGTCCCAGCGTACAACCCGGTCAGATCGAGCGGTACCCGCACAAGCCCATCGGCGTGGGCCATGGTGTAGATCAGATTCGACTTACCAAAGACCGGCTCGGCGTAGAGCACCCCGTCGCGCCGTTCCAGCCGCACCGGCACAAAATCTTCGCGGCCCGGCTTGGAAGGTATATTGAGGGTCAGCACAGCTTGGAGAGCCGGCGGATTGGCGTCGGGCATACCTTGCAGGCGGCGCAGGGCCGGGGCGACGAAGAGGTCGAAAGCGATCATTGCCGACACCGGGTTGCCGGGCAAGCCAAAGATCGGGCGGTTGCCGGCGGCGGCAATGATGGTGGGTTTGCCGGGGTGAATGGCCACGCCATGCACCAGCACCCCCGGAGCGCCGAGTGACTCGATCACTTTAACGGGATGGTCACGCGCGCTGACCGAGCTGCCGGCGGAGAGCACCAGCATATCGGCGGCTTCCAGCGCCGCGCGCGCCATACGCTCCAGCACCGCCGGATCATCAGGAGCGATGCCGCACAGGATTGGCTCGCCGCCAGCGCGGCGCACCAGCGCGGCGATGGTGTAGCTATTGATGTCACGCACTTGCCCCGGCGCGACCTCGGCATCGGCGGGCACCACTTCGTCGCCGGAGGCGAGAATCGCCACTTGTGGCCGCTCGACCACCGGCACATTGACGATGCCAACGCCGGCGAGGCCACCGAGATCTTGCGGACGGAGGCGGTGACCGCGCGGGAAGAGCAACTCGCCGCGCTTGACATCCTCGCCGATCGGGATCACGTTTTCGCCGATTGCGACGGGCCGCGCCACTTCAATCGTGGTGGCGTCGAGATACTGGGTATGCTCGATCATTACCATGCTATCGCTACCGGGGGGGAGCATACCGCCGGTATGGATCAGCGCCGCTTGGCCTGGGCCGACGGTGAAGTTCGGCGCGCGGCCCATTGGCACCTCGCCGCAGAGGGTCAGGTAGGCGGGCAGGCTCTCACTGGCGCCGTAGGTATCGGCAGCGCGCACCGCGAATCCATCCATAGTTGAACGCGGAAAGGCCGGCAAATCAACCGGCGAATGCAATGCTTCGGCTAGCACCCGGTCGAGGGCCGCGTGCAGCGGCAGCGACTCGTGGCGGGCCAGTGGGCTGATGTGCGCGCTGAGGCGAGCATTGGCCTCGGCAATCGTTACTACCTGAAACAGTTCAGGCATAGCTGCTCCTTGGTCTCAGCTTGGGCTGTCGCCATTATAACAAGTTTTCGTGTGTGGTTGGGGTTACCGCTGAGGGCGCGAAGGCAGGTAACGACGTCTCCCTGCCGGTGGTCTGATTGCCCCCTGCGCCCTTTGCGGGAAAGAATATGGTACATTATTTACAGGCTGCCAATCTGACGACAGCGAGGAGATATATGCCAATCGAGTGGGTGAAAGTTCACGATTATACCGACATTATTTACGAGCACGACGCGGCTGGCGAGGGGATTGCCAAGATTACAATCAACCGGCCCGAAAAGCGCAATGCGTTCCGGCCTGAAACGGTCAACGAGCTGATCGATGCCTTCTCACGGGCCCGCGACGACGAGCGGATCGGCGTGATTTTATTCACTGGTGCCGGTGATAAGGCGTTCTGTTCGGGTGGAGATCAGAGTGTGCGCGGGATCGGCGGCTACGTGGGCAAAGACCAGATTCCGCGACTGAACGTGCTCGATCTCCAGCGCCTGATCCGGATTATTCCCAAGCCGGTGATTGCGCTGGTGGCCGGTTATGCCATCGGTGGCGGCCATGTGTTGCACGTGGTCTGCGATCTAACCATCGCTGCTGATAATGCCATCTTTGGCCAAACCGGGCCGAAGGTGGGCAGCTTCGATGGCGGCTATGGCTCGAACCTGCTGGCCCGCATGGTCGGTGACAAGAAGGCGCGCGAGATTTGGTACTTGTGCCGGCAGTACAATGCCCAGCAAGCGCTGGAAATGGGCTTGGTGAACGCAGTGGTGCCGCTTGAGCGGCTAGAAGACGAAGGGGTGCAGTGGGCGCGCGAGATTCTGGAAAAGAGCCCGCTGGCGATCCGCATGCTCAAAGCCAGCATCAACGCCGCCGCCGATGGCTATGCCGGGTTGCAGCAGTTGGCCGGCGATGCTACCCTGCTCTACTATCTGACCGAAGAGGCGCAAGAGGGCAAGCGCGCCTTCCTCGAGAAGCGTAAACCCAACTTCCGCCGCTTCCGCCGCTATCCGTAAGGCGAAGAGGGTGATATGGAGTGTGGCAGTTTGACTGCCGCACTCCACACAGCACAGGGCTGATCTGGCGAGAGCTGATAGAGCAGTGAACTGAGGGGTGGCAGTGCAACTGCTGCACTCCACACTAGTAAATTGTATCGCGCATCGGTTCTGATACGAGACAGAAAGCTCTTCCTAAGCATCTCTTTGGCTTTGCATTCAGCAAAAAGGGAGTGTGAAGATGACCACCAAAGCAGCTCCGGCAGCGCCGCCGTCACGGCTGAAAGTATGGCTGATGGCTGCTCGTCCGGCGACGTTGCCTGCCGCCGTGGTGCCGGTGCTGGTCGGTTCGGCGCTGGCCTTGAGCGCCGGCAAATTTCAGCCATTGGTCATGCTGGCGGCCTTGTTGGGGGCGCTCTTTATTCAGATTGGCACTAATCTGGCCAACGACTATTTTGATGCTAAGAAGGGGGCCGATACCGGCGAGCGGCTCGGCCCGCCGCGAGTGACGCAGCTCGGCCTGCTGCCGGCCAAGACGGTGCTGGCGGCGGCATTGATCAGTTTTGGCATTGCGGCGCTGGCCGGCATCTATCTGATTGTGGCGGCTGGTTGGCCGATCCTCGTGATCGGGTTACTGTCGATCGCTGCGGGCATTCTCTATACCGCCGGCCCGTTTCCGCTCGGCTACAACGGTCTCGGCGATCTGTTCACTTTTGTCTTTTTCGGGTTGGTGGCCGTGATCAGCACCGACTACGCTCACACTGGCCAGTTCCGTTGGGTGGCGTTGTGGGCTGCGTTGCCGATAGCGATGCTGGTGACGGCGATTCTGGTGGTGAACAATCTGCGCGATGCGCCGACCGACCGCAAGGCGGGCAAGCGCACGCTGGCGGTCATCTTCGGCGAACGCTTTGCCCGCAGCGAGTTCGCTCTCTTGGTGCTTGGCGCGTTTGTGTTGCTGCCGCTGGCATGGATGTGGGGCGGCGAATCGCCGTTTACGCTGCTGGCTTGGCTCACCGCACCGATGGCGCTCAACCTGATCGATTTCGTCAACCGCGAGCGCGGGCGGGCGTTGAATAAGGCGCTGGTCGGAACCGGACGGTTACACCTGATCTTTGGGGTGCTCTTTGCTATTGGGCTGGTGCTAGGCTAGCAACCTTCATACCGCCATGATCCACTTTCCCGATTGGCTGGCCCGGCAAGCCGCGCTGCGTCCCAACCATCCAGCGCTGATTGGCGCGGAAACAACCTACACCTTTGCCGAACTTGACCGCTGGGCCGGGGCAGTGGCGGCGCGGTTGGGCCAAAGTGTACCGCCGGGATCGCGCGTGGCCTTGCTAGCGCGTAACCGGCTGGCGTATGCGGCGGTGGTGCATGCCGCGCCGCGGGTCGGCGTGACGCTGGTGCTGCTCAATACCCGGCTCACCGCCGCTGAGCTGGCCTTTCAAGTGCGCGACAGCGCGCCGGCCCTGCTGATCGCCGAGCATGAACTGGTGGCGACGGCACACGAGGCGGCGGAGGAAACACCCATCATCATGCTGGAGGAACTGGCCGCTCCCGCCGAGGCACCACCGCCGCCGGCCCCGCCAATCGATCTGAGTGCGCCGCATACGATCATCTATACTTCGGGCACGATCGGGCAGCCGAAGGGTGCAATTCTAACCGCCGGCAACCATTGGTGGAATGCAGTTGGCTCGATGCTCAACCTTGGCCTGCACGACGACGACCGTTGGCTGGCGGTGCTACCGCTTTTTCACGTTGGTGGGTTGAGTATATTGCTGCGTGGTGTCATCTATGGCATACCGGTCGTGTTGCATGAGCGGTTCGATCCGGCGTTGGTTAAGCGCGATCTTGCCGAGCAGCGTATCACGATTGTCTCACTCGTCGCCGTGATGCTCCAACGATTGCTCGCAGTTGATTCCGCACCGTTTCCCGCTCACGTGCGCTGCGTCTTGCTCGGCGGCGGCCCGGCCCCGCTCGCCTTGCTCGAACAATGCGCAGCGCGCGGGATCCCGGTGACGCAGACCTACGGCATGACCGAAGCGGCCTCGCAAGCGGCGACGCTTGCCCCTGCCGAAGCCTTGCAACGACTCGGGTCGGCGGGTAAGCCGTTGTTGCCGGTCGAGCTGCGGATCGTAACGCCAGCCGGCCACGATGCGGCGCCGGGAGAAGTGGGTGAAATCTGTCTGCGCGGGCCGACGATCTCGCCGGGGTATTTGGGCAGGCCGCCGCGCCAGCCCGACGAATGGCTGCCCACCGGCGATTTGGGCTATCTCGATGGGGAAGGCTATCTCTACGTGGTTGACCGGCGCAGTGACTTGATCATTGCCGGCGGTGAGAACATTTATCCCGCCGAAGTTGAAGCTGCGCTCCTCAGTCACCCGGCCGTGGTCGAAGTGGGAGTGGTGGGTGTGCCCGACCCCGAATGGGGCCAGCGACCGGTAGCCGCAGTCGTTGCGCGCTTCCCGGTCACTGCCGAGGGACTGATAGCCCACTGTCGTGAACGTCTCGCCAGTTATAAGGTACCGCGCACCATTGTGTTTGTCGATGAGCTGCCGCGTACCGCGGCAGGCAAACTACGTCGTCATCAACTCCGTGAGTGGCTGCTGGAGCGTGGTGTTACCGCCTGAGGGATGGCTGTCTTAGTCTTGCATCCCTTTCTCGAGCTGAAGTCCTCGCGCCTCGATCTGCTGCGCGACCACGACCGACGGACGGGTCAGCCAAAAGCCGAGCACGCTCGTCAAGATGACCGCCGTCCACATCGCGAAGGAAGGCGTGACCACCCACGTCAGCGGCGGGTGGAAGCCGAGTCCGTAGTCAATGAAGATCGATAGGCTAAAGAAGGCGGCCACCGCAGCGCGAGCGCCCATCCCAAGCGGGCCAATGCGCGTTGCGAGCAAGATGCCCTCAAACGTCAAACCAATGTGCGACACGAACAGCATCACTTCCAGCGGTTCGATCACGCCGGCGCCGAGCCAGTGGCGCGACCAGAAGGCAAGCGTCCACAGGCCGTATTTGATGCAGGCGAAGGCGGCGAAGGCGGTAAACCACGGTACGGCGCGGCCATAGCGGATCAGGATGAACGCGATGGTGGCATAGAGGGCAGCTGCCGGGCAATCGGGAATGAAGATCCACGCCCACGGTGGCGAGGAGACCAGCATTGGTCCATACCAGACAACCCCACCCCACACTACACCGACCAGATTAAGCGCCATGCACGTCCAAAACAACCAAGGATGGCCGGTGATGAACGCATATACCCAGTCGATACCTTGTCGGATGTAACGCATACGAACCTTCGTTCTGATGACTACGTGGCCGTAACGCCACGTTTGCCGGTCAAACTGTAAGTGCCACGAGATAATGACCGTATTATAGCCGAAACGTGCGAGCGTGCATGGGCCGCATCAATACTACCGCCCGTCGGTGTCGTTGTAGACCTACTCTGAAGATGAACAACGGTGACAAGACAGGGTTACCGGTCAACCGGTTCAACCGTAAGCATATTTGTTGTAGTGACCCCACCCGGCATTGCGTCCCATGTTCGACCATCGAGCAGACGTCCGGTGCGATCTTTCCGCGGACCACCCCATTGTTTAAAGAAAAAGGGCACATCGGCGGCGAGGCACTGATCGCGAATATCGCGCACCCATGCCGGGTCCATCGGTCGCGCTCCCGGCCCCGATTCCCCACCGACGATCACCCAGTCGATGCCATCGAGCGGGAGCTGTGGTAACGGACCTAACAACGGCTCACACGATACAAACTTGATGGCTGCCCCCGTCACACGCAGGTCGTCGATCCGTGCGATGTAGTCGGTACGTTCCACATTGACCCCCATCCACACGTTGGGCGGCCAATCAAGCAGCGAATCGAGCGCACGGAGTCGCTCGGCGCGTTTGGTCAAAACCTGAAACGTATGCCAATGGGCTTGCCGCATCACAGCGAACACCGCGCAAATAAAATCCGGTGGGACATCGTGGTGAAAGAGATCGCTCATTGAATTGACGAAAATCATCCGTGGTGTTCGCCAGCGTAATGGTTCGGTGAGGACGGTGGGGTGCAGCGTTAGCCGAAACCCGTTGCGATATTTCGGCACGCCCATTGCCTGCAACCGCCTTGCCATCCGTTCGGCATAACAATGCTTACATCCGGGGCTGATCTTGGTACAGCCGGTAAGCGGATTCCACGTCACTTCGGTCCATTCAATACTGGTGCGAGCCATAGGTCAACTCCGGTTGGCACGGCGGAAGAGGACATGCTACAGTACTGAGGTACAGTATAGCACATGTGTTTAGTTCAGATGTTCTAAGATGTGATCGGCAATCTTTAACGCTATTGGTCCCCCTTTTTGATTACCGGCAGCAAAACACAGTAGGTAGAGCGGGTTGCCAAGCGAATTGGCGAGAACGCGCGGTTGAGCTACCGCGGGAAAAAGCCCTTGTAGGCGCTCGTTAAAAAATTCGCTTATTTCGCGCCAAGACACTTGTTTGCTCACATGTGCGTTCCCGAACAGGTCAAGATGAACCTTATAAAAGCGTTCAAACCAGTCGGAGGTGCCAAAGAACCGATCTAACTTCTGCTGCCACTCTCGTGGTGGAGGACGGTCACGGGTGAGTAAACGGTTTACAGCCATTCCGAGGGGGAAGAGAAGCCATAGATCAATCGCCTGTGTAGCGGCAATAGCTTCGATCAGGGACCATTCCACTTGCATTCCATACGGATCGAGAAAAACCACCGCTCGGGTTTTGCGCCAATCAGTCTGCTTAATCCACTGAGGCAGTATCTTGCCGGCATCACCCGATAAAATCTGATAGGTACGGCCAGGGAAATGGGCACATTATCGTTGTAACTCAGCAGCATGATGGAGGTCTTGCTCGATAAAGACGTACTGTTGAAACGGTGGATCAAGTTCTAACGCGATAAGGGCACTTCCTTTCAAAAACTGTTGAATGTCCTCTTCTTGAAGGTCCTTGAACAAGAATTGCTCGCCTTTATCGGTAATTGTTCGGTAGCCGGTTCCGGCAAATGCATCCACATAAACTGTTGTAAAGTGTTTTGCTTTTTCGTTCTTTGAAAAATCTGTATGTAAGCCCGTAAATACTTTTGAAGTGCTTCAAGTTTCTTTTGCGTCCAGGGATCACCAAAGTTGTGGGGCAGCGTCATTGTGGTACTCCTTCGCCCTTCCTCCCAATAGATTGGGCATCGCCTATATCGCTGTTGTTACCGCTGAATGACAGGACAGAGATCACAATCCCGATCTACCCAGGTAGCACTATGTGCAGCACCTCGGTTAAGAGCGGAGGGAATATGACGTCTCGCTCGTTCAGCGATCCAACCGTCGGATGGGGACACCGCCGACGAAAGCACCCGGCGGTACATCACGATTGACCAAACTCATCGCCGAGATAGTCGCGCCGGCACCGATGACCACACCCGGCAAAATGGTACAATTCGCGCCAATGGTCACATCAGGGCCTATCACAACCGGGCCACGTTTCCATTCACGGCGGGTGACTTCGTGGCATAAGATAGTAGTATTGTACCCGATTACGCAGTTTTCGCCGAGGGTAATATCTTCGGGAAAGAAGATGTCGAACATCACCATCAGGCCAACACTTGCGTGAGGAGCTACCTTGACGCCGAGCAGGCGGTAAATCGCGTTCTTGAGCGGAATGCTCGGCGTGTACCGTGCCAGTTGGATCAGCGCGGCATTGCGGATAATACGTGGGTAGCCCCCGGCCAGCTGCGGAAAGTACCAGAGTGCGTTGTAGGGGCCGGGCAGCGGCGCGCTGCGCAGCCGCGCTTTGCGTTCAGCAGTGGAGCCAAGGCCGTTGGTTAGGTTGGGGTTGGTCGTCATAGTTTTGTTGATAGGCTTACCGCAGAGGACGTGGAGGTCGCAAGGCGGTTTATTATAGACTTAGGCTTCTACAGGGCGGCAAGGCTAGCTCCCGCTCTGCATCCTCTGCGGTAGGTTGCAACCACAGATCCAACTGGCAAAAAACGCCACTTTCCCTTACACTACCATGGAAAATCTTTTTAGATGCCGGAATGGGTATGGTACAGTCGATCGATCGCGCCTTTGATGTGTTAGAAGCGCTTGCGCTGGCCGATGATGATCTGAGTGTTTCGGAATTGAGCGAGCGGCTCGATCTGCCGTTAGCAACCGTTCATCGCCTGCTCTCTAGTTTAGCGGCCAGAGGCTATGTCGCGCAAGAGGCGAGCACGCGACGGTACGGGCCGGGGCCGCGGCTGCTAGAAATTGCCGCCCGCGCCGCCCAAAGCCGGCGGTTCGATCTGATCCGGATTGCGCGAGCTGAGCTGGCTAAACTGACCGCCGAGACTGGCGAGACCAGCAATTTGATTATTCGCCAAGGCGATGCGGCCGTTTACCAAGAACAGATCCCAAGCCCGCACATGGTGCGGATGTTTACCGAAGTCGGTCAGCGCGCGCCGTTGTACTGCACCGGCGGCGGTAAAGCGATCTTGGCGGCATTGCCAGTTGCCGAACTCGAACAGTATCTGGCGAGTGGCCGATTTGAGCAGTGGACAACCAAAACCATCACCGACCGCGACCGCCTGCGCGCCGAGCTGGCCGTGGCGCGCGAACGCGGCTTTGCCCTCGATGACGAAGAACGTGAGGCCGGAGTGTGCTGCGTCGCGGCGCCGATCTTCGACCGGCGCGGGCAGGTTGTAGGTGCGATTAGCTTATCCGGCCCCTCGATCCGTCTCAATCAAGAGCGAGCCGAGGCGTTGGGGCCGCGGGTGCGCGAAGCGGCGCTGGCGTGCAGCCGGCAGTTGGGCTATCGCGCTGATAAGTAAGACTGCGCTCAGTAATTGCCGCAAGTATTAGTCCTCATTCTGCCAATATTCAAACACACGTAAATGATAATCGTACCTCTTCTTTCACTCTTGATCGTCGCCGCGACGATTTTCGGTGTTGCGGTAGGGCGTTGGCCATTACTGCGCGCCGACCGTACTACGATTACCCTGATCGGCGCTGCACTACTGCTTGGCATTGGTGCGATGTCGTTGGAAGAAGCGTATGCGGCGATTGATTTCGACACCATCCTGTTACTATTTAGCATGATGGTGATCAACGGCAGTCTCTTTCTGGCCGGTTTTTTTGGGGTTATTACCCAGCGTGTCGTGCAATTCGCCCGTGGCCCGCGCTCGTTGTTAGCACTGGTTATCGGTGCGAGCGGAGTACTTTCGGCACTCTTTCTCAACGACACGATTGTGTTAATGATGACGCCGATTGTGCTTGATGTTACCCGCGCGCTGCGACGTAACCCGATGCCCTACTTGATCGGGTTGGCAGTTGCGGCAAATATCGGCTCGACGGCGACCATCACCGGTAATCCGCAGAACATCATCATTGGTAGTGCCTCGAAGATTCCCTATCTCGACTTCGCCGCTGCGCTCACACCGACCGCACTGATCGGGCTAGTGATCTGCTGGGTGATCGTCGTGCTGATCTACCGTGACGAATTTCGGAGCGGGGCATTGGTGGCACCCAATGTCTTACGCACGCCGGTCTACCGACCATTGTTGCGCAAAGCCGGTATTGTGATCGTCCTTATGCTGATCGCGTTTCTGGTTGGCGTACCGGTTCCGTTAGCAGCGTTTGTTGCTGCCGGTGCATTGCTCGCTACCCGCCGTCTTCGACCCGAACGGGTCTTCAAAACGATTGACTGGAACCTGCTAACCTTTTTTGCGGGACTATTCGTCGTCACTCACGCGCTGGAGACGCAGGGCTGGACTGCGCAGCTCTTTACTGCGCTGACCCCTTTGGCGCAAGCCGGCATGGTGCCGTTTGGCGTAGTGTCGGTTGTGCTGTCAAACGTAATCAGCAATGTGCCGGCCGTATTACTCTTGCAGAACGTGATCCCGGCTTTTGCCGATCAGGAACGAGCTTGGCTAACGTTGGCCGCGACCGCCACGCTGGCCGGCAATTTGACCCTACTCGGTTCGGTGGCGAACCTGATTATGGCCGAGCTGGCGGCGCGCTGGGGGGTACGGGTAACCTTTGGTGCCTACTTAAAGGTTGGCTTGCCGGTTACAATCCTTACCGTTGCGGTGAGTTTGATGTTAGTGTAATGAACGAGCGAAACCGTCTTGCACAGCCCTGCAGAGTATGGTAGACTCGGACGGGCACTGCCCTCGTAGCTCAGGGGATAGAGCAGCAGTTTCCTAAACTGCGTGTCGCGCGTTCGAGTCGCGCCGGGGGCGCCAGATCCGAAAGGGCGAGGGTCAGACGACTCTTGCCTTTTTGGTATTCAAGGACGGACAAAACCTTCATGGCTTTGGGATGCGCTGTTTTACCCTCAGCCCAGCCCCTCTTTCACTAACGCGGGAGAGGGGCGCGACAGAGGCGCAAAGCGAGCAAAGGCGCGGAGATTCTCAACGCAAAGGCGCGAAGGATGCAGAGCACGCAAAGATGGGTTGGGATGGTGATCGTTCTCCGCGTCCTCAGCGCCCGCTGCGGTAGAAACGCACCCCCGCCATAAGGTGAGAGCGGAGGCGCGTGCCCTCTCGTCATTGCGAGGGCGCGGAGCGCCCGAAGCAATCTCCTGCTTCAGCGGTGATCATCGCCGCGGTTAGTATGCGCGTATGCCGCCGCTCGCGTGGAGCGCCCGAAGCAATTTCCTGCTTCAGCGGATACGATGGCTGCGTGGGGGCATTCGTAGATGCGGCAGTGAAACTGCCGCACTCCAGAGGGTGCGTTCCGTGCTCGGGGGGATTGCTTCGCCGCGCGCAGCGCGGCTCGCAATGACAAAGTTAGGCCTCTAATTACATGATACTTGACTGATCACCTTTGTTGAGGTACAATCGAAATAGAATTTAGGAAATCCTAAAATTAAACTTGTAATTACCTAACTGTGTGCAAAACCGATTGCCGGGAGCTTAGCGATATGGAATCGCTCACCTACGCGGGCCAACCTAGCGATACACTGGCCGCACCGCAGCCACGCCGCTGGTTGTTGGTGCGGCTCTTGCCCTTTCTGGGGCCGGCGTTTGTGGCCTCGATCGCGTACATTGATCCGGGGAACATCGCGACGGCGGTGCAAGCTGGCGCTCGTTTCGGTACGATGCTGTTGTGGGTGGTGGTCGCTAGTAATCTCGCGGCGATGCTGATCCAAGCGTTGGCGGCAAAGATTGGCATTGCGACTGGTTATAGTCTGGCCGAGTTGTCCCGCGAGCATTTTCCGTTGCCGGTGGTGTGGTTGATGTGGTTGGTGAGCGAGCTGGCGGCGATGGCGACCGATCTGGCTGAGTTTATCGGGGCCGCGATTGGGTTTCAGTTGCTGTTTGGATTGCCGCTGCTCTGGGGCGGGGTGCTGACGGCGGTGGTGACGTGGTTGATTATCAGCCTCGAACGGCGTGGTTTCCGGCATCTCGAAGCGGTGATTTCGGTGTTGCTGGCGGTGGTCGCCTTGTGTTATGTGGCTGAACTTGTGTTTGGCCGGCCTGATTGGGCCGAGGTTGGGTTTCACATGGTCGTGCCGCAACTGGCCGGAACGGAGAGTTTGCTGCTGGCGGCGGGCATTCTTGGCGCGACGGTGATGCCGCATGCGATCTTTCTCCATTCGGCGCTGACCCAACGGCGGATTGTCGGGCACACCGACGCCGAACGTCGTACCATTTACCGCTATGAGGTAATCGATATTGCTATCGCACTCAGTATTGCCGGTCTCGTCAATGCGGCGATGTTAATCATGGCCGCGACGGCCTTTCATCGTCATGGCTTCTACGATGTAGCTACCATTGAAGGGGCCTACCAGAGTCTAACGCCGTTACTCGGTTCGGTGGCGAGCCAGATCTTTGGGATTGCCCTGCTGGTGTCGGGGCTTTCCTCTTCGGCAGTGGGAACATTGGCCGGCCAAGCGATTATGCAAGGATTTTTGCACTGGGAGGCGCCGCTGTGGTTGCGACGCCTGATCACGATGGCGCCGGCGATGCTGGTGATCGCACTTGGCGTCGATCCGACCAATGCGCTCGTGCTGAGCCAAGTGGCGCTCAGTTTTGCCCTGCCGTTTGCCCTGATCCCGCTAATTTGGTTCACGAGCCAGCGCCGCATCATGGGCAGCCTGCGCAATCAGCGGGTGACGACGCTGCTCGCCAGTGTAGTCACGCTGGTGATCATGCTGCTCAATGTGGTGCTAATTGTGCAAGAGTTTATGTAGACAGTCTCGCCGCTGAGCGTCGTTTGCCCCCGATCAGCCATTATTGTAGTAGGGTAGCCAGCGTTTGCTCAAGCCCCTCTGCTCGTTCGGCGGTGTAAGGGCCAGTGTCACGCCAAAAGATCCGTCCGGTGCGATCGACTAACAGCAGGGTAATTGTCTCGATGCTGGGAATTTGCAACGCTGCCACTACTTGCCGCACGTCAGTATAGACAGTCAGTGTCCGGTTGCGCACCGCCGGATCGGGAATAGCGAATGCCATACCGCCGTCAATGAAGAGGCGGGCAAGGGTGTATTGCCTCCCGATGATGGGCAGTTCATAGGCCCGCAGGTTGGGATGGGCGGCGAGCAGTGGGTTGAGAAAGGGAAACCACGAGTCGACCAAGGCTTGATGCCAGCGTCGAAACGCGATGATAGCGATATTGAACGCGCCGCCGAACTCTGCCGGCAAGGTGAGTGTGCGTCCGTTGAGGTTGCGGGCGGACAGGGTGGGGAAGAAGATGGTAGTTGGTTCAAGGTACATAGGCTAACCCTCTCACGGTGATAGCGTGATCCTGT
Source organism: Chloroflexus sp. (assembly GCF_034431535.1). Taxonomy (GTDB): domain Bacteria; phylum Chloroflexota; class Chloroflexia; order Chloroflexales; family Chloroflexaceae; genus Chloroflexus. Next base: position 50,752 of record NZ_DAOUDC010000031.1, on the reverse strand, counting down.
AGTAGGGTAGCGCCAAGCAGCGCCGTATGCAGGATGGATCTTATTTTTCTCCACCAAGCGAAGGTTACTGACCTTCGCTTTTTAGTATGTAAAAAAGGTTAATAATTATGAGGTTAGATGGTATATTTTTAGTTGTTTGATGGTCTTTTGTTGGTATTTAATTGACAAAAAACGTTTTTAGTTCAAAAAATCACAAAATTATCTGTAAGTGGATGACAAAATTGTTATCAAAACCTCATAAGATAACATTTGTTAACTACAGAGAAACTTGCTGCTTCTAGTGTATCGTGTTAGTGAATTATACAATAACTGTGCCATCGTTATAGACCCGGAGCCATCTCCACCCGCTCATCTCCTCTGATATTCCCTCCACTGCTAGAAAGGATCAGATGATGCACCCCGTTCTCCGTTCCTCATTCCTCAGTTCACTGCTGCTGATTCTTGCGCTAGCGTTGCCGGCGGCGCCGGTGGCCCCGGCGACCGGGGGGCGCAGCGATCTGCAAGTGGTGATCCCGGCCTGTACCCCGATTACGAGCAACGCGACGTGGGAAACCGGCAATGTGTATGTATTGTTAAATGACTGCGCGCTGATTGTGCAGGCTGGTGCGACCCTGACCATCCAGCCGGGAGTGGTGGTGAAGTTTGGTGCTCCTAACGCGAGCGGGTTGCGGGTGAATGGCCGGTTGATAGCCCAAGGCACGGCAAACGATCCGATCACCTTCACCAGCTACGCTGACGATAGCGTAGGTGGTGATACCAACGGCGACGGCAGTGCAACCGCCGCTGTGCCGGGGGATTGGTATGGCTTGGTGTTGGCGAGCGGCAGTGAAACCATCCTTGATCATGTGCGGGTGCGTTATGCCGGTGGATATTTGACTCACGGAAATCTTGATGGCTGGAGTGAAGCGCAAATCGAAGTCAAAGCCGGCGCGCAGTTCACGATGACAAACAGTGAGGTGCGCGCTGGTGGACGGATGGGGATTTATCTGAATGGCGACGGGTTAACCCCCACGATCCGGTCGGTGACGGTGGCTGATCATACCACAACGCATAGTTCTTATTACTACGCCATCCGCCAATCGTCGCTCAATATGCAACCTTCCTATGCCGATCTGACCTTCAGCAACAATACTCGCAACGAAGTGACGATTGGCGAATTTACTGGCAATCTGCCCCGAGATGTGACGTTGGCCGGCACGACGTTTGGCGCGAACTGTGGCTTTACCCTCTGCCAGTTGATCGTACCGGAGGGGCGCACGTTGACGATTGCGCCGGGGACAAAGTTGCAATTCGAATCCCACATCAGCATGGTCGTGGCCAATGGCGGTACGTTGTGGGCCGAGGGCACGGCTAGCCAGCCGATCATCTTTACCAGCACCTCGCCTTTGCCCTCATCGCCAGTGTATTGGCTTGGCTTGCAAGCGCAGTATGGCAGCACGTTGCGCCTTGATCAGTGCGACATCAGTTTTGCTGAGAACGGGAATTATGGCGGGCTTTGGATCGATACCAATGACGCCCAAATGCGGAATTGCCGGATTCACCACCATAAGCGCACCGGCCTCTATCTGAGCAGTCCGATCGACGCAACGATTGCGCCGGTGCTGACCAACGTTGAGGTGACCGACAATGGTCAGCACGGCGTGTACCTTTCAGCGAGCAGCAGCAGCGTGCTCAATCTGACGTGGGATGGCGGGCGCGTGGCGAACAATGGGTGGGCCGGCTTTTATGTGTATACATCGAGTAGCTCGGTCAATCCCACCTTGCGCAATCTGACGATTGCCAACAATGGTTCGCTTGGCACTGACCGGTGGACACAGGCCGGTATCGCGTGGGACATGCAGAACGTTAGTCCAGTCTTAGAGAATCTGACCTTCACCGCCAATGTGGGGCCGGCCATCTACTGGTACTGCAACGGCTCGATCACGGCGCGCAACCTGACTGCCACCGGCAACGGCGCGAATGAACTGACCATCCTCGGTTGCACGGTGAGCGGCGGACGGCAATGGGATCTCGATGGCGCCGGTATTCCGGCTCGCATCGCCGGTGATATTACTGTTTCTCCCAATGCGTTGCTCTCGCTGGCGCCGGGCACTGTCTTGCGGTTCGATAAACTGTGGTACAACACCGATAACACGACCCGGCTGGTGGTGCAGGATCAGGCGTCGCTGATTGCGTTGGGCACGGCCGAGAAACCGATCATCTTCACCGCCGTCAACCCAATAGCGGGCTGGTGGCAGGGCATCGAAGCTCAGCAGCGGGCGACCGTCACGCTGCGCCACTGTGAGGTGGCGTATGGCGGCGGGAGAACGCGGGCGAGCGTCTATCTGAGCTGGGGCTACCCTGACATGGGTTTGCCGGTGGTGAATATCCAAAATTGCGAGATCCACCATTCGGCCAGCCGCGGCGTGCTGTTTAACTTCGATAGCGCGACGGCGCCTACGCCACCCATCTTCCAGTACAACCATCTGCACGATACGGCGGAAGCGGCGGTCGCCAACTGGAATGGGCCGGTGATCGATGCGCGCAACAACTATTGGGGCCACGCCAGCGGGCCGTACCACGCCACCCAGAACCGCGGCGGGCAGGGGGCTGATGTCGGCGACAACATCCTCTTCTACCCGTGGCTCGGTGCGCCGCAGGATGGCGAGGCGCCGGCAACCGATATTCTCTTGCGCACCGGCGGCCCGCACCGCTACAGCCCCGGTGAGATCGTTGATTATGTGGTGCAGTATCTCAATCCGATGACGATGACGGTGCAAGGTGCGGTCGTAATGATGCGCTTGCCATCATTGGCATATTACATCGAGAGCAGTGATGGCGGGGTCTATTGGCCGGCGCGCCATCAGGTGGTTTGGCGGTTAGGCGATATGCTGCCCGGCGCCCAAGGGCGGTTGCGGGTGCGGGTGCAGTACCGGTGGGGGATCCCGCCCGATCAGCCTGATACGGTGGCAACGGTCTTGAGTGCGCAAAACTACAATGCCGGCTTGCTCGATCTGACGCCGTACCTTTCTTACACGCCCACCACGATGACGGCGCGCCAGTCGCTGAGCCGGAGCCAATGGGATGCGTTGGCGGCGAGTATGGCGTCGTTGCAAGCGTTGCATACCCAAGCGCTGGCGGCTGGCTACCTCTGGGCCAGCGCCGAACGGGTTACCTTAAACACCGGCGTGGTGAGCCAAGCGGTGTTTATCAATCCGCACCAACGGAGTATCCGGCTGATCCAAAGCGATGGCGCCAAAGCATTTGCCTCAACCTTTGCCGCGCGCTCCTTTAGCGTGACCGATGGCAGTGGCGGGATGGAATGGAATATTGCCACTGACCAAGAGCGCTTCTGGGGCACATGGGATGCGATCGGGCAAGCGGCGTGGCCCGGCACCCTGATGAGTCCGGAGTTGTGCAGCAATGGCGGGTGCTGTTTGCGCAACTGCATCGGCAAGGCCGCCTTGAAAGCCGTCGCCGGCCGGTTGTCGGATGCGATTGACATCACGCTCACCGGCGTAAACTGTGTGATGGCGCTCCGCAGTCGCGAAGTGGCTGATTTGGCCAGTTGCGCGGCGGATATCAAGTCGGATCTGGTCAAGATTGATGATATACCGGTGTTTGGCGAGATAGCCGACCTGACCGAGTGTCTCGCCCAATGTGCCGGGGATTCGGGCAGCCATGATTGCACGGGCGATCTCACGACGTGCGAAGAGGCATGGTGGAATTTGTATCAATGGGTCGGGGTGCCGAACCGCACTGTGTGGCGCTGTGTGAATGGTTGCTACACGAAGCCGGAAGTGTTGCCATGCGCGCTGAATGAGTGTTGTGTGCCCGGCGTAGGATGCGCTTCATCGTCAGCAGGCGTGAATTGCCAGAAGAATAGTCGCTTGGTCACCGCCCGCGACCCCAACGACATCACCGGGCCAGCCGGCGATCTGTTGCCCGGCCAGACTATCACCTACACCATCCGCTACGAGAACGAAGGTGACGGGTGGGCCTATGGCGTATACGTGGTCAATCAACTGCCCGATGCGCTCGATGCGAGCACGGTGACGTTCGTCAATCGCACCGGGACGTATCTGCCGACCACGCGCGAACTGGTCTGGACGATCGGCGAGCTCGGCCCGAAGGGAGCGGTCGATTCGCAAGGGATCATTACCTACACCGTGCGCCTGCGCGAGGGCTTGGCGTCGGGGACGGTGGTGGCGAACCAAGCGGTGGTCTACTTCCCCAGCGTGCCGGAAGAGACGCCGACCAACACGTGGGTGAATCTGGTTGCGCCGCTGGTGGCGACGCTGCACAGCCTCACGACACCGTATATGACCCCGCTAGCGATTACCCTCAGCGGGCGCGAGGTAAGCGGCTTGCCGCTGACCTACGAGATTGTCGAGCAGCCGCGCGGCGGCACGCTTAGCGGCACCGCGCCGAACCTGACCTACACGCCGGCGGCGGATTTCACCGGCCCTGATGGGTTTACCTTCCGGGTGAGCAACGGCACCTCCACCAGCCGGCCGGCGCAGGTGACGATCACGGTGTTGCCGCAAGGCGATACGACGCCGCCACAGGTGTTAGGCAGCAACATCGCTGATGGCGCGACGGGGTTGACCTCTACCCTGATCTACACCGATACGCAAGGGGCGGCGTATGGGCCGGTGATCGTAGTCAGCGTTTCGGAACAGCTCGATGTGACGACGTTGACCACGACCACCGTCACGCTGAACCGGAACGGGGCGCCGGTGGCGGCGAGCGTTGGCTTCGATAGCGGGGGGTATCACATTGTGGTGACACCGCGCAGCCTGCTGAGCAATGGGGTCTACCGGTTGAGTGTGACGACGGGGGTGAAAGATCAGGCCGGCAACGCGCCGGCGGCGCCGTACACCGTTAGCTTCATGATCGGCACCCAACGCAACGTCTATGTGCCGTTGGTGAGCCGGTAGCGGGCCAGTAGCCGTGTGGAGTGAACTGGGGTGAGCGGGGGCTATGCGCCGATGGTTCACTCCGCACGGTCGTCGAAGGCGCACGATGGTTGCGTGCGGTTTAGGTGCGTTGTGGTCATGCCGGTGTACTGGTGCAGGGATGGATCAGGCTCGCCGGCGTGGTAGGTGTGCTTGCTCGCGTCCTATGACCAAGGCCCTTGCGAGCCGTGAGGCGTTCCGGCCAAGGCAGCGGTGCAGGAGGCGGAACGGAGGCCAGCACCGGACGCGCACGCGGCGACCGTGTGCGTGCCAAGGCGAGTGTGCGTCTGTTGAGATTGCGGGCGGGCCGGGCGAGGAAGATGAGGGTGAGTGATTCAAGGTTCATCGACTAACCCTCGCCCAGCAATCATGTAAGCCTATGCGTAGTGGTGCGCCAAGCAGCTCCGTATGCTTAAGATGGATTATATTCTGCTCTGCCAAGCGAAGGTTACTGACCTTTTCTAGTGTGTCTCGTTGGTGAATCATACAATGATGGCAATATCGTTATAGACCCGGAGCCATCTCCCTAATACCCTGACACTTTTAACGTCGTCGTTTTGGCAGGCAAGGGAGCAGGCGAATGGGGCGTAGGGGTGCGGAAAAAGCTGACAGGCGCTGCGGGAAGGTGGCAAGACAGCGGGCGAGCCAGCGCAGGCCGAGCTGAAAGATGCGCAACTCCCGCTTCCATCCAGGGTCAACCCGACGGCGTCGCTCGGTCGCCAGCACCTCATCCCCGAGTTCGTGACACCATAACGTGGCGATCGCGGCTGCCAGCAAGACCCGCTCGATCCGGGCTGCATCGTTCAGTTTGGTGTGATCCATCGCAAAGCCAGCAGATGTATCATCACGAAAACTCTGCTCGATCCGCATGCGCTTGAGGTACACCCGCAAGCAGCGTCGGTTGGTCTTCCGATTGGCCATCACGGCGACGATTTCGGCTGGCTGCTTGGCCGTGGGCGTGGTCCAGGTAATGGCCAGATGCGCCTACCACTGCCCATCCGCCGTGACCCGTACCCCTTGAAAGAAGGTGCTTTTGCCCATCGCCGCACCGGTACCCGCCGTCACCGTCTAGGCTACTGGGAACGCGCGACAGCCGTGCGTAATAGATAACCGTCAGACCGTCCAGCGCCCGTCGCCGACGGAGGTACCGTCGAGGATGTGGTAGCTGTTTGCACGTTCCCAGCCGGCAAGAACCGCACCTAGCAGCGGCTGGGAAAGCTGCCAGACATCGATATGCGGGTTTTTCAGCCAACGACGGACACGCGCTTCATGCGAGGCGGTGAGAATCTCTCCCGGCCGGTAGGGTGCTCGTTTGCTCGGCGCGATACTGCGGGCTTGCAGTACGCCAACGACCATTCACGCCAAGGTCACCAATTGCTTCATGTTGCTGGCCTTGTCGCGGCAGAGCCGCACGAGCGGGGCGAAGATCCGGGTGTATCATGCGAAACTACTGCCCATTGTCGGTCTCCTGTCGCGTGGTTGGTGGTTCTTCCACGTCCAGAATACCGCATTGGGCAGCCATCCGTAAAACGGTTAGGGTATCAGGGAACGGCTATCGTTGTTACGCGGGAAATTTGGCGAACAGCCAAGTTTGATCGTGAGACGCATCAATGTAAGTATCATCAATCACTATTTACTACCACCCAGACCTCTACATTGGTCAAAGAAGGTGATAGTTGGAAAATTACCGAAGATATATTTGAGCCGGATGCACCGGCAGATGTGCCCGGATGTTGAATATATGATGCTTGAGAGCAACGTTGCTCGATCAGCTACTGGAATGCGCATGCTGACCATAATTGACGAGAGGAGCAGGTAGCCTGCTCCTCTCATTTTACTATCTAATACTATCCAACACCGCTGCCAATTCCGCCGGTCGCGGCGGCGTAAAGATGACCGACAGCGGCGCCACCCAGCTCCAGCGAATGATGCCTTGGGCATCGATTACGAACGTGCCGGGCAAGGGCACTCCCATCGCCGAACCGACGCCATAGCGGTAGAAGACACCCCATTCCGGGTCGCTCAGGATCGGGTACGGCGCGCGTAAGACTTCCGCCACGTAACTAGTCATGTCGAGGTCGGTGCTGCTCACTACCAGTAGGTGGGCATCGCGCTGCACAAAGACCTCATAATGCTCCCGCAACGCATCCAGTTGCGGCGCGCAATTCGGTCAGAAGAAGCGGTCACTGACAATCCGGGTCAAGTTGAGCACCACCGGTTTCCCGCGCAAGGCGCTGAGGGTGATGGTGCGTCCGTACTCAACCCGGTCTTCGGGCGGGCCGCTGAGGAATTGGGCGTAGGGCAAGGTGAAGTCAGGCGCTTCACTGCCCACCGGTGGCACGTTGGCCGGGCCGCGCGGGCGAATGAACTCTTGCCGCCATTTGTCGGTCAGCGGGATGATCGGTCGGGCCATAGCATCTCCTTGTCGTGTACAGGGGCTTGCTTTCAGTATACTGCGATTTGGCCGTCAGCGGCAGGATCATAGTTTACCGGCGATGAAGATCTGTTTGCTATTGTGCGCCGTGCGCTGGTACGAGGATGCCTGAGCGATCATCGCTTTTCCTTACCAAACCATTACAAAACCCTCGTATAACTCTAACGCTAGCGCAGTACGCTACAAGTGAACCAAAAAAGCGTACCGGTTCACAAAGAATGAAAGGGTTTACGAGCAATGACCTTCACGCAAGATCAATCGACTGTCACTGAGATTTCTCCCCGCGAACTGTATGCCCGCCTGCTGAGCGCGCAGCCGCTCTTTATCCTCGACGTGCGCAACGAAGATGAGTTCAAGCGCATGCCGGTCGAGGGCCATGCCACTCTGCGCACGCTCAATCTGCCCTATTTCGACTTCATCGAAGACGAAGAAGCGGCGCTGGCGCGCTTGCCGAAGGATGTCGAAGAGGTGGTCGTGATTTGTGCTAAGGGCGGCGCCTCGCAGTATGTGGCCGAGGTGCTCAACACTCACGGCTATCGCGCGGTGTCGCTGAGTGAGGGGATGATCGGTTGGGGTAACTATTACGATGTGCGCGATGTGACCAGCGCTGCTTGGGGCCGGATTGTGCAGATTGCCCGCCCTGCCCGCGGCGATCTCAGCTTCGCGATTATCAGTGATGGGCAGGCCGCGTTGGTTGATCCGCTCCGCCATATTAACGTTTACCGCGAGCTGATCGAGGGCGCTGGCGCTAAGCTGACCGCTATTCTTGATACCCACGTTCACGCTGACCACATCAGTGGCGGCCCGGCGTTGGCGAAGGAGACCGGCGCGCCGTACTACATCCATCCCTACGATGCCATTCACCCGATCGACATGCTGCCGGCAGTGATCGCCTACGAGCCGCTGCGCGATGGGCAGGTCTTCCAAATTGGGCAGGTGCGCGTGACCACCATTTGGTATCCGGGCCACACCCTCGGTCAAGTCAACTTCCTCGCCGAGACGCCGGATGGCGGGCGCTATCTGTTCACCGGCGACGGCATCTTCCTGCGCTCGTTTGGCCGGCCCGATCTCGGCGGCAAGGGTGAGACGTGGACGCCGATCCTCTACCGCAGCATGTTCGAGTGGCTGCCGCGCTATTTGACCGATGACACGATGATCTTGCCGGCCCACTTCAGCACCCTCGATGAGGACGCCGGCAATGGCATCTTCGCTGCGCCTTACAAGCAGGTGTTGGCGCAGAATGACAGCCTCAAGCCGCGCACGCTGGAAGAGTTCACTAGCTACGTGCTCAGCCACCTGCCGGTCTTCCCGCCGGAGTACGTTGAGATCAAGCGGGTGAATATCGGGCTGGTTGAGCCGTGCGACGGCAAGGCGAACGAGTTGGAGTTGGGCAAGAATATCTGTGCATTGGCCGGTTAAGTATCGTACAATACGGGATAGGTAGGGCGGCAGGTGACACGCCTGCCGCCGGTGAATAGAGGAGGAGACTACAGTGCCGCACTTTGATCAGACATTGGACGTAAAGGGCGCGAAGTGCCCTATGCCGCTGGTGAAGAGCCGCAAGGCGATCACTGAGCTGCCGGTGGGGCAGGTGTTGCAAGTCATTTCGACCGACCGCGGTTCGGTGGCCGACTTTCAAGGGTGGGTCAAGACGGCCAAGAATGTCGAGCTGGTCGCCCAAGAGACGGTGCAAGAGAACGGACAGGAGCTGTACGTTCACTATCTGCGCCGCAAGGCCTAATCCAAAACGGTTGCTCCGGCAGGTGGAACAACAACGTAAGGAAGGAAAAGCAATGACAACACCGATGACGGAAATTGTTGATACGCAAGCCCTGCTCGCCCGGATCGCCGAACTTGAGCAACGCGTCGCTGCACTTGAGCAATCACCGGCGCAGGGGATTGAAGATCGGCTGGCGATGGTCGTCTTCTCCGGCGATTTGGACAAGGCAATTGCTGCGTTCATCATCGCCACCGGTGCTGCCTCGATGGGTCTTGAAGTGAGTATGTTCTTCACCTTCTGGGGCATCAGTGCAGTTAAGAAACAGAAGGTCTTCAGCCGCAAGAACCTGCTTGAGCAGGGCTTCACAGCAATGCTCCCGGGCAAGCTGGGTGAGCTAGGCTTATCGCAGATGAACTTCTTCGGCGCCGGCGCCCAGATCATCCGCGGCCTGATGAAGAAGCACGATGTCGCCTCGCCGGAAGAGTTGTTTGCGATGGCTCGTGAGTTGGGCGTGCGCATGGTTGTCTGCGACATGTCGCGCGAATTGCTCGGTATCAAAGATGAAGAGCTGGTTGAAGGCTTGGAGACCGGCGGTGTCGCAACGTTCCTTGGCGATGCTGCTCGCTCGAAAGTGACGTTGTTCATTTAAAAATAGCCGACATAGACCCAATAGTAGGGTTGATCGACGACGGCGCGATCAGGGAGCAACGAAGAGCGCGCCGTCATTTCTTGTGAAAGGATAATGATACTATGTTTCGACAACTGTTTCGCAATCCGCGTGAGACACAAACTAACCAAATTGGCACCATGACGGTGCAAGAGTTGAAAGCGAAGTTGGACTCACGTGAACCGATTGTGCTGGTTGATGTGCGCCAGCCGGAAGAGTTTGCCTACGATGGGCATGTGGCCGGTGCACGTTTGCTGCCGTTGCCGATGCTGGCGATGCGGATGAATGAACTGCCCAAGGATCAGCCGATCGTCTGCATCTGCCGGTCGGGCAACCGCAGCCAAGTCGCCTGCGAGATGCTCCAACGTCACGGCTTCACCAATGTGACCAATGTGGTTGGCGGGATGGTGGCATGGCAACGGGCCGGCTACCCTATGAATCGCCAACGGTAACGGGACAGCGATTAGCAGGGCATAGCGCCGCTGTGTTCTGATGAGGGATACGCGTATGCAGAACCAGACCTCTTGCAACGCCTTACAACACCAGACTGAGGTCGCACCGCTGCGCAGCTATGCTGTCACCGAGCAGGTTTTGCTCGCAGCTCAGCCGCAGCCGGAAGATTGGCAACGTTTCGCCGAAGCGGGCTACAAAACTGTTTTGAATATCCGCAGCGATCCTGAGCGGGCCGCAGTGCAGGCGGCCAATGCCCGCGCCGCCGGTTTGCGCTCTATTCATGCGCTGTGGCCGGCCTACGAGCTTGAACCGGAGCATCTGGCTGAGTTTGCCCGCATTGTCGAAGACCCTGAAACTGGCAAACTCGTGTTCCACTGCCGCAGCGCGACGCGCGTCGGTTTGATCTGGATGCTCTATCGGATTGTGCATCAAGGGTGGACTCGCGAGCAGGCCGAGGCCGAACTCCGCGCCGCCGGCTACGATGACGATGCAATGGAGACCTTCGAGTTTTGCGCGGGTGATTTCTTCGAGCGCGTTGGTATGCAGGTGTAGGGGGGATACTATGGCGCCCGTTTCTGCTCGCCAGCCCGGCATTCAATCCACTTTGCTGGCGGCGCTCTACCGTTATCTGCCGTTTCTGAACTGGCTGCGTCGCTACCAGCGCGAGCATTTGCCCAGTGACGTAGTGGCAGGCATTGTCACCGCTATCATGCTCATTCCTCAGAGCATGGCCTATGCGCAGTTGGCCGGTCTGCCCCCGCAGATCGGCCTTTACGCCTCGGTAGCGCCGCTGATCGTCTATGCGCTCCTTGGCACCTCTGGGCAATTGTCGGTAGGGCCAGTGGCCATTACCTCGCTGCTGGTCTTTAGCGGGGTCAGTTCGCTGGCGACGCCGGGCAGTGAACGCTATATTCAATTGGTGCTCTTGCTGGCCTTTATGGTTGGCGTGATCAAGCTGCTGCTTGGCGTGCTGCGGCTGGGTGTGATTCTCAATTTCATCTCGCACCCGGTATTGGCGGCCTTTACCAGCGCCTCGGCGTTGATTATTGCCGTAGGCCAGTTGAAATATATTCTTGGCTACCGGATCGGCGGCGAACACCTGTACGATACGATTGCGCAGGCAATTGCCGGTTTGAACCAGACCAACCTTGTGACGCTGGCGATCGGTCTGGGTAGCATTGCCCTGCTGCTCTTCTTTCGGCATAGCTTGCGTCCGCTGCTGCGGCGGGCCGAATTGCCGCCGCTCGCCATTACCCTGATTGTGAGTGGTGCGCCGCTGCTGGCGGTGATTCTGGGGATTGCGATTGCGCAGGGTTTCCAGCTTGATCAGACGGCGAAGGTGGCCGTGGTAGGCGCGATTCCGCCCGGCTTGTCGCCGCTGAGCACGCCCGCCATGACAATGGCTGATGCGCAGGCGCTCTTGCCGACGGCGCTGACCATCGTGCTGGTAAGCGTGGTTGAATCGATTGCGGTGGCGAAGGCGCTGGCTAGCAAGCGCCGGCAAGCGATCGATCCCGATCAGGAATTGGTTGCGCTGGGAGGGGCCAATATCGCGGCCAGCTTCTTCAGCGGCTATCCGGTGACCGGCGGTTTCGCCCGCTCGGTGGTCAATGCGCAGGCTGGCGCGATTACTGGTCTGGCTTCGTTGATTACCGCTGCCGGTATTGCTCTGATCTTGCTCTTCTTCACCCCGATCTTCTACTACTTGCCGCAGGCGGTATTGGCCGCGACCGTGATCGTTGCGGTGATCGGCTTGGTCGATCTGCGCGAGCCGCAGCGGATCTGGCGCACCAATCGCGGCGATGCCTTCACATGGCTCATCACCTTCGTCGCCGTGCTAGTGCTTGGCATCGAGACCGGCATCTTCGCGGGCGTGGCCTCGGCACTGGTGCTGTACCTCTGGCGCACGAGCCGTCCGCATATTGCGATTGTGGGCCGGTTGGGCGATCGCGAAGTCTACCGCAACGTCGATCGTCATCAGGTCAAGACGTGGCCGCACGTGGTCGCGGTGCGGGTTGACGAGAGCCTCTACTTCGCGAATACCCGCTACCTCGAGCAGGCGCTGCTGCGGATTGTGGCTGAACGGCCCGAAGTGAAGCATCTCGTGCTGATCGGTTCAGCCATCAACTTCATCGACTCGAGCGCCTTGCATACCCTCGATCACCTGATCGACGAGCTGCGCGACGCCGGGGTCGAGTTCCATCTGGCCGATATGAAGGGGCCGGTCATGGATCGGCTCAAGCAGTCGGAGTTGCTCGATAAGATCGGCCAAGATCACATTCACATGACGACCCACACCGCAATGCTGGCATTGGGGTGCCGGGATTGATATGGAATAGCAAATAGGTTGGGCTGCGTCCCCTGCCCCTGCAGGGGAACGCGCTTTTACTGTAATAGGCGTGTGAGTAAGGTGGATAGTGCTATGCGGTAGTTTTACTGCCGCACTCTATAGTGGCATCATTGCGCTACGCCGCTCTGTGATTTGAAAGGCAAACCCATGCGACGTTTCTTCATCAGTGCATTCTTATTGGTGTTAGTAACGCTGGCTGCTTGCGGGCCGGCCACCACGACGACCACCGCGCCGGCGACAACAACCAAGCTGCCGGCAGAAATCAATGTGGCCCGGCTGAAGATGATGCTCGATCAGAATGAGAATTTCTTCTTGCTGGATGTGCGCACGCCGCAGGAATTTGTCCAAGACGGGCGTATCGCGCAGGCAACCCTCATCCCGCTGCAAGAACTTGAGCAGCGTTTGAATGAGTTGCCCACCGATACGCCGATTGTCTGCATCTGCCGGTCGGGGAACCGCAGCGCAACTGCCTGTGATCTACTTCGCTCGCGCGGATTTGAAGTGGTCAATGTTGCCGGTGGCATGCGAGCATGGAAAGCCGCCGGCTATCCGGCGGTGGTCGGGCCGTAAAATCGTCGAAGCGCCGCACAACTGTGCGGTGCCATACGATCCATACGATCACGCGGTGTTACGATGAGCGTAAGCAGGGGCGGAATTTATAACTGTACACCAACACCCCATCTTCGCCAGTATCCATCAACCGGCGGGTAACCATCTCGACCGGCATGCCGATCGCGAGATCAGCTTCGTCGCAATCGGTCAATTGCGCTGTCACAAGCGGCCCTTCTGCCAAGCGCACCAGCGCCACCGGGTAGAGACCGAGACTTTCGTATCCCGAAGGTGCTTGGCGGATCACGCTGAAGCTATAGATCTCGCCGCGCCCGCTGAGCTGGTACGGTTCCCAATCGTTCGGGTCTTCATCGAGGGTTGGCGGCTGAGCCGGGAAGCGCACTTCGCCGGTGTGGCGATGGCGTTGTCCTTCCAGCCGATAGCGGGTGGTGCGTTCCCGCCAGTGTCGGGCAATATTCATGGCGCAAAACCTCCACTCAAGAGCGTAACAGCGGCTAGCAGTCCTGTCGTCACACAAATAAAGATGGTGCCGATAACGAACAAAATTATGGCAACGTAGAGAGCTTTCCGCGCGGGCAGATTCATGCCCGACTGAATAGCTATGTACGTCAAATAGATGCCGTACACCGTAAGACCGAACGAAATGATGAAACCAATGAAAGGGATCGCATTCGCGATCGTCTGCCCTACGGCTAGTGGTGATGAGAAGAGCGAAATGCCCCACGCCAGCTCGCCGAAGCTACCGGTACCACCAAAGGCTCGTCCGAGCAAGTAGATGAGACCCCAAACCACTAATGAGCCGATGATAGTACTAAAGATACCACCCAAAACAAGACTGATAACATTACCTTGTTGGGCGAGCGTTGCGTCGACAACGTCGCTTGGTAGTCCTTGTGCCTCGAGTTGCGCACGAATGGCTCCTACACGGAGGGGCCATGTGATTGCCGCCAGGATACCGTTGATTGCGCTGGCAATAACCGCGTAGATCAACGCCCAGACCAGATTATCGCGCTCATGCTGTTCGAACGTTTGGGCCGACGGTTTGGTAAGGACGGCGATACTGCCATTGACCATTTCCTGAAACATAAGTGTACTCCTTAGATATGGACACAGGCGGGAGCAGCCTTATTGTACCGCACGCAACTACCGCCGTAAAGGGGTACGCTTACGATTCGCGAATCAGGACATGGCTCACTGCGGTGGCGCCGATCCCGCCAAGTGATTGGGCCAAGCCGATGCGGGCCTGAGCGACTTGGGTGGCCCCTGCCGTGCCGCTGAGCTGGCGGGCGATCTCAATCACTTGGTAGACGCCGCTAGCCCCACCCACATCGCCGCGCGCTTTATAACCGCCAGCGGTGGCAATCGGTGTTTTGCCCGTGGGTGTGATCGCGCCTTCAGCAGCGTGGCGCGGGGCTGTGCCGGGTTCGTAACAGCCAATCGCTTCTAGCGCCAAAGTTGCGGCAATGCCGTGCGGGTCGGTCAGCTCCCAGACGTGAACATCGCCGACGCCGAGGTGGGCGCGGCCTAGCGCGATGTGGGCGCTGGCGCGGGCGGCGTTGAGTTCGAGCGGGTTGCGTCGGCGGTGCAAGGCTGGGGTATCGGTGGCAACCGCCGATCCAGCGATGCGGATGCGCGGGCCGTCAAGTTCGCGCGCCAACTGCTCGCCGACGATGAGGAGGGCGGCGGCGCCATCGGCCAGCGTGCTGCAATCGAGCAGGTTGAGCGGCGAGGCCACCATCGCCGCTTTGCGATACTTGCTGGCGTCAATCGCAAACCGGTAGAGCGCCAGCGGATTTTTCGCCCCGTTGGCATGGGCATTGATCGGGAACGGCGCGAAAGCGTCGGCAGTGTAGCCGTACTCGTGCATATAGCGCCGCATCAGCATCGCCCACTGCGCTGTGAGGGTGACGCCGTGCAACGCTTCTTCGTTGCTATCGGCGGCCATGGCCTGCGCTGCTTCGATCGCGTCTTCGAGGTGATCGGTGACCTTTTCGACCCCAATTACCAAGGCCAGCGGCAAACCGTTTTGCACCGCTTGCACCGCTTGATAGAGCGCCAACGCGCTGCTGGCGCCGGCAGCTTCAATGCGGAGGGCCGGAATCGATGGCGAGAGACCGAGCACGCTGGCCAGATACGCGCCGAGCTGGCCTTGCCCGTACAATTCTTCGCTGTAGGCGCTGCCCACATAGAGCGCGCCGATCTGATGCGGCGCAATCCCCGGCGCGCTGGTCAGCGCCAGCCGCCCCGCTTCACTGGCCAGATCGGCCAGATCACGCCCGTAATGCTCGCCGACGGCGGTCGCGCCAATGCCGGCAATATAGACGTTGGTCATAACGACTCCTTCATCGTAGCGATGACCTTCATTCCTCTTGGGTGAGTTTGAGGAATTGTAAGGGTTCGATCCTCTTGGTGCGTGTCCTTGCTCTACGTGACAAGAGAACGTTTGGCGAGAGGGGATAGGGTTAGAACTGAATGCTCTCCCCTCACCCCATCACCAACTTCCCGCGCCACTTGGCATAGATCGCGTAATCAATCATCACGGTGCGCTTAAGGTAGGCCGCGGTCAAGGGCGCGCGCTCGCGCCGCTCAAGGATCGCGTCGGTGACGGTGAGGGCGTAGGCGTCAGAACCGGCCCCGCTGCCGTAGCTGGTCACGAAGATGGTGTCACCCGGCTTCGCCACGTCGAGAATGGCGCATAGCCCAACCAGCGCCGCCCCCGAATAGGTGTTGCCGATCTGCGGGCTGAGCAGGCCCGGCGCGATTTGGGCGTCGGTAAAGCCGAGCCGCTTGGCGACCGCTTGCGGGAATTTGGCATTGGGTTGGTGGAAGACAGCGTAGGTAAAGTCGGCGGCAGTGCGATTCAATTGGCGCAACAATTCGCTCGCCGCCGATTGAATCTGGTGGAAATAGGCCGGCTCGCCGGTGAAGCGGTTGCCATGCACCGGATAGGGCCGGTCGGCGCGGCGGTAAAAGTCAGGCGTATCAGTGACATACGAGAGGGTCGCGTCAATCGTAGCTAACGCCTGCTCGGCGTGGCCAACGATCAACGCTGCCGCGCCGGCGGAAGCGGTGTATTCCAGCGCGTCGCCGGGCCGGCCTTGCGCCGTATCGGCGCCGATCGCCAGCGCATAGCGCTGCATCCCGCTGCCGACCAACGCCATCGCTGCCGTTAACGCTTCCGAGCCAGCCTTGCAGGCGAACTCCCAGTCGGCGGCGCTGACCCACGGGCCAGCGCCGAGCACTTCGGCCACGACCGTGCCCGATGGTTTGACGCTGTAGGGGTGGCTTTCGCTGCCGACCCAGACCGCGCCGAGATCGGCGGCGGGGATGGCGGCGCGGGCCAGCGCATTGCGCGCCGCTTCAATCGACATCGTGATCGTGTCTTCATCGGGGCCGGGGACGCTCTTGGCCTCCACCGGCACCCCGTTTTGGCCATCGGTCCAGATGCGGGCAATCTCGCGGGCCGCGATCCGGTAGCGCGGGATGTACACGCCATAGCCGATGATACCAACGGGTTGCTGAGGTTTCATCATAGATGATGCTCCGCTCTCTTGGCGCAAAGCGCACCAAACGATGCTCGTCGCGCAGCGACGAACCACAGATCGGCAGCAGACGGCTGCCAAACAGGTCCACTTCTTGTTTGGAAGACAAAAAACCTCACCCCAACGCGAAGTATCGTTCGCGGTTAGGCAGCGCTAGCGGCGGCCTGTTCGTCGTTGAGACAGGCCGCCGGAAGGTTAGGCATTAGTTGTTGGCGGGATCGCCAGCGACAGGCCGGCCTTCGAGTTCGGCGATAATCTCTTCGGCGCGCGCCAGCTTGATATTGCGCTCGGCTACCATCCGGCGGGCGACTTCATCGACCAGCGTGCCGGAAGCGCCGGCAGCCATCGCAATCTGGCGGGCATGCAGACCCATGTGGCCCTGCTGGATGCCTTCACAAGCCAGTGCGCGCATCGCAGCGAGGTTGTTGGCCAAGCCGGCAACCACGCAGACCTCGGCCAGTTCGTTGGCGCTGCGTACGCCGAGCAGCTTCAGCGCCGCCTGTGCAGTCGGATGCACTTTGGTTGCGCCGCCGACAATCCCGACCGAGAGCGGCATCTCAAGGGTGCCAACCAGATTGCCATGCTCATCGCGCTCCCAGTGCGAGAGCGAGGTGTAGCGACCGTTGCGGCTGGCGTAGGCATGCGCACCTGCCTCGACGGCGCGCCAGTCATTGCCGGTCGCGACCAGCACCGGGTCGATACCGTTCATGATGCCTTTGTTGTGTGTCGCCGCCCGGTAAGGGTCAACCGCGGCAAAGGCGTAGGCCCAGAGAATGCCTTCCACCACCTCTTCGCCGCTGAGGCCATCGCGGGCCAGCGAGGCTGCCGGCACCACGCAGCGGGCGCGGGCCAGCCGGCGGTCGGTCAGATTCGAGAGGATGCGCAGATAGACCTTGCCGCTAGTCATCTCGGCCAAGAGCGGCGCCACCGCTTCGGCCATGGTGTTGACCGCATTGGCTCCCATCGCGTCACGGCAATCGACGATCAGATGCACCACCAGCATCGGCCCCATCGGGCTAGTGGGGAAGAAGCGCACCTCAACATCGCGTGCGCCGCCGCCGAGTGCCACCAGCGAACGGCTCTGGGCATTGGCGAGCGCCAAAATCTCTTCCTTGCGGGCAAGGATTGCCTGGCGCGCCTGATCCGGGTCGGCGACATGCACCAACTGCACCTGTCCAATCATCAATGGTTCGGTGCTGCTGGTCTCAAACCCGCCGCCATCACGCACCATGCGGGCGGCGTAGCTCGCGCCAGCCACGATTGATGGCTCTTCCACCACCATCGGGATCAAGTAATCGCGCCCATTGATGCGGAAATTGGTGGCAATGCCAAGCGGCAGGTTGTACGTGCCAACCACATTCTCAATCATTTTATCGGCGCGCTCAATCGTCAAGGCGCCGCCGCTGCCGCCGTGCAGCGCACGCAAATCTTCATCAACCAGTCCGTCGAAAGATTTGACCATCTGTAGTCGCTCGAACGGATTGAGTTGATAGAAACCTTGTAGGCGAGAATTCTTGGTCCCCATGCGAGGACTCCTCCTTATGTCAGAATATTTTTAATCTCCGCTTTCTACGATACCATGATCGCCGCCAAAGATGGTTGAAAACAACTGTCAAAACCTATCATGAGCCTGTCTGAGGGCTGTCATGAGAGGATTTGAGCACGGTGAACGCCAGTTGTGGTACAATGAGAGGCGTGATGGGCAAACATTTGTTCGCATTCTTCATCTACTGGTGGTTGTTGTGGTTGAGTGCATGCGGGGCGGCGCAACCATTGCCGCTGCCCGTTGATATTGAGACCAAGGCGATTCGCGGCCCGCAACAAATGGTCGCCTTCTTATACCGTGACCAACAAGGGGCGCGATTAGTCAGCAGTCTCAGCGCCAGCACCGATCCTCCTGTCCCGTTGGAACCTCCTGAGCAGCAGGTGTGGCTCGGCGAGGTTGACGTACCTGCCGATGTGGCGCTGATTGCAGCCGGTAATGTGCAATACGGGATGGTCATCGTGCAGGGAGATTGGCAGCCTGCCGGCCAATATGGGCCGGGTGGGGTATGGCCGCACGCGCTGGCTTCACCGCGCCTGCAACCGTTTACGCCGGAAACGGTTGCTCTGGCGGACTTGCTGAGCAATACTCGCTATGAAGGGCAAGTGGTGCGGCTGCAGGCAGCGCTGATCGTTTCTACCGGCGCGAGCCTGCTCGTCGAAGAGATCGGCCCCGGCGGGGTGCCGGCTGCGACTGCGCACCAAATCAAGCTCCTCTACGGCGAGCGTGATCAAGCGCTGCTCGAACGCTTGCAGGCCAGCGGTGCCGCCCGCTTTGGCTACGTTGACGCCATTGGCCGGTGGCAACAGGGGCGGTTTGAACCGCTCTTGCTGACGCTGGCGCCGTAACACCGAGCAATCGTATCCCCTTGCCTTCCCATAGGCGAGGGGATGCGTTTTTTACCGCAGAGGGCGCTGAGGAGGCGGAGTGGGAGGGGGCAGCGTGCTGTTATTGCAAGGACGCGCAGCGCCCGCAGCAATCTCCGCCCGCCCTCGCGTTGCTGCGCCTCGCGGTGGGCCGAGCGCTGCTCTGCCCCTTCGCTCGGCTCGCAATGACAAGCGAGGAGCAGCTCTTCCCTACACATCCCTCTGCGCCCTTTGCGCTCTTCGCGCCTTTGCGTTACAACCTCTATGCCTTGGCTCGCTGTGCGGCTTGCGCCCTTCCTCACGGCGGGCGAGCTGACGAACCTACCCCAATCCGGCTAGCGCAGCGCGCACCCGTTGCAGCAACTGTTGTAGCGTAAACGGCTTGGCCAGCACGCAATCGCTTGGGATGCTCACCGACTCGCTACCGGCATACGCTGACACATACAACACCCGCAACGCCGGACGTTTGATGATAAGTTGGCGGTACAGCTCATCGCCGTTCATTGTCGGCAGCATGACATCGCTAATCAGCAGATCAATCGGCCCTTCGTGGCTCGTGGCGAGGCTCATGCCATGTTCGGGATCCATCGCCTCAAGCACGTGATACCCATGCAGGCGCAACGCGCTGGCAATCAGGAGTAATACCGCCGGTTCATCTTCAACCACCAGCACCGTCTCGTGTCCTGTCAACTGGTCGTTCGCGGCGATGTCGTTGCTTGGCACGGGCGCTGTATCAGCGAACGCCGGCAAATAGATGGTAAAGGTTGTGCCGTGGCCGGGGGCGCTCTGTACGTCAATGTGACCACGGTGTTGCTTGACGATACCGAACACGGTGGCAAGACCAAGGCCGGTGCCTTGCCCTTGGGGTTTGGTGGTGAAGAACGGTTCAAAGATGCGGGGCAGAATATCAGGCTCAATCCCGCAACCGGTATCTTGTACCTGCATCGTCACGTAGTCACCGGTGTCCAGACTGACCGGATGATACGGAGCATTGCCATCGAACCGCACTGGTGCGGTTGAGATGGTGATCGCACCGCTGCCTTCGATTGAGTCACGGGCGTTGATCACTAAATTGAGCAACACTTGTTCAATTTGACCTGTATCGGCAATGATTGGCCACAGATAAGGATTGAGCTGCAGATGGATGGCGATCCGTTCGCCGATCAAGCGCCGCAGAATCCCGGCAAAATCACTGATAATCTGATTGAGATTGACCGGCTTCATCTCGAGCCGCTGGCGGCGGCTGAAGGCCAGAATTTGGCGGGTCAGCGCAGTAGCGCGAATGCCGGCGGCCCGGATCTGGTCAAAATCGGCGTAGAGTTCACTGTCGGGCGGCGCTTCAAGCAATCCCATCTCGGCAAAGCCGATAATCGGTACCAGCAAGTTGTTGAGGTCGTGGGCAATACCGCTGGCCAATGCGCCAATCGCCTCTAGCTTCTGCGACTGGAAGAGCTGTTCGGTGAGCCGTTGCTGTTCTTCTTCCATCTGTTTACGATCGGTCAAATCGAGATGCGCGCCGAGCATGTGGGTCGGTTGGCCGTGCTGATCGTAGATCAGCGCCGCTTGCGAGCGGATCCAGCGGTAGCTACCATCTTTATGGCGGAGGCGGAACTCGAGCGCGAAATTGGGCCATGGTTGGCGCAGATAGCGGTTAATCGTGTTCAGGCAGCGCTCTCGATCATCGGGATGCAGCCGCTCTTCCCATACGGCGAAGGAATCAACCAGCTCATCAGCCGCATACCCAAGCTGCGCTTTCCATTCGGGCGAAAAAAAGACCCGATTGGTGGTCAGATCCCATTCCCATAAGCCGATGTGAGCTGACTGCACCGCGAGTTGCAGCCACATTTGGGCGCTGGTGAGCATCGACTGTTGCAGCCGGTTGACTTCGAGCGCCAGTCGGCGCGCGCGGAGCAGAATCTCGATCCGGGCTTGTAATTCGGCTTTCTGGATCGGGCTGATGACCAGTTCGTCAACCGTGCGCCAAAGATGGCGGGTGTGTAGTTGGAGGTCGCGCCGGGTCGTGACGAGGAGAAAGGGTAAAACGATGGGGTGGGCGGCGGCCCGGCGTTGCTGAATGGCCGTTTCGTATCGGTCAAGAGCGAGGCCATCGACGATGCAGAGCTGGAACGGCTGCTGCAGATCGGTGGCGCTGTGCCCTTCGATAATCTGATAGCGCGCTTGCAGCCAATCGCGCAGTTGGTTTCGATTGGTGGTATTGGCTAATAGTAGCAAAATCGTATCGCCGGGCATTGGCGATCCTTTATAGCTTATCGGCCCACGTTGGCATTCCACTCAGGATGCCCCGCAGGTTGGTCAGCGGCTTGCCCACCTTGATCCCGTACCGTGAAATAGTAAACTCGCGCAGTGTCTTCTCAAAATCACCCAACCGCTTCTTTAGCACGCCGATCGCCTTGCGCAGTTCGCCATCAATCTCTAAAAAGCGCAAGAAAATGATATTATCGCCCAAGTAACTTGCGCCAATGTCAGTGACTTGAAAATCGCCGACGATACTATTCGTATCCATAATAAGAATGACAGTCACACCTCTGCTTTGCAGATACTTGCTCAGCGCGTGCAATTGGCTGATCAGATCTTCCCCTTGCATACAGAGCCGGTAGCCGGTGACGCTATCGATCATCACCATCCTCACCTGTGCTTGCTCGACATAATAACGCAAGTGCTGGGTGAATTCATCCGAGTTATACTGTAACGGCTCGATCTTCTCAACCCGCAGCAGACGATGCGTTTGCATCGCGCGCACCGGAATGTTCACCGCTTCGCAGCGTTGCAGCATAATCTCGACCTCTTCCTCAAACGAGAAGACAATCGAGCGTTCACCGCGACTGGCCGCCTCTTTCATAAACTGGAAGCCGAGCGTCGTTTTACCAACGCCTGACGGGCCCGTGATGAGGGTGATGGTGCCGCGTTCAATACCGCCGTTCATCAACTCATCCAACTCTGGCACGCCGGAAGGCATGAGTGTAAAGGCATGGCCGGTGATCAACGGGCTGGGCACAATGCGCGGGAAGACGTGCAGGCCGCTGTCGGTCAGCCGCATCGCGTGACGACCGCTAATGAACGATGAGCCGCGCATTTTGCTCACGCTGAGGTAGCGCCCGCTTTGGATTAATTCGAGGGTAATGATACCATCGGCGATGTACTGAAGATCATCATCGGGAAAGGCTGAACTGTTCTCGGCGGAAAAGATCACGGTTGTCTGTTGTTCGGCCAGAAAGCGCAGAAATGAGATGACTTGCTTGCGGAACTGGAAGATATCAGGGGTCAGATAGCGGAACTGCGTAATCGGATCAAAAAAGACCCGGCTCGGTCGCAAGCTTTGCACCGTCTCGACAATTTGGCGGTTGATCGGCTCGCGTTCTACTTCCGCCGGCGAGAAGATATCGTAGATTTCGGTTTTGGCGAAGAAATCCGATGACGGGCTGAGGTCAAGAATATGCACGTTGCTGAGGTCGATGCCGATCCGCGCTGCGTTGCGACGAATTTTGCTTTCAGCCTCTTCGAGGCTGATAAAGAGTGCCGTTTCACCATTGGCGGCGCCGGCAGCGAGAAAGTGCAGGCCGAGCGTCGTCTTGCCGGCGCCGGGACCGCCGCGTACGAGGTAGGCATAGCGCGGAACCAACCCGCCGCCGATGATTTCATCGAGACCGGGGATGCCGGTAGTTAGGCGGTTCGCTACTGCGTCGTTCATGAGTTGTCCCTTTGGCTAGGCGCGTAGTCGCTACGCTTATCCTAACGATTTGGTCGATCCACGTCAAGAATTATGATACGAGCGCCAATCCTCTTCAGAATGTTGTAGCATGCTGGCATTGTGATCGTTATGTGGGTGGAAAGGAAAGGTTCATGAACGAGCGAGTGCAGCGGTTATGCGCCAAGTTGGCAGAGCAGGAATTGCCTGCGATTCTGCTGACGGCGCCAACCAGCCGGCGCTATCTCAGCGGCTTTACCGGCAGCGCCGGCGCGTTATTGATCAGCGCCGAGGCTGCCTTTTTGCTGACCGATGGCCGGTATACGGTGCGCGCGGCGGCTGAGGCGCCGGCGTTTACCTTGCGCGAAGTGCGCGCAGCGGTTTCACCGCTGCCGAAACTGGTTGCTGAGCTGGCGGCGGAATTGGATCTGAGCCGGCTGGGTTTTGAAGCGGCGGCGATGACAGTGGCCGAGTATCAGCAGTTTGCGAAGGCGTTGGCTGAAACGGTTGAGCTGGTGGCAACCGAGAACATCGTGGAAGAGCTGCGCGTGGTGAAAGATGCCGGCGAGATCGAGGTATTGCGGCGCGCGGCAGCGATCACCGATGCGGCGCTGGCGGCAGTGTTGCCGGTGTTGGCGCCTGACATGACCGAGCGCGAAGCGGCGTGGCGTCTCGAAGTGGCGCTGCACGATCTAGGGGCCGATGGGCCTTCCTTCTCGATTATTGTTGCCGCTGGCCGCAACAGCTCCCGTCCTCATCACGAGCCGGGCCATGATGTGTTGGGGGAAGGCCAGCCGATTATCATTGATATGGGGGCGCGGCTCAATGGTTATCACGCCGATCTCACCCGCACGATCGTGCTGGGCCAACCAGATGACACCTTCCGCGCGGTGTATGCGGCAACGCTCGCCGCGCAGCAGACGGCGATCCGCGCGTTGCGCCCCGGCTTGCCATGGGCCGAGGCCGATGCGATTGCGCGCCGGGTGATCGAAGAGGCCGGCTATGCCCATGGCATTGCCCATAGCTTAGGCCACGGCGTGGGTTTGGTCATTCACGAAGCGCCGTGGCTGCGGATCATGGCCCCTGACGCGCCGCCTAGCCCGCCGTTACAAGCCGGTATGGTGACGTCGGTCGAACCGGGGATTTATCTGCCGGAGTGGGGCGGGGTGCGGATTGAAGATTTGGCGCTCATTACTGATGACGGGTGTGAGGTGTTGTCACAGGCGCCGCGTTAGGGCAGAGAGGTGCAACAAGGGCACAGCAGTGCTGTGCCCTCATCAGGACAGGTGCGCAGCGCCGGTTCCTATACCTCGCGCACCGTGACCTTGCTCATCTTATCGCCTTGCTGGATGGCGTAGACGACGTCCATGCCAGACACGACCCTGCCAAACACGGTATGGCGGCCATTGAGGTGGGGTTGGGGGGTATGGGTGATGAAAAACTGGCTACCGTTCGTGTTGGGGCCGGCATTCGCCATCGAGATGACGCCGGCTTCGTGCTTGAGCGGGTTGCCCATCACCTCATCGGGGAAGCGGTAGCCGGGGCCGCCGCTGCCGCGCCCGGTCGGGTCGCCGCCCTGAATGACGAAATCCTTGATCACCCGATGGAAGGTGAGGCCATCGTAAAAGCCTTCACGGGTGAGGAAGACAAAATTGTTGACTGTCATTGGGGCATGTTGCGGATAGAGATCAAGCTCAATCGTACCGCGGGTGGTCTCCATCGTCACCCGATAGGTCTTGGTGACATCAATCTGCATTGCCGGCGGGCTGCTCCACTGTTTTGCCACGGGTGTGCTCCTCGTTCTTCCAAGTACAGCGATTGTTCGTCATTGTACCATTGAATGGGGTGATCTGAGAGGTCTTCGTCCGCTAGTGGAGGGGATTGCTTCGCCGCGCGGAGCGCGGCTCGCAATGACAGCAGGTTACGCATGCCATTGCGAGGGCGCGCAGCGCCCGAAGCAATCTCCTGCTGAGGCGAGAACGAACGCTGAGCGGGTTCCGTCCGCTTGCGGGGGGGGGGGATTGTGCAGCAAATGTGCTGTACCACTCGCGTCGGCGCGGGTTCCGTCCGCTAGCGGGGGGATTGCTGCGCCGCCGGAGGCGGCTCGCAATGACAACCATCTCCCCTACGGCAACCAACCTCTTGCCTGCAACTCTTCATTGCCGACAAGACAGAGGAACAACCGGTCATCACGCTGCTCAATCCGCCCGCGCTCAAACCATTGCTGGTCAGGATTGGATGGGCTCAGCGGATAACCAAGGGTTGCTACACCGCCATATTTCACCCATGCCTGCAACATCTTGCCGCACAGGTTATAGCCAGTTTGCGGGAAGTAACGGCAACCGGCGCGCAGGTGTTCAGTGGGAGCCGGCCCCTGCTCTGTGATGAGCGCTGCCGCCACCCGGCCAAGCGTTGGCGTCGCGTTGTCTGTCAGCGGCGCCTCAATCCGGCCCCGTTCAAAATATTGCACCAACTCATCGCGCCCGCTATCAACATTGCGCTCGATCAACGGCACCGTGCGCGGCATGCCGAGCGTGATCATCCCACCCACCTGCTGCCAGCGACTGAGAAACGGCTCGCTCAGTGTTTGGCCGGTGGCCGGAAAATAACGCTCACCGCTCTCAGGTGATTGGGGTGTCGTAGGCAATGCGGCTGTGGGCAAGAGACCCCGTGCGCGCAGCAAGGCCGGCCCATCCGGGGTTGCCGCCCGGTAAATGCCGTGAATGGTGCCTACTAAGACGACGCCGGTCGGGCTGACATTGATGTCGGTAATGTCGGGGGTGTAGGGAATATCGTCGCGCAACGCGATCGGACGCGCCAGTTGCAAGCGGAGTTCGCGCCAGCCGGCCAGATCATCCCAGCGTTGCGGGTCAAGGTTCCGCCACACATGCCCGTCGTCGCTGCCGGCCCAGAGTGTGCCGCCGCTGACGATGCTCACCGCGATCCGTGTTGCCGGCAGCGGCGCTGCCACCCAGTTGACGCCGTCAGTACTGCGCCAGAGTGCGCTTCCCGACACCGATGGCTGATCGGGGCTGGCAATCAGCGCGATCAAGGCGTCGTCGGGGCCAACCAGCAATTCGCGCGGGCGGGCGGCAGCCGGCCATTCGCCCCAGCGATGCCACGTCAGACCGCTATCCGTGGAACGGAAAAGTTGCCGGTTAGCGATCGCATACACTGTGCCATCAGGTGCAACGGCTAGCGTCGTTTCAGCCGGGTCGGGCAACGGTTGGGCCAGATCGCGCCACGTGAAGCCGCCATCATCCGAACGGCGCAGCCGCCAGTCGCCGTGAATCGCCAAGAGCGCGCCGTTATGCTGGGAGACAAGCGCGAGCTGATAATACATTGCCCGGCTGACAATCTGCCAATGGTCGCCAAAATCAGCGCTGCGGTAGAGGTACGGATCACCCCAGCGATAGAGGTACAAGATGCGCCGTTCGGTGTCAACAACGATGCGTCCGTAATGCAAATTCGGCGTTTCGGCGCTCAGCGGCTGCCATGTGCGGCCCGCATCAACACTATGCCAGCCGCCGATGGGCGAGGTCGCGTAGACATGATTCGCATCCAGCGGATCCCAAACAAGGTTATGCAAATGCGGGTAGAGGTAATCGCTAGGTGATCCCATCATTGGCGCCGGGCGAGCGTGGAGTGATGCCGGTGCAGAGCTGATTAGCGCAAAGATGAGGAGAATAAGGGCGGTTGGCAAGCAAACGTTGCGCATAGCGGTGCTTTCACTGTCGTACAAGAAATTTAATCTGAATACAGACCATTTTAAATATAGTCAGTACATTATGTGGTCATTGCAAGGGCGCGTAGCGCCCGAAGCAATCTCCCGCTTCAGTGAGAATCATGGCTGAGTGGTCTCCATCCGCTCGCGCGGGGGATTGCTTCGCCGCCGGAGACGACTCGCAATGACAAGAGGGGCGATGGCTTCGCCGCAGTGGTCAGCGCAGCGTGTTGCTCTTCAGGTGGCGGTTTTCCCCTCACCCTTCCCCCAACCGGCGGGTGGCATAGGTGAGCTCTTTGGCAGTCGCGCCGGGGCGGTGAGTTTGGTCGAGGGTGGCGGCTTCGGCGCTGGCCAGTGCGGCCAGTTCCGTTTCACCGGCTTCGTGCAGGCGCGCCGCCAGTTGGCGCAACAGTTTGGCTGCCGTTGCGTAGTCGCCTTGCTGACGAGCAAGGTTGGCGCGCTGGTGCAGGTGGGCGATGGTGGCGCGGGTGATGATCGGCAGTAAGGCGGGCGGCGGGTTGGTCGCCTGTAGCTCGTAGTGGGCGATGAGGTCGTAATGTTGTTCGTATTGGCCGCTGCTGAAGTGGAGGCGGGCCAGCCGGCGCTGGCTGCCGGGCGGGCCGGGGGCGACGAGGAATTCGCAGAGCAAACGCACCGAGTCGCCACGGCACAGATCGCCGAGGGGTAGGGTCAGGCGCCGTCCATGTTCGGTGCTTACCGGCGTAAGCACACTTAAGGTTGGGGAGAGGCGGGTGATCCGGCGTAGTGTCACTGTCTGCGGGAACGTCATGTGCAGACTCAGCGCGTGGATAGTGGTCTGGCGCGCGTGCTCCAACTCGGCGGAGATAATCATCGGAATATGACCGGCCTCTTGGCCAAAACTGGCACGACCACCACTAAGATCGGCAATCTGCGTGAGGAGCGTTTCTTCAAATGTACTGCCAAGCCCGATCGTGCTGATCGTAATACCGCGAGTTGCTGCTTCGCGGGCTAGTGTGGTACACATAGTGGTATCCGCCGTGAAGCCATCGGTAAGTAACACCACCCGTCGTACTGCCGGTTGATCGGTGACCACAAACTGGGCTAGTGCTAGTTGCAACCCTTGGGCCAGATTGGTGCTCTCGCCAAGCCGCAGCATAGGCAGGCGAGCAATCGCTCCGATCAATTCGGTGCGTCGGTAGCCGGATGTACTTGGTGCGAGGACGAGCGCATCGCTAGCGCAGGCGATGATTGCCATCTGGTCGTCAGGAGTGAGTCGTTCAACAACACTGTGTAATGCACGCACGGTATAGTCAATCGGACTAGGAAATTGACTGCGTGCTTCACTGCTTAGGGGATTTGCCAATTGCCAAACCGGTACTCCATCGACCAAGACCTCGTGAGCGCCGCCGTTACGCACCAACTCGCGAAACCGGTGCTCGTCGACAATGGGGATGCGCATCGAGCGACTAGCATCGGCGACCAACACAAGGTGTAGTGGCAACGTGTGGTCACCTTCAGCGGTAATCACCAGGTGAACATACGTCACCTGGGGCTGGGTCAGAGGTGGTAATTGCAACGGTTGCGGATCACACTGCACACGCAACAGCATAAGGGGTCATCCTTAGTTACATTGTGCCGGCAGTGGTGGGTCGCTGAAGATTAATTCGAGCACTGAACCGTTGTTATATGTCGTCACTCGGCGTGTCCGAGTAATAGAAAGCAATTCATTTGAACCGGCAACACGAATACACGAGTCGACACTCGTGGTTTCGACGGTTTCACGAATACCACCGCGTGGAATACCGATGATAAACTCTTGTACGATAGTCAATTTGGTCGGTTGGAGGAAGCTAAGACCAAGCAGGCTCATAGAGATCATTGCCAAAATAAAGAGCCAGAGATTGCAACCGATCGCCCGACGTTTGGCCGGTGGTTTTTCGGGCTGAGTTGATTGCGCTGGTGGTTTATTCGGTGCGGCTGACATACGGCTTACCTGTGACAGATCAATCCGGCTGCTCATTGGCCGGCATCGGTTCGAGATCGACGAGGTGAGCACCGGCGGCAACACTTGCGCCGGCCTGATACGGCAAGCGGCGGACAATACCGGCATAGGGTGCGACAATGGTATGTTCCATTTTCATCGCTTCAAGAACGAGGAGGGGTTGTCCCTCGCGCACCTGTTCGCCAACGGCAACGTGTAGCCGCACGATGGTACCCGGCATCGGAGCATTGAAACTCGCGGCATTCTGATCGGCGGTGCGAATAACCGTATCGGCGGTGAGCGGGGCTGGTCGTTGCACGTGATACGCTTCACCACGCCAACCGATCAGCCAACCATCGTTGGCTCGTGCAAAGAAGAATTGGCTCCGCTGACCATCCATATCAAGCGCCAATTCGTAATCGCCACGCCGCACCAACGTCGCATGGACATGCCAATGATCGCCGGCTACATGCCACCCAACAGTCTGCGGCGTCACCCGCAGCCGGTGTTCGCCGTGCGCGGTGAATGTCAGTGGAATGGTGTCACCGCCAAGTCGCCAGACTGCTGCCGGCGGATCGCGCGCCGGTGGCTCGGTCGTGACACTGAGGATAGCAGCGGCGATGAGTACTTCGCGTGGTGGAGGGCCTGCCGGTGGAACAATCCCCTCGTGTTCGGTGAGGAATCCGGTATGAGTCGCGCCATCGGCGAACGCGGGATGCTCGGCAATTGCTTGCAAGAGTGGTAGATTGGTGGTCGGACCGAGTACTGCCATCTCGCGTAACGCACGGCGTAAGCGTGCGACAGCTTGGGGCCGGTCGGCGCCGGCCACAATAATCTTCGCCAGCAACGGATCGTAATGCACCATCACCTCATCACCGCTGGTCAGACCGGCATCAACGCGCACGCCCGGCCCTTGAGGAGGGACAAACAGCGCCACTTTACCGACTGCCGGCAAAAAGGTGCGCGGGTCTTCGGCGTACAAGCGTACTTCGATGGCGTGACCACGCACGCTAATATCTTCTTGGCGGAAGGGGAGGTGCTCGCCGGCGGCAATCGCAATCTGCAAATGAACCAGATCGTAGCCGCAGACCAGCTCGGTCACGGGATGCTCCACTTGCAGTCGTGTATTCATCTCCAAAAAGTAAAACTCACCGTTCGGTGCCAGAATAAATTCAACCGTACCGGCATTGACATAACCGGCAGCGCGAGCGATAGCGACGGCAGCATTCCCCATCGCTGCCCGGAGCGCCGGGGTCAGGGCAGGCGAGGGTGCCTCTTCAACGACCTTCTGATGACGGCGCTGAATTGAACAATCACGTTCACCGAGATGCACGACATTGCCGTAGCGGTCGGCCAAGACTTGAATCTCAACGTGGCGTGGTCGTAGGACGAGCCGCTCGATGATCAGGCGGTCATCGCCGAAAGCCGCCCGTGCCTCACGGCGGGCGCCTTCGATAGCTACCGGCACCTCGGCCAAATCGCCGACCGAACGCATCCCTTTGCCGCCGCCACCGGCGCTAGCCTTGATCAACAACGGCGGCCCGATCCGCCGTGCCTCGGCAATCAGACGTTCGTCACTCTGATCTTCACCGTCATACCCAGGCACAACCGGCACACCGGCAGCTTGAGCCAACGCGCGTGCTTCGGCCTTTCCCCCCATCGCGGCAATCGCTTGCGGAGGTGGCCCGATAAAGGTGATCCCCGCTGTTGCACACTGTTCGGCCAACTTCACACTTTCACTCAAAAAGCCATAACCGGGGTGGATGGCTTCGGCCTTAAGTTTCACTGCGGCCTCAACGATTGCTTCGGCGCGCAGATAGCTCTGGGCGGCGGGTGGTGGCCCGATCAAAACCGCAGCATCGGCCATGCGCACGTGGAGTGCCTGTGCATCGGCTTCGGAATACACAACAACCGGGCTAATCCCTAATTCGCGGCAAGCGCGAATGATCCGCACGGCAATCTCGCCACGATTTGCGATCAAGATGCGGTTGAACATGGGCGTAGTTTGGGCAAGACAGCTTCGCCGAAAGCTTTAATCCATTCAACCTGATTACGACCAACATTATGAATATAAATCTCGTCAAAACCGAGATCGATAAATTGCTGGACATGCGCGCGGTGCTGATCGAGATCGGACGAAATCAACACTCGTCCACGAAAATCTTCAGGCCGCACCAGTTTGGCCATTGCGGCGAAGTCTTCCGGTGAGCGAATGTCCTGCTTAGGGAAGTTCATCCCACCGTTTGGCCATTGGGTCAGTGCATTCTGCAATGCCTCTTCGTCAGTCGGTGCCCACGAGATGTGCAACTGCAACAATTTTGGCATTTTGTCGGGGTCTTTGCCGGCTTCACGTGCGCCGGCGGCGAAGTCGGTCAGAATGCGGCGTAACTTTTCAGGAGCGGCGCCCGGTGTGATCAGCCCGTCACACGTCTTACCAGCCCAGCGTAAGGTTTGTGGGCCGGTTGCAGCAATATAAATTGGTACTGGTTGTTCGGGGAGTGTCCACAACCGGACCTTATTCATCTGAAAATAGCGTCCGCGGTAGCGGGTCTCTTTGCCGCTGAGCAGCTTCTGAATAATCTCGGTCGCTTCTTGCAGCATTTCAAACCGTACCAGCGGTTCGGGCCACACACCACCGACCACATTCTCATTCAATAATTCCCCACTCCCTAACCCCAGCCAAAACCGACCGGGGAACATTGCACCAAGGGTCGCGGCGGCTTGGGCAATGACAGCAGGGTGGGTACGGAATGACGGGCAGGTAACACCCGGACCAAAGCGGTGGTTGGTGACAACGCCCAAAGCTCCCATCCAACTGTAGACGAAGGCATTATGTCCCTGGGCCGGTACCCACGGTTGGAAATGGTCGGCAGCCATCACACCGCGGAAACCGTATTGTTCGGCGAGCCGGCAATGTTCGAGCAGTTCGTTTGGGTGAAACTGTTCTAAGGCTGCTGATATGCCAATTGTTGCCACAGGTTCAACCTTTGCATTTCAAGTGAGGTCTATCGCATAGTATACCACGGTCGTGTTTGCCCTTCGGCAGTCGGTTTACGGAGCAGGTGTCGCGATGGTAATGAGGCGATGGGTCAGTTCGACATTACCATCAACGATGACACGGTCGCCAATGCACGATACCAATGTCAGCCGTTCGTCGCCGGTGGGTAGGATATACGTCACTTGATCGGGAGTAACTCGCTCTTTGCGTGCGACCACATAGCGGAAGATGCTGCCATCGGCGCTGTAGAGGAAGATTTCGCTGCCAATTGCCAACCGTTCAACGTCGGCGAAGGGGGCTGGAATGTGCGGCGCTTTGCGGAAGCGCAAGACGTGTCCCCAGAGGACGATGTTTTCACCTTGCCCCGGTTTAGCGCTGTAGATGTACCAACCGACTTCGTGATCGAGCACAACCGGTACGTTGTTAGCATCAAGCCCGACGGGGAAAAGCTGGCGGTCGAGATTGATGTCCGGAATAACGAGCCGTACCGGCGTGCGGTCGCCGGTAGGGGGTGGTGTTGGTGCAAACGTTGCGGTTGGCGATAGGGTTGGTGTGGAGGTGGTGGTAGGGGTGGCAGTTGGTGTGGATGTTGGCGCAACGGTTGCGGTTGCGGTTGGTAACGGAGTTAGAGTTGCGGTTGGCGTCGTGGTCGGTATACCGGTGGCAGTAGCGGTTGCGGTAGGCGATGAAACAGCTAGTGCCGCAGCATCGGTAGCGGTGCTGCATGCGCTGAGTACACAACAGGTGAGGAAGAGTTGCAATAACCTTCGTATCACATGTCACCTTCATCTAAAATCTGCTTTCTCCCTTTGATAAGCTACCACACTTTTGCCACCGCCGACGTAGGTTGTCGGGTCAGCCCGTTGCTATGCCCCTCAAGAACGGAACGGCGGGCGGTGTCGGCAAAGGGCATCGTGGCGGGTGTGTCGGGGCAGCGCGTTGCTATGCCCCTCAAGAACGGAACGGCAGGCGGTGTCGGCAACAGGGCATCGGGCGGGTCGGGCGTTGTGTCCATCGTCTGTCACTGTTGGTCGTGTCTGTTGATCATGGTGTACTATACCTCTATAAAATTTTCTTGTATGTTGCTTGACACCTATGCGCACCCTCACCATCCATTACCTCGGTCACATTGATTACACCACCGCGTGGGAAATTCAGCGTCGTCTAGCCCGGGAACGGTCACACGGCCAGATCGGCGATACTCTCCTGCTGCTCGAACATCCACCGACAATCACACTGGGTAACAAAGCCCACCCCGAACACATCTTAGCGACGCCGGCAGAGCTAGCTGCGCGTGGAGTCGCTGTTGTCCAGAGCGATCGTGGTGGTGAAGTGACGTACCACGCGCCAGGCCAACTCGTTGCCTATCCGATTTTCAAACTCTCGCAGCACGGTAGCGATGTCGGGCGTTACGTGCGCGGGTTGGAGGAGAGCGTGATCCGCGTATTGACCAGCTACGGCATCACCGGCGAGCGGGTCGCCGGTTTGACCGGCGTATGGGTGCGTGGCGGTGTGGCCAAGATCTGCGCGATCGGCGTTAAGCTCAGCGCGAGTGGCGTTACAACCCACGGCTTAGCCTTAAATGTTGATCCTGACTTGAGTGGGTTTGAACTGATTGTACCATGTGGAATCAGAGATCGTGGTGTAACATCGTTGGCGGTAGAACTCGGTGTAGCGCCGTCATTGGCCGAGGTGGCCGAGCGGTTAATCGCCTCGCTCTGCGAGATTTTTGATCTGCGACCGGTGAACGCTTTATCCTAGCAATCGATAATGCGGTACAATAGAGCAGTGAACATAGCGTGACATTGATTGCCTACATACAGCGATCACTGGAAGGCGAGAGCGTCAATGGCAGAACTGATACCGCTCAGCGAGGTGGGGGTGACAAATACCGCACCTGCCGCCACCAACCGGCCCCGCCGGCCCGAATGGCTGAAGGCGCGTGCGCCTGGTGGCGTAAACTACCACGATGTGCTGCGCCTCATGCGTGAGAAGAACTTGCATACGGTATGCGAAGAGGCGCGTTGTCCTAATATCGGTGAATGCTGGAACCATCGCACTGCCACCTTTTTGCTGCTTGGCGACATCTGCACGCGCGGTTGCCGTTACTGTGCGATTGGAAAAGGTAAACCCAAGCCGATTGATGAGGAAGAACCAGAGCGGGTTGCCGAATCGGTGGCCCATCTGAAGCTGAAGTTTGCCGTGCTCACGTCGGTCAACCGTGATGATGTGCCTGATGGTGGCGCGCATATCTTCGCCCGCACGATTGAGTTGATCCGGCAGAAGGTGCCCGACTGCAAGGTTGAGGTGCTCATTCCCGATTTCGACGGCAACTGGGATGCACTGGCTATCGTATTAGATGCTGAGCCGGACGTGCTCAATCACAATATCGAGACGGTGCCGCGGCTGTTCCGTCGTTTTCGCCCACGAGCCAAGTTCGAGCAGAGTGTTGAACTGTTGGCGCGTGCCCGTGCTGCTCGCCCGCATCTGGTCACGAAGAGTGGTATGATGGTCGGGGCCGGTGAGACCAACGAAGAGGTGTACGAGGTGATTGACCGACTGCGTGAGGTGGATGTCAATGTATTGACGATTGGTCAGTATCTGGCGCCCGATGCGAGCTATTGGCCGGTGCATCGCTACGTCACCCCTGCCGAGTTTGCCGAGTTCCGCGCCTATGCCCTATCGCGCGGTTTTCGTCACGTCGAAAGCGGCCCGCTGGTGCGCTCAAGCTACAATGCCCATCTGCATGTCGGCGCGGCCCAACATTAAGGCGAGAAATGGCCGGTGGGTGCTTGACGAGAGGTCTTGCATCTCGCATAGTGATTGTAGGGATGTGACATTATTGCATCCCTACATAGCCCATAGTTGTACGCTATGGTGCACTATGAACCATATGTACCGGTCGGTCATAGCTCAAACCTATCGTCACAATTTGCGCCTTTGCGTTAAGATGTCAGCGGCGCGGGACGGGTTCGCGTCGCCACTATCAGTAACGAAAGGATTGTTCCGTGAGTGAGCAAGTCTACGATTTGGTCGTGCTCGGTTCGGGCCCGGGTGGCTATGTAGCCGCGATTCGTGCTGCCCAACTCGACATGAAGACGGCGATTGTCGAGGTCAATGCGCTCGGTGGCGTGTGTCTGAATATCGGCTGCATCCCAACCAAAGCGTTGCTCCACAGCGCCGATCTGCTTGAAGAAGTGAAAGAGGCAAAACGCTTCGGGATTACCGTGGAAAACGTGGCCTTCGAGCTAGCCGGTGCGATGAAACACAAAGATACTGTCGTCAAGCAAAGCACCGACGGTGTCGCGTTTTTGATGAAGAAGAACAAGATCGAGGTAGTTGCCGGACGTGGCCGCTTGATCGGTCGTGGTCAAGTGCATGTGCAGTTGAATGAAGGTGGTGAGCGGGTACTTGCCGCCAAGTACATCATCGTCGCTACCGGTGGTCGCCCGCGGCCCTTCCCCGGTGTGCCGTTTGACGGCGAGCGTGTGCTCTCTTCGACCGATATGCTCAACCTGAAGTCGGTACCGGCGAGTTTCCTCGCAATTGGCGCCGGTGCGATTGGAGTTGAGTTTGCCTCAATGTTCCGCTCGTTTGGCAGTGAAGTGACGATTGTCGAGGCCTTGCCGCGTATCGTGCCCAACGAAGACGAAGAGGTCAGCGCCGAGTTAGCCAAGGCCTTCCAGCGCCGTGGGATTAAGACGTTAGCCGGGGCGAAGGTGGAAGGAGTCGATGTTGGAGGTGAAAAGGTAGTCGTGACGATGATCGATAGTGCCGGGAAACCGCAGCAGATCGCCGTCGAGAAGCTCCTTGTCTCGATTGGGATTGCTCCCAATACCGAGAATATCGGGCTAGAAGAGGTTGGCGTTAAGGTCAATAGCCGCGGCTTCATCGAGACCGACGGCTTTCTGCGCACCGGCGCCGAAGGGGTCTACGCAATCGGCGACTGCACTGCCAACACGCCATGGCTGGCGCACAAGGCCAGCGCCGAAGGCATTCTGGCCGTTGAGCACATGGCCGGCCATCACGTCACTCCGCTCGATTACGGTAAGATTGCCGCTTGCACCTACTGCAATCCCGAAATCGCCAGCGTCGGCCTGACTGAAGCAAAAGCCCGCGAACGCGGCTATCAGGTCAAAGTCGGCAAGTTCCCCTTCTCGGCAAACGGCAAGGCCCGCGTGCTCGGCCAGACCCGTTTCGGCTTCGTGAAGCTGGTCGCGGAAGCCCAATACGGTGAAATTTTGGGTGTTCACATGATCGGCCCGCGCGTCACCGAAATGATCGCCGAAGGCGGCATCGCTCTCAGCCACGAAGCCACTGGCGAGAGCATGATGCAAACCATTCACGCCCACCCGACGCTCTACGAAGCGATCGGTGAGGCAGCGCATGCCTTAGTGCATGGCGCGCCGATCCATTTGTAGAATGTGGCAGCACAGGGGTTACCGCAGTTGTGGAGAACGCAACAGACCAAACTCGTTTATCGGAATTGATTGGTGATAGGTGTTGTGCGGCTGTGCTGCATCCTCACACGTGCTCTGCGTCAGCACGCAGATTGCTCACAGCAAGGCAGTGGTGTTACCGGCAGTCGTGGAACGAAGGTGCCGGTGCGCTGCCACTGCCGTGTTCGATGCGCAATGGTGATGGCAGCCGAGCAAGAGGCCGAGTGCTCACCCGCTATCCGAATTGTGCCACTGCTGATGATGGCAGCACGAGGGTGCGCAGTTTCGTCGATGGATTGCAAGCAAGCGTTAAGCTCTCTCACCGCTAACGATGTCGGTGCCTAACATCGGATTGCAGTATCATAGTCGGTGGCAGTCTCACTGTCACCGGCTTCGTTCGTTTATACCGACCTAGAGTGACATCGTATGCGCCAACGTATTATGTTGTTTGCCGTCTTGCTCCTGCTTACCGGTTGTGGCCGTTCATTTATTCCCGAACCTAACCTGGCCCCTCCCGACACTCCGGTACAGGTGCAGTACCTATTACCACCCACCTTTGCCGACGATTATGAAGTGTTGCCGGAACCAACACCGTTTGCCGACGACCGTGGTTTTCTGGTCGCTATCCGTCCGCGCGGCGGCACAGCGACTATCACCATCGGCGGTGGCGCGCCGGCCCGCTCGGTGTGGGAACAGAACCAACCGGTTGAAGGGAGCGATCGGGTGAAACCGTATGTGCTCCGCGGTGTGCGTGGGGTGAAGGTGATCGACCCCGGCCTGGTGACCATGGCGTGGGTGGCCGATGGGGTGCCCTATTTCGTCTCGGTGACAACCATAGACGACAAGACGGTCGAGGTCTTCACCAATGCACTGGCCGTCTATGATCTGAACGCATGGTGGAGCCGGGTCGGGAAGTAGCAAGACAGGGAGTGGCAAACGTGCCACTCCCTACTCCTTCTCTGCTGCG
Organism: Chloroflexus sp.; assembly: GCF_034431535.1. Classification (GTDB taxonomy): domain Bacteria; phylum Chloroflexota; class Chloroflexia; order Chloroflexales; family Chloroflexaceae; genus Chloroflexus. Next base: position 13,873 of record NZ_DAOUDC010000031.1, on the reverse strand, counting down.
GCTTGCATCAGTTCCCATAGTGCAGCCACATCGGTGTGCTCGGTTGGCTCGGCACCAATGCTGATGCGCACCATCCAGCGTCCATCGAGGATCGCAGGGGTCAGGTATGCCGCGCCGCTGGCATTAATCGCACCGACCCAGCGCAGGGTATGGCGGTCGAGATCTTCGCCACTCAGGCCCGGCGGTTCATGGCGGACGCAGACCGTCTGTAACGGTACCGGCGCTAATCGGCGCCATTCGGGCGCTGCATCAACCTGCGCGGCTAGCCAGTGAGCATTCGCAATGTCGCGACGAAGCCGAGCGCGCAACCCCTCGGCCCCTTCGCAGCGTAGCAGGAAGTAGAGCTTGAGCGCGCGGAAGCGCCGGCCCAACGGGATGCCCCAGTCGCGATAGTTGGTGACAGCGCCGTCGGCGCTGGTTTGCAGATAACTGGGGTTGGTTGACATCACTCTGATAAGATGCTGCGGATCGCGCACGTAGTAGAGTGAGCAATCGAAAGCGGCTCCCAGCCATTTGTGCGGATTGAGGACGAGGCTATCGGCCTGCTCGATCCCCTGCCAGAGATAGCGACATTCGGGTAAGATCATCGCCGAGCCGGCCATTGCTGCATCAACGTGGAGCCAAATCCCCTCACGCCGGCACACTTCGCCAATCGGTTCGAGCGGATCGCAGGCGGTGGTAGCAGTGGCCCCGATACTGGCTACGACCGCGCACGGCACCCGACCGGCGGCGCGGTCGGCGGCGATAGCATCGGCGAGGGCGTCCACGCGCAGAGCGAAGGTATCGTCAACCGGCAGCAGGCGGAGGTTATCGCGGCCAAAACCGGCCAAGAGCGCTGCTTTCTCAACCGAGCTATGGCTTTGGGTTGAGGTATAGACAACGAGCGGAGAGGAGAGGGATTGCAATCCACCACGCACTTGGGCATGGTCAGAGGAACGCTCGCGGGCACAGAGCAACGCCACCAGCGTACTGGTACTCGCCGTATCCTGGATCACCCCGCGCCACACTTCGCTCAACCCCAACAACTGCCGCATCCAATCGGTCGTCAGCTCTTCCAACTCAGTGAGAGGCGGGCTGGCCTGCCAATTCAAACCCAACTGGCCCAACCCGCCGCTCAGCATATCTCCCAACAGTGAGGCCAAGCTTGCATTGGCCGGGAAGTAGCCGAAAAAGCGCGGATGCTGCCAATTCGAGAGGCGCGGCATCATAATCTGCTCAACATCGGCCAGAATCGCCTCCGGCGGTTCAGGGTGTTCGGGAGGAGTGGCCGGCAACTGGCTGCGCACCTCGCCGGGACGGGCCTGTGACCAGACCGGACGGCTGGCGATGGTAGCGCGGTAATCGGCGATCAGGTCGATAATCTGGTAGCCAATACGGCGAAATTCGTCAGGATGCATCATCGTCTGCTCACAAGAACGTACACAAAAGCGAATACGATTCCATTCCCAATAATGACCGGCCGGTTGCCGGAGTGCTTTGCCTTGTACCCGATGCGTGATCACAGGTGTGATCACAGGTGTCAGGTGTAGAACGCAAAGGCGCAGTGACGCAAAGCATCATTCACCTTTTTGCGTCACCAGCAGACGTTCTGGGCGGAGCATAACCAAGTCTTGATCGAGACCGTGGCGGAGCACGTCGATGCGGTCACAGACCGCGACCAGATGAGCTGCAGGAACATAGCTCAGATGGAACGGAAACAGACTCGTGGCATCGAGGAGGCTTCTCAGCGCCACCGAACCATGAGGATGCGCGTGCAAGAAGGCCTCCGCTAACCATGCGATGACCTCCACCTGATCGATGGTGCGCGTCAGCCCGGCGGTATAGATACCTTTTGCCGCCGATAGTTCCTTCAGAACTTCCCAATCGACAAAGCTGCGGAGGACTCGTTGGACTGCTCTGGATACGGTATCGCGTTCCCCGTAGTGTTCGCGCACACGGCGCTGCACTTGGCCGGCAGTGACCGATCCCTGGAGCCTGAGTAGTCGCCCGACCTGTGCTGCGACGTTGCCCCAGAACGGGTACGCTGCCATTGCCATTCCCCAGTGGATTGCGATATGTTCCTCGCGCGGAAGCTGGGCGAGAAGGTTGAGACCTTCTCGCTGAAGGGGAAGCAGCTCGTGAGGTGGTCGCACCCAAATCTTCATCAGGATGGTGATGACCTTCTCGCGATTACTGCGTTTAGCGTTCCCGCCGATAGATAGTTTGTCTTTGAGCAGCTCTTGGAGGTCATGGTAAATGGCGGCATCATCATTTCCGGCAAGCACGAGGTTTGCCGTGCGCTCTAGCCATTCCAGACGAACCCGCTGACTGAAACCGATCTGGTTCAGACGACGGTTCATTCATTCCTCCTCTCAATCTGGACAAACGGAACAATCAGTTCCTCGATACTTATGCCGCCATGACAGACGATGATGTCGTCTTTCGGTACAAACGCAGCTCGATTCGGCGCAATCAGTGCGAAGTAGTCGGTTGGCAGGCCCGCCGTGTCCCACGCTAACGATCCAGGGAATGTTGCTGCGATATGTTGCCTGATCTGTGCATTGGCATAGACCCGGACACGCTCGCCACGCACTTCTGCCAATACCCCTTCACTAGGCCGCCCCACACCGCTTGCCTCAATGTTACCATGGTCTGAGGCAAGGTAGATGTGGAACCCTGCGTCATGCAGTCGGGCAATGAGATCGCGCATGAATCCCTGTCTGGCCCATTCCCGGATCTGGTTGTGCATGCCCGCCGATCCGAGCTGCATACCGTGCAAGATTTTGTCAACCGTGTCGATGACCAATCCAACGACGCGCAGCTTGGGCTGAGCGATGATTTCGTCAATCTTCTGCACATCACCGTGCCCGTTGCCCAACCCCTTGAGATACGCCACTTCCGCTTGAGAAAGCTTTTGATCTTCCCAAAATGTTGTCCAAAGCTCCGGTTCCTTACGAGTGGTATGGATGCTCTCCGAGAAGAAGAACGGCAATTTGCCGGCAAAAGCTGCCTGCCGTGACACCGAGGTGATGGTCGGAATCCACGCGAACACCGCACGCTCACGGAAGAGGAATGTTGGCTCTTGTTCGCGGAGCACCTCTCGCAAGACGATCCATTGGTCGAGGGCGAGACCGTCGACGAGAAGAAACGCAAGTTTTGTTTTTGGCTGTAGTGAGTGGGCGAAGTATCGTGGCAAATGGTGGAGTATCACCGGATCGGTAGCCGGTAGACTGGAGAGACTTGCGTAATGCAGTGTCACCCATGCGCGGAATCGGGTATCTACCTCATGGGTACATTGTTGGATCTGAGTATCAATGTTGTTTGGTAGCCCATGTTCAGCAATCAATACGTTCAGTTGGGCCCACTGTTGAGCAAAATGGATCCACTCTCGATAACTTGATTGCTCGCCGGGAAGCGATGTTTGGCAGGAATCCAGCAAGCCCTTGATCCGGCGGAGACGGTCTTCCGCCGGGGAGTTTTTGATCCCGTATATCACCCACGTGTTCGCGAGGACGCGCGCTTGACGGTGCGCAACCGGCTGAAGCATGCCTTCAAGAAAAAGGTTGTCGATATAAATCCGTACATCCGGATGATCGAACGGGAGGTGGAGCGCAGGGAGTTCGTAGGATGGTGCTCGCTCGCGCACGTGAACCTGCTCACCACACTGCTCGGCTGCGAAATGGTCGAGGAACACCGGCCAGCGCTCTTGCAAGAAGGCAAAGAACGCTTGCGCGTCTGGAATGATCGTTTCGAGCGGCCAATCAGCAAACAGGCTGTTTTGACGAAGCTCCTGAAGCAGGTGCTCATCGAGGATGGCCGGAATGCGATGTCGGCGGTAATGGCGACGGAGCAAGACGTGGAGTAAGTCTGATGGCTGCTTGATGAGTTCTGGCACGATCTCGAACACATGACGAAGGACGAACTGCTTTGTCGCCTTGTCGCCGAGCTGTTCCGGTGCGTACTTCGCTTGTGCCTCGAATAAGGTGTCGAAGGAACTCCGATCGAGTGCGGCAACCACAGGATAGCTGAGCTTCGGGAAGAGATCGCCGAGGTTGAACGAAAGCTTGCGGCCCGCCTGAAGCAGATCGTAGGGCAAGGCGTTGAGATCGTTTGATGGCGATCTCAGTACGACGACGAGATCGGTCTCTTCACCCCGATCCCAGCGTGAGCGGAACGTGGATTCGTAGCGATAACGAAAGTCGATGTGATCCTCAAACGGGATCAGCTCAAAGCCCTGGGATCGGATGCCGTCGAGGATACCTTCTTCAAGCAGCAATCCGTCTGGATCTGCGACGAGAGTCAGTCGGGCGACCTTTGGCATGAATTCGCGCAGGATCAGACTGCGCCAGGATGATGCGGCGTGTGAAGGGTACGGTGCATGGTGCGTCATAGACTAACTCCATCGGTTACAGTGGAGGGATGCGTGAGCATAAAAATACCCGCAGAGAGGCGCAGCCGTGCGTCCATACGGGTGTATATCGCAAACCTTGTTCATCGCTTATCGCACCACACATTGCGTCTGTTACTCCCTCCCCTTTTCTGGTTCCACCCGGACTATCAGTACAGGTGCCATGTCCGGCAAGCTGTGCGATCTCCGTTCGAGCTGTTCCCTAAATTGTTCTTCCTCCTGTTGTAAGCGACTCAGGCGGTGGCGACGAACTTGGGGCAATCCGATCCGTTCAATAACTCGGCGTCGCGCAGCAAAAGCTTCCTCGCCCTTCGCGCGCTCGCGTGCAAGATACTCCCGCTGAGCCTGCACCAGCTCATGGTACATCGTTTTCCCCTGTCGTTCTGCCGCCTCCCAGAGGCGCTCGTAGGCGTGCTGCGAGGTCGTGATGTCGAGATGCCGCAGAACGGTGGGGTTTGTTACCACAAGTTGATCCCAAATGTGTCGGGCAGTTGGCGTGAACGTCCGACCGTTGTCGGCTAGAAACAAGGGCATAATCCGGCTACGGTTCCAATCGGCGGTCGAGATTGAGATACGCCAGAGTGACCAGAATCCTATGATCTCGGCGGCAAGGTTGGGAAGCGTGATGACCGGAATCGGTTGCCCCGGCACAAAGGGAGGGAGACGCATTGCCAGTCCGAACACGCGGGGATCTTCAAGCCCCAAGTGCGGAACGCGGAGGGCGGTGTGTGTAAAGCAAACAGTCTCCTCATGGCCATCCGGCCAAATGAGATGCCAGATCGTATGGGAGCCCTCTTTGCCAATCGGTTCCGCGCCCGGTTTCTTGCCGTTGGCACTTCGCCCTTCGTCACGTACACTCCGCAGGTATGCGGTTGTCATCGTTTCAACCCAGTATTGGATCGGATGCGCAAGCAGTCGTTCGGCCTCACGTGGGTCTAGGTCCTCGGTCGCGCCCAGCAAGGCAGTGCTCTGTCGGAGCGCCTGAGCCTGCATTCGAAAATGTTTCAGGACTTCGTCCACTTTCTGTTCCACCACGGCAGGATTGAGAATGGCTTCCACATACACATCATCGAAGATTTGGCCCGCCTGGGCGGAGTCGAGCACGTCACCGGTTTTGTCGATACCGAACTCTGCCAAGATGACCGCCAGCTTCTGCTCGAGGACCTCGCGGACACGGTGTTCGACCGAGTCCTCGAACACAAAGTTGATGGCGCGCACCGGATGCGTTTGACCGATGCGGTCGACGCGGCCAATACGTTGCTCGAGGCGCATTGGGTTCCAAGGGATGTCGTAGTTGATGACCACATGGCAGAACTGGAGGTTCAGCCCCTCACCGCCGGCGTCTGTCGAAATGAGAATTCGCGCATTGTTGGCAAATGCATCTTGGATCCGCTTACGCTCCGCTATGTTCATAGCGCCGTTGAGGCATACCACGTTGAAGCCACGTTCGGTTAGAAATTCATAGAGCATCTCTTGGGTAGGCACGAACTCGGTGAATACCAGCACCTTCAGATTTGGGTCGCCTTCCTCGGCTTGAAGACGGTAAATCCAGTCTAGTAGTGCTTCGGCTTTGGCGTCTGGACCTTGGGCTTCACATCGTCTTGCCAGTTCCAACAGCAGCTTCACCTCGGTCTGTTCGTCACGTATTCCCCGTATGCGTATCTGCAACAGGAGTTGGAGCTGTTCTTCGTCGTCGAGATCGTAAAAGTCGTCGGCGTCAAGATGTGTATCGAGCAACTCCCCTTGACTCAGCCTTGAGCCGGCAGTACTCAGCACTTCAAAACGGCGCTCGAGCGTTGTCTTGATCGCGCGCGTGCTTGAGACCACCAAGCGTTGCATCAGGATCATCAGAAAGCCGATGTAGCTGCGTTTCTCGCGGATAGCTTGGTTATAGCCTTTGCGCACATATTCGGTGACCGCTTCGTAGAGTAGCCGTTGATCTCGATGACGATCCGCCCAAGCGACCGGCGCTAATTCCGTGCGTCGAGGTTTAAATAGTGGTCTACCCTTGGCGTCAATTGCATGGCGCTTCTCGGTGCGGATGACATAGGGCTGTACCCGCTCCTTCGTCACGCTGTTCACATCGGGGAAGGCTTGGCTATCGAGCAAGGCGATCAGTCGGTAGAAGGCGTCAGTCTTGCCTTGGTGCGGCGTGGCGGAGAGCAGAAGCAGGTAGGGTGCAGCATCGGCCAGCCCTTGACCGAGCCTGTAGCGGGCCACCTGATCGGTGCTTCCTCCTAAGCGATGTGCCTCGTCTACGATAATCAAGTCCCAACCGGCAGAAACGAGGTCCTCGAAACGTTCCCACGCTGTGCCGTCGTCATTCGATGGAGGCTTAACGGAGTCCATGGATACGACGACCTGATCAAATACTGTAAAGGGGTTTGCATGGGCGGTGAGCATGGGCGAGGGAGGCGCGATGAGGGAAGATGGTTCCAAGGATGTCGTCCTCATTCCGCAATCCTCTGTCTTGGCGACTGCCGCAATTCGTTTTAAGCTCTTATAATCCTCAGACAGGATCGCATGGAACTGTTCATTGAAGTGCATTGCCATCTCGGCAACCCATTGGCTCACGAGACCCTTTGGGGCGATGATCAGCGTTCGCCTCACCAAGCCGCGGAGCTTGAGTTCTTTCATAATGAGACCGGCCTCGATAGTCTTGCCGAGACCCACTTCGTCGGCCAGCAGATAGCGCACGCGGTCGGTGGAAATGGCTCGCGAAAGTGCGCGCAGTTGGTGCGGCAACGGGATGACAGACGATTCAACAGGCGCAAGTAAGACATCTTGAGCCAGCGCATCGGCGATCCGTGCTGCGGCGACGCGATAGGTAAGGTGGTGGGAATTGAGCGCCAAGGTCTGAATTGATGACAATGCAGTTGGCTCAACCTGCACCACCTGGTTGCTGAGCGGGAGCCAAACTCGGTAGAGGACTGTCCCCCACAAACACGCCCGCTCAACGACTTTGCCGAACGTGTTGTGCAGGACAACGATAACCCAGTCTCCTTCCGCGAACATTGGCTCGTTGTGGCTGTGGGCTAATCCTGCATGATCCATCGGTTGATGTTATACCAATTTACGATTGAAGATGCTGCAATCTTATCATTCTGCGTGCGATACCGCAATTGTGTCATTCCGCGCAATACCACCTTTTTGTCATTCCGAGCGGAGCGAGGAATCTGAACGGGTTGGGTAAGACCCCTCGCTTCGCTCGGGGTGACACGACCGGATGGTCACGGGTACGTGGTGTTCCTATTGCCATTGCCGGTACGGAACCCTACCCTGCTCCGTGAGGGCCGGGGCATGGTTTTGTTACTGATCATCTTTTTTTGGTTTACGGGCTGATACAATGTATTCAAAAAGCTCCTTCTTCGAGTTACGCTTTCGCACGGTTTCGATGGAGACCTGTTCGTACCCTGACTCACGCATCATATCGGCCAATACTCGTTCGACCGGAACAACTACGTCGTAGAACTTCGCATTACCGATGATGTAGTACAGATGCCCGCCGGGTTGAACCCAACGCTTCACCGCCTTTACGTGCATCCACATATCCTCGAAGTATTTTGCAACGTACTGGGCCATTAAGAAGCTGTGCTTGTTTTCTGCGGAACGAATCCGTTTGATGATTTCATGAAGGTCTCTCGTGAGAAAGGTATCGCTCGCTAATCGCCATTCGGCAAGCCGACTCGTAGCGACACCCCACGTTCCGCCAATCGTCTGCCAATCGAGTTCCCCCGCTTCTCTTGCTTCGGTGATGTAGCCAAGCCAATACATATATGGGCGTAGTTCACGGATATACGACATCCGATTAACGTATGGTGGAGAAGTAATGACGAGATCGAAACGTTCTTCGTCGGCGAGACATGCCAACATGCGTGAATCACCTACAATGACCTTTCCCGTTCCTCTTGGATTGCTCATCGCGGATCGGCTTACAAGATGCGCTACTTCTGACAAGATAGTGATGTACTGATCTTCTCTTGCAAAAAGGTGACCTTGACTGAACGACTCGTCGTTGAACGACAGAGATTGATGATTAAATGCGACACGAGAGATCATGATAAGAACCCGACAGAATGTGATGTACAAGAGATCGCGTAGTTCTTGCGCTTCATGGATCTTGGTGTCAAGTTCATACTTCAGTCGACAGAGAAAGTCGAGTGCTGGAGGATGCCACCATCGCTCAACGTTGTGGATTGGTGGCGGTGTTACCTTTGGCCCCTCTGCTCGTACTGCCGGTATGATACGGTGAACCGTTTGTTCGAATGTGGCAATATCGGAAGGAGTGTATCGACGGATCTTGGCATTTCCAAGCCAAACGAGAAAGGGGTTGATGTCGATACCAACACCGTACTTTCCCTGTTCTGCTGCACAAAGTGTTGTGGTTCCGGTCCCTGCGAATGGATCGAGAATGCGGAATGTTCCTCTTTCTCGGTTAAGGATATCGGTCACGAGTGTCACAGAGTAGGCAGGTGTTAAACGAATCCATCCATGTCGACCGTTTTTGAGGTTTTCTCGAAATGTGAACTCTGGCCGCTGCTGAATGGTGTTGTCACGCACGGGTGTCTCCATTGTCAGGGGTTAGGAGGTGTTCTAATACTTTTACTACTTCTAGACGAATGGTCTCACTATGTTGTTCAAAAAATTCGGCTAAATCGTAACCGATGACATCTTTCATAAATGCATAGATAGATCGCAGAGGATTGTCATTCGCTCCAAAATGACCTGTTAGCAAGCTCCACTTTTCGTTTCGATATCGTAATCGAACATCTTCGTCGATTTGTGAGGATAGTACAACGAGGCAAGGAAGATAGCCCTTGGTGTATGCGATAGCAGCGTTGGTGATATCGGCGTTTTGGCGCTTGGAATCTTTGCTTTTGTATCCCTGTCGAACCTCGAAGACTATGCCTTGTAACATAGAACGTATCGATGGTGCTATACTAAGGTCATCTGTAACGTCGGACATCCATTTGGTAATACGAGACTTAACAGTATCATCTTTGATGCTCGCTAGTGGAATGCGGGCATCGAGCGAAAGAATTCGTTGTTTTCCACCCAGAACATCTATCGCATAAGACCATTGTACGTCAGTATCAGAGAGTGATAATGTGTCTTTAAGAATCTCGCGAAAGAGTCGTTCGACTCCGATGCCAATTTGCCGATAGATGCTCGTAATACCGCCAGCAGCTCTATGGGCTGCGTATAGGAGCGGATGGTCGAGGCCAAACCAAGCATAGAATGAATCAGAACCATACAGGTGGCGAAACTCGGGCAACGTTAATCCGTTTTTCTCACCCAGTCCAAATTTGGGTTGATACTGCAAACAGGTTTGAATCGGTTGAAGCAAGATTGCGAGATACTTGTCATTCATCGATACTATTCCCAAATTCTTGAATGAATGCGTCCTTCGCGCCTTGGCGAACTCTGCATCTTTGTGTTACCCGTTCCCGTGCGTGTGCGCTTTGTATCCGGTGTTATACCAATTTACGATTGAAGTACCACCTTCGTGTCATTCCGCGCGCAATACCACCTTTTTGTCATTCCGAGCGCAGCGAGGAATCTGAACGGGTTGGGTAAGATCCCTCGCTTCGCGCGGGGTGACCAGACCGGATGGCCACGGGTCATTGGTATGACCCTATGGCCCGCACTTACTCCAACACAATCCGCACCTTCCCTTGCTCGTATCCTTTGATGCGTTCGGCGAGGTATTCCTCAAAGCGTTTTTTCAGCTCTGCGGGGGTTGTCGGTGAGCCACCTTTGAGCAGCGCTGCGCGCAGGTCGTCGGTCTTCACCACAACTTTGGTCAGCCCAGAGAGGACCTCTTTCAACGCCTGGATGAAATCTTGGCTGAGCTCGTCGGGAAGCATTCGTTCCCTGAGAAAGGTCTCTACTTGTTGCCGCACCTCAGGTGTGAGTAGGTCGAAGTTGCTGCGGGTGGTTGGGTCCTCCAAGTTGGCGAGTAGCGTGCTCGTCCAGTCCTCGAGGAGGGTGTCGAGTGCGGTGTCCAATTGGTCGAGGAGCGTCGCCGCCGGCGCAACCATCATCTCGGTGTTCGGTCGGAAGTCGCAATGTGGGCAGATTGCCTGAGCGACGAGGTCGTGCTCGGTCAGGGCAAAGCAGCTCTTGAGGTTGGCCAAACGGTTCTGGATATCGGCCAGGTGCTGGCGCGGCATCAGGTCAATGGTGGTCAGACGCGCAAGGGTTTTGAGCCGTTTGTCGTTGATCAGCGCCTGCTTGCGCTTGTCTTCGTTCACGCCCAGTCGAGCGCGGGTGTGCATCGCGAGATAGTCGCTGATGTATGCCGTTTGCAACTCCGTTAGTTTCTGGCGGATGTGGGTGTGGGTACGCAGTTCCCGGGGCGCCATGCGTCTGGTTTCCAGCCACTCGCGCACCTCGGATTGCGTATGACGCATGCGCTGCACCCACGGGTGGTCGGTGGGCAGGACTGCCGCGGCGGTGGTGAGATAGGATGCCAACGGGCCGAGTTCGTTCACGATCGCTTGCAAGGACTGAAACGCTGCAAGAGCCTGGAGTCCGTTTTCGTGATGTTTCACCTCTTCGGCGGTGTACCGAACGTTCTTGAGCTTACCGGGCGACGTATAGACTTGCAGACTCTCGAGGAAGGTTTTTGTTTTGTCCATCTGGTCGCGCAGTCGCGCTGCTTCACTCTCGGTGAGCAGCTCCTTCCCCCAAAACGGCAGGCCGCTGTGTAGGCTTTTCTTGGCGATGACCAACTGCTCTACCGTTTGCGCGATGGCCGTCTGAAGCTCTTGCACCGGCTCTTCTTTCCCTTGGGTAACGAGCTGCGCCAAGCCCGGCGTGAGTCCGAGCAGCTCGAAGAGGGCTTTCAGCGCGGGAAGATTCCAGTCCTTCGGCGCTTCGATGTGCTTGAAGTCGACCAATTCGTTGATGCTCGTCGCGGCGAGGTACGCTAAGCCGGTGGCGTCGAACTTCTTGCCGGGAATCGAGAGCACGATGTCACCGGAATAGACCAGTCCGGCGACGACCACGACCAGCCATTCCGGTTCGAGACGGTAGCCTTTCTTCGCCGCGAAGTACTCGACACCGTAGGTTTCTTCGATCAACTCCGACCGGTTGACGACCTGGCCGTGCCCCTTCTTTTTGAGGATACTCAGGATGTGCTTGGCATACCGTGAACGGATTGGATCGATCCGCTCGCCATCAAGCAGTTCGAGCGCGTCGAGGACCGCGGTCGCCTGCTTGGTGCGATTCTGCCCGGCAATGGCGCGGAGGGCGTCTTGCGCTGCCTGCGCCCGGTTTTGGCTCGTGATGAGGATCGAGAAGGAAGGATACTCGGGCGCTTGCTCGGCAAAGTGACCGGCCAGCAGGCTGCCGGCGAGTTTGTTCACCAGATCGCGCACGTTTTTCTGCTCGGAGGACATGCTCCCATCCTGCTCGCGGACGGTCTTCTCCTTGAGCCATTCGGTCAGGACCCGGCTGCGCCCCTGATAGGTTACCTCAACGGCATCGGTGATGCGCTTTTGGAGCCAGCCTACGAGGTCCCGCAGGAATCCGTCGGCCTTGGAGGTGTAGGTGGCCTTCGCATGACCGCTCGCGGTGGACGCGAGATCCAGCGCTGCGGCATAGAAACGCAGTTTCTGATCGAATTCGGTATCTCGATGCTTGAGCCGGAAGAAGACCTCGTCGGCCTTCTTCTCATCCTTAAAGGGCGGTGGCTCGAACGGCTGAATGAAGTAGAGGTAAAAATCACGGGGCGGTACCGCGGTCGAGCGCTCGTTGGGTGCGCCAAAGAAGAGGTATCCCTGTCTGGCCGCTCGGCGTTTCGGCCATTCGAGCTCGTGCTGCCAAATCTTATACCCGGTGACATACGTCTGATCGGTACACTCCATGACCCGTTTCAAGGCTTCGTAGTAGTAACGGTCGAGCTGAGCGGCATCGAGGCTCTCGGCGCGCCGCTCGATGAGCGCATCGAAGTCGTCGGTCTTCTTGAGATCAAGGTAGAACTGCCCGTTGTCCGGGTTGGCGGAGATGAACTGACCGCTTACCGTTTTGTGGATCTCGCGCAACACGGTTTCTACTTGGGAAAGAAGGTCGTCGGTCGGGTCTCCCCCCAAATCCTCGATGCCGGGCTGGTACAGACAGAGGGTATCGCGCAGCTCTTTGGCGGTTGCACCGAGCGGCGCGTAGATGTCCCCGGTCGTCAGGCGGTGGACCGACAGCGCGTGGATGATGCGCAGTGCCATGGGTTTGTACGCCGGGCGGGTGAAGGCCTGCTCGATCCGCGCTTCCAACACCTGACTGCAATCGATCACCGCTTTGATTTCCGGGATGGCACGGAACGAAGGGTTCTGGCGCAGGTTGTTCCAGTAGCTGTCGTAGGCAATGAGACCGGGCCAATCCGCAGGTATCTCTTCATCGAGCAATTTCTTCATCGCCAGCGATAGCGTCTTGAGGACCTCGCGCTTCTCCACCACGGTCACTCGCTCGAAGGTGTCGATGTAGTCGGGATGCACCGGAAACAGGCGGACGAACTCGTCCATCCGTTCATTCATGGAGCCGTAGAACTTGGCAAACCGGGTCAGGTACGCACGGATCTTGGCCTGCTGCTCGCCGGTCTTTTTCAGCAGACGTTCGGCAACCACGAACTTCACATCCTTGCGGGCAATGAGCACCTGTTCAAAGCGATCCTTCACCCGGCGAAGGCTGTCGGCGACAAAGGCGAACCGGGGGCTGTCGAAGATCGCCTCCTGAACCCCCGCGATGAAGCGGAAGCGGAGGTCTTTACAGACTTCACCTATCTCGCGGAGGAAGTTGAGGTCGAGGATGAGTTCTTGGTCTTTGCGGCTGCGCAGGTAGTCGAGCAGTTCATCAACGACCACGAGCAGGCCATGGTTCGGATACGTCTGGTGGAACGCGGCCATCATCGCCTCGAAGGCCCGCTTGTTGTTCGCGACCTGATCGGCAGCCGGGAAGGTGTACGCGACGCCCATGGCAGCCAGATGCTCCTCTAGCTCGCCGACGAGGATGTCGCGCAGGGCCATGGTGGTGGCCCCGATCTCGGTGCGAACCACCTTGAACCGTCCGGCGATCCGTTCTGACGCTTGCCGTACCTCCGCGTTGGTCAACGCCGAACAGAGGTCTGCATGCTCGGCGATGCTCGAGATGACCGACATCAGGTGTGATTTGCCGGTGCCGTAGTTCCCTACGACCAGCAGCCCTTTGTTGTCGAGTGGTTGGTCGAACTGAAGGTTGGGCAACACCACCCCTATCAGTCGCTCGGCCATCTCCTCAGAGATGACATACCTTTGCACCAATCGCCGCGCCGCATCGGTGTGATCGGCATCGCGGAGCTGAACCACACTCTCAATTGGTTCAAACTGAATCACATCACCATATCTCAATCTCATACTATGCTCCAGAACGGGTGCATGCTTGATCGTACCACATCAAGAGCTTTGGATCTTCTTGTAGCACACTCTCCGGGATTTTCCGCGCCACGGCGAT
>NZ_DAOUDC010000030.1:0-36356 GCF_034431535.1 Chloroflexus sp. | reverse complement strand
AGCGGTTTACAACCCGAAGGCCGTCATCCCGCACGCGGCGTTGCTCGGTCAGGCTTGCGCCCATTGCCGAAAATTCCTTGCTGCTGCCTCCCGTAGGAGTCTGGGCCGTGTCGCAGTCCCAGTCTGCCCGGTCGTCCTCTCAGACCGGGGACCCGTCAGTGGCTTGGTGCGCCGTTACCACACCAACTACCTGATGGGCCGCAGGCCCGTCCCGGAGCGCCGTGCGGCTTTCCTCCGTAGAGCGTATGCGGGATTGTCCCGTCTTTCGACGGGGTATCCCCCACTCCGGGGATGGTCACCCACGTGTTCCTCAGCCGTTCGCCACGCAGCCGGCCAAGGCCGCTGCGTTCGACTTGCATGCATTAGGCACGCCGCCAGCGTTCGTCCTGAGCCAGGATCAAACTCTACATGATTGGTGCTGAGCGACAGCTTGCGCTGTTTCCCGTCACCGAATTGACGTGGCGTTTATCTCTAGTTCACTCGTCATTCAGTTGTGAAGGTGCTTCTGCGGAACGAGGGAGAAAACAAAACCAGGAAAATTCAGCTTACTGAAGTTTCCTGGCGACGTCTCTGAATTGTCTTCAGCGCGTTTCGCTCGGGTTTGCTCTCCACTTGTTTGGTCTGCCTCGCTGCTCGCGAGTGAGACCTCGTTCGTTCCAGCCCGCGTAGTATAGCACGCCGGTCGTAGGTTGTCAAGAGGGTGCAAAATTTGACGTTTCTCCCCTTTGGAAAGCCTTAAATCAAATTTCTGAAGCGAGAGCAATTCTGTGAATTTTTCACCACTTTCGCCACGAACCGTGCGCACTAACTGTGTTACGATTGAAGGGGCATTGGTCAGAACGACGAGCAGTGAGGAACTATGCTGAACCTTTCGCAAACATTGCGCGGCGTGTCGGTGATTGAAATCGCCAGCTACATTCCGGGGCCGCTGTGTGCGGCGATCCTCGCCGGGTTAGGGGCAACGGTGATCAAGATTGAACGCCCCGGCGGTGATCCGATGCGCACGCTACCCCCACTCGATCAGACTGGTGAAAACCCGCTCTTCTCGCTGCTCAATCACGCCAAGCAATGCCGGGTGCTGAATTTGCGCCAAGCAGCCGATCAAGCTGTTTTGCGAGATTTGGTGCAATCAGCCGATGTGCTGATCGATGGCTTGCGCCCCGGTGCGCTTGGCCGGCTCGGTCTGGCTGATGACGTGTTGTTGCAGACTAATCCGCGGTTGCTGATTGTGGCAATTGGCGGCGCGCCAGCAACTCATCCGCGCCGCGCCGAGGCATTGCACGATTTGAATGCACAGGCGCTGAGCGGGTTGCTCGCTGCCGGCGAGCCGCCGCCACGCGTGCCCGGTGTCCATGCCGCTGATATGGTGAGCGGCTTGATGGCTGCCAGCGCCGTCTTGGCAGGCTTGCTCGCCCGTGCTACCACTGGTCAAGGCGGGCGAATCGAAACGTCAATGCTGGCTGCTGCCCGTTGGCTCAATGCACCAGCGTTGGCGCTTGCGATCGCTAGGTTGGCGGTTGATGATACGCTCAGTGGCGGTCTTGCTTGTTACCGTCTCTATCAGACGGCTGATGGCCGCTTGCTCGCGATCGCTGCGCTCGAAACCCATTTCTGGCAACGAGTCTGTACGGCGCTCAACCGGCTTGATCTTATTCCATTGCAGTATGAGCCTGCTGCGCAGCCGATACTCATCGCGACACTAGCGACTGCCTTTCGCCAGCGTTCACTGGCTGAATGGATGGCAATCTTCGCGCCGCTCGACGCATGCGTTTCGCCCGTCTTGACTCCGCAAGAAGCGGCGCAAGACGGGCCGGTAAGCGTGGCATTGGCGCTCGCAACTTGCTCTACGGCATCGGGTTAACCGGTTGGCCAGCCGCAAGTTGGGCAATCGCCGGTCGTAGCTCGTCGAAGGTAATCCCGCCTTCGTAGCGCGCTTGAATCACGCCGTTGCCATCGACAAGGAATGTCCACGGCTCGGTGCGCAGATTCCACTCTTGCATTGCCGGCACGAGTTTCGCCTGTTGGAATGACTCGCCGAACGGATAGGGGTACACCTCAACGTGAATGAAGTTGACCCGATCGCCAAATTCGCTCTTGAGTTGCTTCAAAACACTCATATTCGGTGCGCAGACCGCTGTTTGACAGAAACTTGGCGTCGAGAACGTCACCACGAACGGTTTGCCGCTCGCTATGGCATCTGCAATGGTCATCCGGTAAAAATCAGGATCAGGCCGCGGATCCGACGTCAATTGATCGAGCGCAGGAACATCAGCCGCGGTCAGATTGCGTGACGGAATGGCCTTATCACCGACCATCGGCGCGAAAGCGCGCTCGCTGACATCGAGCCGGATCCGACTCTTTTGCGCGCCGCTTGCCTGCGGAATAGCAATTTCGGCTTCCCAACCGCCGGCCCGATCGAGGTTGGCATAGGCAACGTAGAGACCGACCGGCAACCCTTGACCACGATAGACAGCTTGGGTCGTCGTAACAGGTTTGGTACGATCGCCGCCGGGGCCAACGTAGTACAATGTTACGTCAAGTGAAAGATTGGGATCATTGAGCGGCACACCACCCTGCAATAAGCCAAACGGCAGCCGGTTGAGGCCGACGACGAGTTCCGAGGCGGCAACCACCGGTGCAATTGGTGCCGCCTCGGCTGTAGGTGACGCTGCTTGGCGGCCACAACCTGAGATGAACACGGCCACCAGCACCACTATTGCCAAGATAAAACGCGAGTGCATAACAAACCTTCTCCTCTATTGCAAGACATCACGGCGAAACGTGGCTCGATACGTGGTTTCAGCCCGTTCCACCACAACGGTAATCTCCCACCATCCTTCCATCGTATACGCTGTACGCGCCCAATAACGCCCCGGCCCATCCGGCAAGGCGACCGGTCGCGTTACCCCCATTGGCATCTCTGGCATATCGAGATCGAGATACACGTTGGCGTCATTAACCGGATTGCCCTGCGCGTCATTGAGCAAAACCACAAAATCGACCGCCGTATTCATCTTGGGCCGGTCGGGTGTGTCGAGGGTGATTGATAATCCAGCAACAACTTTCGTTTCGCGCAACGGAGTAGCACTGTTACCACACGCAGTTACGAGAGCCAGCAAAACCAGAAAACCGAGTGAACGGATGAACCCCATCATAGCGATTTCCACACACCCTCGACCAGCAACGGCAAGGCCGCTAATTGCACTAGATGAAACAAACCATTGTGGTCGAATGGTATCTCTCCAATCACGACTTCGAGCGAACTGGTCTGAATGCCAGCAGCAGCTATCGTGACTAAAATCCCCAGCGTAATGTGATTAGCGCCGGGCAGTTGGCGACGCCGGGCCAAATCGGCGTAGATCGCCAATGCGCTGACCATCGCTACCAATTCGTAGATAATGAACGCGAGAAAACCTCGCTGCAACCGCCGGCTGAGCCACGCAAAACCGGGAGCGGCCAGCGCCAGCGCCAGCAAGACGCGCTGCCCGGTTCGTTCGCCCCAGCGATCGCTGACCGCAGCAGTAGCAAAGAGCGCGATGATCAGCGCCAGCAACACGTTCAGCGGCTGCCACAGACGCTCACGGGTTGAGGGCGAGAGGCGCAACCCATGCACGATAGCTCCCAGCACACCGCTGGCGGCCAAGAGGGCAAAAGCGGCTTGCCAGATGCGCCGGCGCCAACCTGTAGCGCCGCGTAAGCGTTGTATCGCCATCAACGCCGCCCCTGCCAGCGCCAAATCGGTTGCCGCTGTGGTTTGTTCACGCGGATCGGCAATGAGGTGATCGGCAATCCATTGCTTCACACAGCAACCTTGTCTAGAGCACAATCTTGCGTTCGGCAATTAGGCGCTGGCGCAACCGGCGAAAGAGCGTGTCGTAATCAAGCCGTTCATGCGTAATCTCGTATTTGTACGCCTGTAACATCTGATGCACTTCGGCGTTCAGCCGATCTTCCACCTCGAGTTCATCGGTCATAATATCGATAATGGCTGCTCGCAGTTCTGGATCGCCAGCTTGAAACAGCACCCCATCCGTCTCGGCCAAGACATCGACCAGCATCGTCGCCAGTTGCTCAACTTTCGCTGGAGAAAGCTTCATTGGTGCCTCCTCTAAATACGCCCAGCGGCCCGAAACGCGCGTCGCACCTCGGCTAACTCCGCAAGCCGTTCGGGCGGCAATGGACGCGCACCGCCAAAGAGATGGGCCGCCAGTAAGGTGCGCGCGCAGTGTTCAATTTGTTCCATGCGGTGAAAGGCCTGCATCAACGTGACGCCGTATGTCAAGGCGCCGTGGTAGGCCAGCAAAATGGCTTCGTGATCGGCGACAAACGGGGCAATCGCTGCACCCATTTCGGGTGTGCCGGTTCGCGCGTAGGGCGCGGTTGGGATCGGCCCCAGCGCGATTAGCGCCTCCGGCAACAATGGTTCCGCTAAATTGACGCCAGCCAGCGTCGCGCCTACTGCCGTTGGCGGATGGGCATGGACGCACGCCATCACATCGGGACGCTGGCGATAGACAAAGAGGTGCAGATAGCGTTCGGACGACGGTTGGCGGCCCGGCGCTCCCCGGATCAAGCGGCCATCGAGATCAACCACGACTAAATCGTCAACGGTTAACATGCCCTTCGCCAAGCCCGCCGGCGTCATCAGGATCGTGCCGTCGGGCAACCGCGCCGAGAGATTGCCGTCACCGGCAACGATCAATCCGCGGTCATACAATAAACGACCACATAGCACCATCTCGGCGCGCAGCACCGCTTCTACCTCAGTGAGTTCAGTGGTTGTCATAGCGTTTGTGTTGGCGTAAACGGAAGAACAAGATAGCGGCAACAATCCAGCCCGACCATGCCAGCAACGGACGGCTAAACCGCATCATCAGCATCACGATCAGTAGTACGGTTCGCAAACTCTGAATCACCAGTCGCTTGGTCAGATCAGGCCGCGGCGTCGCCGTCCAATCAATCTGGTTGAGACGCGGCAATAAGCCGCGTTCCACACACCCTTCAAGCGAAAAGAGGTAAATGGTATCGGTGTGGTGGGCAGCGAGTTGCAAATCACGTTCGAGCGCATCCCACGCGAGCGGAGGCAAGTCTTCGGCACTGCTTGATCGCACCGCGCTGCCGACGATACAACCGACCCCGATCGCATCAGCTGCCGGGCCGTAACTGTCGATCAGGGCACCGCCGAGATCGTTGCCCAATTTTCCGATCGGAATACTGCTAAAACAGAGCAACACTTCAACATCAGCCGGCAGATCGACAATATCGAGCGCGCGTTGAATGGTCGTGGTCGCAGCCCGTCGATCATCAACAATCAAGGGCAACTGGTAGGTATGCACCTCGTAGCCGTCATGATGCATTTCAGCGATCAGATCGACGTAAGCGGCCCGCGCGCTCTCGTACAAGACATTTTCGTGGGCGAGCCAGATCCGGCGGGCAATGTCACGAATCCCACGCCGCCGGCTAGCGATCACTTCCCCCAGCGGCGGCTCAATATCAAGCCCAATCGCCTGAAAGTGCAGCTTGTGCGCGATCGCCCATTGCCGCGCGGCCCGGTAGCGCTCAATCGCTTGCGGATAGTTCTGGAGGTTAAACCAGAACCCCTCTTCCGCCGGCAACAGTAACCATGCAACCACCGGAATCCGGTGCTGGTTAAGCGTAGCAATTGCTTGCGCCGTCTTTGCCGAGAGATTGTGCAGCGCAACAGCAACGCCGTATTCACCAGCGGCGAGAAAGTCGAGCAACCCCGGTGTAGCGAGCAACTCAAGCAGGGCTGGCCCTTCAAGCTCACAGAAGAAGATGATGTAGGGCCGCCCCAGCGTTGATGGTATTACGGCTGGCAGTGATCTCGTTTGCACATCTGCATTATAGCACTGTCGCTTTCACGCCGTCGCCAATTGCGGATGGCGCCGCCAGTGCTGCGTCGCCTGCTCATAGGCGTAAGCCAGTTGCAAGACGCTGAAATCGGCGCGCGGACGGCCAATGATCTGCAATCCGACCGGCAACCCGTCATGGGTGAAGCCTGCCGGTACGGAGATGGCCGGCGTGTTACAGACCGAGATGTAGTAACACGAGCGCATCCACTCGATATAGTTGCGCATCGGCACGCCATTGATCTCGGTGATGTACGGTTGTTCAACCGGGAACGGCGGCACTTGGCTCACCGGCGCGATGATGAATTCGTAGCGCTGCATAAACTTGTGCAGGCGGGCCAACAACGCCGCGTGCAAACGGATAGCGCGCCCAACTTGCGGCCCGCTCAGCGCTCGCCCAGCTTCAATATTCCACACCACCGTATCTTTCATACGAGCGCGTTCGCGGTCGAGCAACTCACCGAGGGTCAACTCGTAGCGAAAGGCGCGTATCACTTGAAAGATCTCGTCGGCATCGCTCAGATCAGGGGTCGCCTCTTCCACAATGCAACCGAGCTGCTCGAATACGACCCGTTGCGCGGCAATCACGTCGCTTACCCGCGGATCAACCGGCAAACCGCCCAAATCCGGACTCCATGCCACTCGCACCCCGCGCAGATCGCGTTCGAGCGGTTGGGCAAAGATGCTGGCCGGCTCGCTGATCGATAACGGCGCGCGCGGGTCGGGGCCAGCAATGGCTTGCAAGACCAGCGCAATATCGGCCACCGTACGCGCCATTGGCCCATCGATCGCGAACGGCAGGTATGGGGTGGGATCGGGCCAGACCGGGACGCGACCGGGTGAGGTGCGAAAACCGACCACATTGCAATAGCCGGCTGGATTGCGCAGCGAGCCGCCCAAATCGCTCCCATCGGCAATCGGGATCATCCCGCAAGCTAACGCCACTGCCGCCCCGCCACTGCTGCCGCCGCAGGTTTTGCTTAGGTCGTAGGGATTGCGGGTAGAGCCAAAAACGGGGTTAAAGGTCTGGGAACCGGCGCCAAATTCGGGCGTGTTGGTCTTGCCGATGGTCACGGCGCCGGCGGCTTTGAGGCGGGCCACGATCAGAGCATCGAAATCGGGCACAAAATCGGCGAAGATCGGCGAGCCATAGGTGGTGCGCATGCCTTTGGTTTCGGCCAAATCTTTGTGCGCCACCGGCAAGCCGGCCAACGGGCCGGGGTCTTCACCACGCGCCAGCGCCTCGTCAATGGCGCGCGCGCGGTCACGCGAACCAGCCGCATCGAGCGTAACAATCGCGTTCACCAACGGATTGAGCGCCTCAATCCGGGCTAGATGCGCCTCAAGCACTTCGCTGGCCGAGACGGCGCGCTGGCGGATCAAACGGGTAATGGCGGTCGCCGGCTGCAAACAGAGGTCGGTGTGCATAGGAATCTCTCGTTCAAGGCAACGGATGATAGCGATCAGTCGTTATCGCAGCTCGTAGTGGTTATGATACATCGGAATGCCTGCAATGGATTGCAAGTCTTTCTTATGATGGCGGGCCTGATCTGGGAATAGCCACGAAAAGACATACATAACGCAAAGGGTAAACGTCAAAATGTTTGCGCCTTTTGCGTCTTTTTGTGGCTATTCCAATCCCCGTGCCGCCCGCAACATCGCCCAGCCCTGCTGTCGGGCGATGGTACGAAGCCCGCTGTGCGGACGGGGGTGGAATCGCCGCAAAGAGACACAAGAGGGAGAACATGAATCTCATTGTTACGTTGTTTGTGTCTGTTTGTGGCTATCGATGCCGGCCAGCGGCCCGCGCCCCGCCACGGAGCTTGGGTGGCCCGCCCGCCCACAACAACCCGCGACCAACCGCTTCCCGCTGGGCAGGCCCCCGACCCATTGGGCCGGGCTATCCGCAGCCCGCGCGGCGGGCTGGGCTGAAGATGGATACGGATAGCCCGTTGAAGAGCACCTAATTTTGCGCCTTTTGTGTGTTTTTGTGGCGATTCCGTAGTGTATGATGAGAACGAGCAACGGATCGCACAACACCAGCCTCATCTTTGCTCCTTGTACGAGAGAAACCAAAACCAATGAACGACTGGATTATTTACGGCGCAAACGGCTACACGGGCGAACTGATTGCCCGCGCGGCAGTGGCAGCCGGTCTGCGACCGCGGCTGGCCGGACGAAACGCGGATGCAATCAGAGCGTTGGCCAACTCGTTAGGGTTGCCATTCACCATTTGCCGGCTTGAGGATCGAGCAGGGTTATGCCAAGCGTTGCAGGGCGCGCAAGTGGTGCTGCACTGCGCCGGCCCTTTCCAAGAGACCAGCGCGCCGATGGTTGAGGCATGCCTCCAGACGGGGGTTCACTACCTCGACATCACCGGCGAGATCTGGGTCTTTGAGGCCGCAGCCAAGCAAGATGCCGCTGCCCGGCAAGCGAGAGTGATGTTGATGCCGGGAGTTGGTTTTGATGTGGTGCCCTCCGATTGTCTAGCCGCTCACCTTGCCCGCCGGTTGCCGGGAGCGACATCATTGGCGCTGGCGTTTCGCGCCCTTGGCAGCATTTCGCGCGGCACCGCGATCACGATGTTGACTATGGCTGCGCGCGGTTGTGAGCGGCGCAACGGCCAGCTTATTATGACGCCGCCGCTGCACGAGGTGCGGATGTTTGACTTTGGGCGCGGGCCGCAGCCGTGTGTGAGCATTCCGTGGGGTGATATCGCGACTGCCTACTACACCACCGGCATTCCCAACATTCAAACCTTTGTGGCGATACCACGGCGCGCACGGCGCTGGATCGATCTCACGCGGCGACTGTTGCCCATCGCACAGCTTCCTATGATCCGAAACGGACTGCGCCGCCTGTTAGCGCAAACGTTGCGCGGCCCCAATGCTGCCACCCAGGCCAGCGGGCGGAGCATCATCGTAGGGGAAGTCACCGATGCGACGGGACGGCGCGTAACCAGTCGCCTGACCGGCCCAGAGGGCTATGCGCTCACCGTACAGACGGCGCTGCTGATCGTGCAGCGGGTCTTGAACGGCCACGCAACCGCCGGCTTTCATACCCCGGCAGGATTGTACGGCCCGGATGTGATCGGTGAGGTGCCGGGGGTGGCACGGAGTGATGAGTAGCGGGTACTATGACGGTAGGTTGACCAGCTTCATTGGTGCAGGAACACTTTCACTACCACGGTAGCAACTGCTATGCAGTAGTGGCATACCGCATTCCACACTTCACCGCTGCGGCAGTACCACTGCCGCATTCCAGACCTCGTCTAGCAACCATGCCTCGCAACAACCAGCGTGCCCGCCGGATGCCGGCGGGCACATCTGCCAAGAGCCACCTTGTGATTGCATTGCGCGCCTCTTAGGCGAGCGCGCCTGCCCACAGCTTGATAAACATCGCTCATCACCCAAACCACAACCAACCCTTCCCGGTTCACCCAAACCACCTGCCAATCACCGATTCGTGGTTGCATACGACAACGTTTGCCTGCCGCCATAGAACCCTGCTTTCTAACGACCCATCTGGCGCACGATCTGCTGCCGCTCTTCGGCAGTTACGAGACCGAAGCTGTCACCACGATTTAGGAAGACAATCTCTTCGTTCTTAATCCCAACCACCAGATCAGGCAAGGCATCGCCATTGAGATCGGCCAAGCGCATCGTGATCGGTGTCAAGTCCTCGTTCGCCCCTACCAAGTACGGCCCAATCAGCGTGCGCGTCTTGCTCACGTCACCACCGGGAATTTCGAGGATCAATACTTGCCGGTCGAGATTCATCGCAATCAGGCGCGTCGGCCCAACCGTCTCTTCGGCGCGACCAACATCCGCCGTCAGATGGAACGTGCGTGGCCGCCCGTATCGCCAGTCATCCACTACTACTTGCCCCCAACTAATGACGGCGCTGACCAGCACGTACAGCGCCAACATCGCCAGCAAGCCGGCCACGATATATGCCGTGGTGCCGAGAGCTGGCGCCGGCACGGCCATCGTAGACATCCGGCGCGGTGAACGGATTTCACGACTTGTTACTGCCATAGCAGCCCTCCTCCGCGAAACGGCTAGCATTATAGTAGAACAAAAGTTCTTTCGCTCACTTGTTCGGAAGTATATCAGAGATGCGATTGACTGTCAAGAACTTTTGTGCTACTTTTTTCCAACAACCGGTGGACAAGATGGTTGTGGTACAATGCAATGCGTGTAGCTATCGCATCACATTCCGGCGGTTAAACGCTCAGACGGGTACTGCGCCTGCCGTATGCTAATTGAGTTGCAGATTCAGGATTTTGCCATTATTGACCGTCTGCATCTGCGCTTTGAGCAGGGCTTTAATGCGTTGACCGGCGAAACCGGCGCCGGTAAGTCGATCATTATTGATGCCCTCGGCACCTTGCGCGGCGAACGGGTTGATCTCACCTTTGTGCGCGCCGGCTGCGCGCGCGCCCGGATTGAGGGCGTCTTTAGTCTTGATGATTGCCCACACTTGCTCCCCTTGCTCGCCGAACACGATCTGCTAGACGAGGACGATGATCAGGTCATCCTTGCCCGCGAGATTTCGGCGGAATCGGGGCGGAGCGTCGCCCGCATTAATGGCCGAGCCGTTAATAGCACCACCCTGCGCGAAATCGGCAGCCGCTTGATCGATATTCATGGCCAGCACGAGGGTCAATCGCTCTTTAACTCGCGCACCCACCTTGAGCTGCTCGACCGCTTCGGCGATCTGTTGCCGCTCCGCCAGCAAGTGGCCGAACAATTGGCCGCGTTGCGCGCGGTGCAGGCCCAGTTGGCCGATCTGCGCACCGGCGAAGCGCGCCGGCAGGCCCAGATCGAGGAGTTGGAGATGCTGCGCACTGATGTGGCGGCAGCGAAGCTCAAGCCGGGCGAAGAGGAAGCGTTGCTGCGCGAACGTGCGATGATGCAGAATGCGACGCGCATTGTCACGCTAGCCGATGACGCATACCGGGCGCTGTATACCGGCGGCGAGGAGCGCGGCGGGCGTCCGGCGGTTGAGTTGCTGTCGCTGGCGGTGGATGCGCTCACCGAGCTGGCCCGTTTCGATGAACGGGCCGGGCCGCTGGCCCAGCAAGCTACCGAGTTGCATTACCAGCTCGAAGAACTGGTGATCGGGTTGCGCCGCTATCGTGCCGATCTTGACGTTGATCCGCGCCGGCTCGATGCGATTGAAGATCGCCTCACCGTGTTGCGTGATCTGCAACGCAAGTATGGCGTCGACTTGGCAACGTTGATCGAACGGGCCGCCAGCGCCGAGGCTGAGATCGAGCGGTTGAGCAACAGCGCCGCCCAGATCGCCGCCCTTGAGACGCAAGAGCAACTCCTGCTCGCTGAATTGGCCCGCCGCGCGCTTGAGCTGTCGCAACGGCGGCGGCAGGCCGGCGAGGAGTTGAGCCGCCAAATCAGCGCGGCAATGCGCGATTTGGCAATGCCGAATGTCCAGTTCGCCGTCCAGATTGATCATAGCGATGATCCGAACGGCCCGCTGATCAATGGTCGCCGGCTGGCCTGCGATCGCACAGGCATCGACCGGGTCGAGTTTCTGATTTCACCGAACCCCGGCGAGCCATTGAAGCCGCTGGCCCGCATTGCTTCCGGCGGCGAGAGCGCGCGCTTGCTGCTGGCGCTCAAATCGATTTTGTCGCAGGTTGATGAGGTGCCGACCCTGATTTTTGATGAGGTTGATGCTGGGGTGGGCGGGCGCGCCGGCCATGTGGTCGGTCAAAAGTTATGGGCGGTCAGCCAGCGCCATCAGGTGTTGTGTATTACCCACTTGCCGCAAGTCGCCGCTTTCGCCAATGCCCACTACCATATCCGTAAAGAAGTGGTCGCCGGACGCACCCGCACTAGCGTTGAGCCATTGTCTCCTGAACAACGGATCGATGAGATTGCGGCGATGCTCGATGGCGTACCCAACGACCATAGTCGGGCCAATGCCCGCCAGATTTTGGAACGGGCGCAGGCGTGGAAGGGAGGGATGGCCAGTGCCACCCACGGGCCGTCCCCTCAGCGAGCTTCATAAACCAATGAGCAGGGCGGCCAATCGGCTGCCCCAATAGAGAGGCCGTTGTCGCCACTATGTCCCCCCAAAGTTCACTCAGTCGCTGGAGCGCGTGGATTGTTGAGGCGAGCTGGTTGCTGGCGCTGACGCTGGTGCCAATCTATTTTAACCTCTATTCCGCGCGCCATTTTGAGCCTGATAAAGCGGCAACATTGCGTTCGCTGGCGCTGATCGGCGTCGCTGCGGCGATCGTTTGGCTGCTCGATTGGCTGAATCAACGCACCTCGGATCAATCATCAGCGAACCGCTCGTGGTGGGCCGCGCTGCGCGCAACGCCGCTCTTTTGGTCAACAGTTGCCTACACCGCCGTCTTTATCCTTACGACCATCACCTCGATCACCCCTGCCGCCAGCCTGTGGGGATCGTACCAGCGCATGCAGGGGCTGTACACTTATCTCTCTTACCTCATGCTCGGCATATTGGTGGCATTCACCATGCGCACCCCTGCCCAGCGCGAACGTTTGATCACGGTGAGTCTCGCCGCTGCTGCGGTGGTGGCGGTGTACGGCATTATGCAGCACTACCAGCTCGACCCGCTGCCGTGGCGCGGCGATGTGATTGCGCGGGTGGCTTCGACGCTCGGCAATTCGATCTTTGTGGCGGCGTATCTGATTATGATCGTGCCGCTGGCGCTCTACCGGCTCGTTGCGGCGCTCGCCGCCTCCCGCACTGCGCCGCTCGCGCCCCAATCGGCTGCCGAATGGCGTTGGGCAATCGCGCGCGGCTTGCTCTGGCTGGCCGGCACGCTGCTGATCATCGCGATTTTGAAGTTTAGCGTTGCGATCCGCACGATCGATTTTCGCTACTGGTGGCTCTTTCCGGGAGCAGTGATCTGCGCGACGGCGCTCTGGTGGTTGCTGATCATCAACCGCAGCCAGCCGCTGCCACGCTGGCCCCTGTTGCTCACCTTCGCGTATCTGCTCGGTTTTGGGCTGGCCTTCGCCGTCAATGCCACCGCTGGCGTGCAACAATTCGCTACTCCCGACATCGCCGTTAATGCGCTCGATTGGTGGCTGTGGTTGGGGTTGGCAGTAATTGCGCTGCTCGCCGGCTATGGATTCACCCTCTTCGGCCCAGCGCCAGCGGAGCCATCGCGGTTGGGATGGCAGCTCAAAGCCGCGGCCAGCGCCATCGTGCTCGGTCTTGTCCTCGTCACCATCTTCTTTAGCCAGAGCCGCGGGCCGTGGATTGGCTTGGGAGCGGGTCTGTTTCTGTTCGTATCACTCACGCTGTGGTATGGACGAAAGCGGCTACAGGCGAACGGCAATCTGCGCGGCAGCCGGTTGCTGGCGCAAGCGCTGGCGACTTGGGTAGCAATCACACTGGCGACCGGCGGCTTTCTGATCGCGTTTAATCTCTCTGATGCACCCTTCTTTACCCAAGTGCGCGAGGTACCGTACCTTGGCCGGATGGGCCGGCTGTTGGAAGTCGAGAGCGGTACCGGGTTGGTGCGGCGTTTGATCTGGGTAGGAGATGAGCACGCCGGCGGAACTATTGGTCTCATCACCAGCGACCCGCTACGATTGCTGATCGGTTGGGGGCCAGAGAGCATGTTTGTCGCGTTCAACCGGTTCTACCCACCATCGCTGGCCAATGTCGAAGCGCGCGGCGCGTCGCCCGACCGCTCGCATCAGGCCTTTCTCGATGAAATTGTCACCAAAGGGTTGCTGGGGTTAACCGCGTATCTCTGGCTAATCGGCAGCTTTGTCTGGTTCTGCCTGCGCCAATTACGCCAGCCGGCCAGTTGGCGGCACCAACTGCTGATCATCGCTATCCTGAGCGCGATCACGACCCATCTGGTCGAGGGTTTGACCGGCATCCCGATTGTAGCGACGCTGATGATGTTTTGGCTGCTGTTGGGTCTCGCGGTTGCGGCTGAACGGATCGAGCGCAGCCAAGAACCGGCGCCGGCGTCTGAGCTGGTCACCGCAACCAAGCCAGCGGCGCGCCAACCGGCCCGGCACGGTCAGCAACGCGCACCGACGCGCCGTCCGGCTGCACGCCGACCCGCCGCCGGGATGCTCGGCACTGCCAGCTTGATCGGCTTAGTCGCTGCCGGTTTGATCTGGTGGCTGAACATCCAGCCGGTCTATGCCGATATGCGCTTCCAGCAAGCGCAGAGCTATAGCGAGCAGGGGCAAACGTCGGCGCGAGCGCTATTGGCCGCCCTTAACGAGTCGATCGCCACCATCCGGGCTAATCCCGGCGAAGATTTCTACTACCTGCATGTAGCCCGCACGCTGATGAACCTCGCCGATGCGCTGCGCGCGCAAGGCGCGGCAATTGGCGATTCCGGCAAACCCGATCTCGACGCGCTGCTGCGGCTTGATAGCGTGGAAGCGGTTTCCGCCTTCGCCCAACGTTCCTCGCCACTGAGCCTGCTCGCCTACGCCGAGACCGCTTTAGAGCGCGCCCACCAACTGAGCCCGCTCAACAAGGATCACTACGCCAATTTAGGCCGGATCAACACCTTCTGGTATGGGTGGACAGGTGACGTGCAGCGGTTATATACCGCGCTGCAATGGTACGAACGGGTGGCCGAGATTGCGCCGCGTGATGTAGCCCTGATGAACGAGCGGGCCGGTGTGTTGATGCAACTGGCGGAACAGGCGACGATCAGCGGCGATGCGTCCCAAGCTGGGGCCTTTTTCCAGCAGGCCGATGAGCTGTTGCAAACCTCAGCCCGGCTTGATCCGCGTTTTGGCGACACCGCCCTCCGCCGCGGCGATTTAGTGCGCTTCCGCACCGGCGATCTCGACGCGGCCACAGCCTTCTACCGGCAAGCCATCGAACAGGCGCCGCAGCAGATGGTTGACAACCTCGACCGGATCGCGCGGGGTCTCAGCAGCCGGCCCGATCTGCTCAACCAACTCCGCACTGCCTTTACGGCGCAGACCGAGCGGGCAGCTCAGACGTTGGCCGAAGCACAAGGCAAGCCCGAACGGGCAATCGAGCTGCCTACCCTCACTGCTCAAGCCGCCAGCTTGTACGCCGCCGTGGCTCGGCTAGCGGTGCAGACCGCGGATATGGCCGGCGCGGTCGCGCCGTATGCCCACGCCGTCGCTCTTCAACCGGACAATGCGGCGCTGAGCGAGCAATACACCCTGATCCTCAGTGAAACACTGCAATACGATGCAGCGCTCGCCGAAGCGCGCCGGATGCTGGCGGTCTTGCAGGGTAGCGGGCGCACCAACGCGATGGCACGGATCGAGCAGTTGATGGCCTTGATTGAACAGGCGCGCAAATGACGCCAAAACCCTACGCGGCTTCTTGGCGTTGAAACGACAGGCTATGGCTAATATCGCCCTCATCTTGATCGCCGCGCTCACCTTCTCGATCCTCGCCACGCCGATCGCGCGGCGGGCAGCGCTGCGCAGCGGCGTCATCGCTGTTCCTCGCGCGCGCGACAGCCACACCACGCCGATCCCGCTGCTCGGCGGGGCGGCGATCTACACGGCGTTCGTTGCTGCCTTGCTGATCTTTGGCGATCAGGCCCATATTCGCGAATTGATCGGGATTTTGCTTGGTGCGACGATCGTGTCACTGTTTGGGTTGGCCGACGACCGCTGGGGGATGCCGGCGCTCGTCAAGTTGGCCGGGCAAACACTGGCCGCGATCGTCCTTATGCTCGGCGGGACGCAGGTGCAACTCTTACCATGGCCGGCGCTAAACTGGGCAACCACGCTGCTGTGGGTGATCGTGATCACCAACGCGATCAATTTCCTCGACAACATGGATGGGCTGTCCGGCGGGGTAGCCACAATCGCCGCGGCGTTCTTCCTATTGCTGGCAGCGATGAATGAACCGCGACAGGTGTTGGTCGGCGCGATGTCGGCGGCCCTGATCGGGGCTTGTATTGGCTTTCTGCGCTACAACTTCAACCCGGCCAGCATCTTTATGGGAGACACCGGCAGCCTGTTTATCGGCTTCATTCTGGCCGCGCTGGCGATCAAGCTGCGCTTTCTGAGCAATACCCCGCTAGTAACGTGGCTGGTGCCGGTCTGCGTGCTGGGATTGCCGCTCTTTGATCTCGCGCTCGTCGTCGTGGCCCGGATCCGCCAGCGGGTCAATCCCTTCACCACTGCCGGCAAAGACCACCTCTCTCACCGCTTGCACGCACTTGGCATGACCAAACGCGAAGCGGTGCTGACCTGCTATTTGCTGGCCGGTGCGAGCGGGTTGGTGGGGGTCTACGTCACTCAAGCCCGGCCATCAGAAGCCTACCTCGTGGTGGCTGGCCTGCTGGTGATTGCGATCAGCGGAATTGTCTGGCTCGAACGGATCTGCCCATCGGGCCAGCCACAGCAGGGAGCGTCGTAGGAGCAGATAGCAATCTCCCCCCACAACGCTCCCTCACCAACGTACCGCTACTCCTCGCGTGATGTCCACGCCTCGTACAGCTCGTCCTTAGTCTTAATGCCGAGCCGCGGCAAGGCATGGTTGACGACATAGGTCGCCGCGGTATGGCGGTTCTCCCACATCGCCTGATGCGCTTCGGGCAACTGCTCCCACGGCACCACTGCCGGCTCGGTGATCGTGATCAGACCGGCGCTGATTTCCTCGTTCATCCGCACAATCTCGTAGGCGTTCGAGAGGTGCGTACCGAAGATCTGGGCCGTCGGCATATAGATGCGGCGCTGGCGCACCCAGATCTGCGGCGCGAAGAACGAGTAGCGCCGCCCGCCGATATCCTCGAAGTAGACGATCCGGCCGGTGAAGGGCTTGATCAGCATCGCGCTCACCGCCAGCGCATCGTGGCCGGCCCGCTCGATGATCAAGTCGGGATAGCCGCGCGGGTTGTCGGGCGTGCGCAGGAAGCCGCCGACCGCGCTGCCGATAGGCTTGAAGGTCAGGTCGTTGAAGCGGCGCACCGCCTCTTTGAGACCTTGCGGATCCTTGCGCGAATCGGGCAGCGGCGGCATCGTCTCCGGCCACTCGAAATCGTCGCCAAACCGCCGCTTGAGATCGGCGATGCTGACCACGCCGCGCAGAGCTGCGCCAAAACCGAGCGATAGCAAGAACTCGCGCTGGGCATCGCTGACTGTCACCACCACGATCCGGGCCCCCATCAGGCGCGCCGCCTCGATGGATTCAAGGCCACCGCTATCAATCAAGTCACTGCTGCTGACCCCGTAGTAGATCAACACCCCCTCACCGGCGCGCAAGCCAGCCCGCCGCAGCATCTCGGTCGGCGAGGCTGCGCCGGGTTTGCCGATGAAGGTGAAGTGATAGCCGCTGCTCGCGCCGTAGAAGGTCAGGGTTGGGATATGGCCGTCACGCGGTTCACCGAGCAGTTGGAAGCTGCGCGGGAAGGCCGTCTCGCCAGCGTGCGAGACCACGTAATCGGCCAAGCGGCCATCATTCTGGGCCC
This sequence comes from Chloroflexus sp., assembly GCF_034431535.1. GTDB lineage: Bacteria > Chloroflexota > Chloroflexia > Chloroflexales > Chloroflexaceae > Chloroflexus. The sequence goes on along the minus strand of NZ_DAOUDC010000030.1, from coordinate 19,043 downwards.
GGAACATCTCGAGCAACGGATGGCCAGCCGCCTCCCATGCGGCCCATTCAGACGGGTCTTCCGGCACGCGGGTGAAGCAATTGGCGATTGCCGGATCCTTGCGGTTAATCGCCCCCTTGCCGCCGGCCCCGATCACCGTCGCCGCCCGGTCAGCCGAGCTGACCATACCGATTACATTGAGACCATTGCGCGCCGCGGTGCGGGCCGCATCGAGACCGGTACCGGTCGCGGCGCCCTCGATGAAGATCGTGCGACCGGGTTGCACGCGCAGCGTGGTAAAGAGCGCGCGATAGATCGTGCCCAGATTGAGGATATAGCTGCCCGCCGCCTCGATGGTCATATCCGGCAGCACCGGCATACACTGCGGCGCTTGCGCCACCATAAACTGCTGGTGCGAACCATCGGGCGTGTCGTTGCCTTGGATGACGAAATCGACCGCCATCGGATCAAGGCCCACCAGCGGCGAGAGCAGGCCGTTCTGACCAGAGTAGATAGCGACCAAATCGCCGATCTTCAGCCGGCCTTCGCGGCGCGCCTCTTCACCGAGTGCCACCACCAACCCGATCCCGCCCGAACCGGTCACGTGCCAGTCACGGTCGTGCTCGTCGAAGCGCGACACCGGAATGCCGGTAATCGCCCAAATATCGTTAAAGTTGACTTCCGAGGCCAGCACATAGATCAGGGCCTGATTCGTCCGTGGCCGCTCGACCGGAATAATGATCTGCTTCTCGGCCACGATCGGGTCGCCATGCATTGCTGCACCGGTCTCCGGATCGCGGATGAAGGCCTGCGCGTACTGCCACTTCGGAATCCGATCGACGCCGGGGAAGAAGGGCGAACCGATCGGCAACAGCTCTTTCTGTTCTAGCAAGAGTTGCTCCTGTTCGGGGGTGATCAGTGGCCGGCGCGTCGGCAACGGCGGGCTGTGGCGATCGAGGAACTCGCGGATACCGCGCTTGCCACCATTCGGATCGACCACTGCTTCGGCGAACAGCTTCGCCTCGTGCTCAAGACCGGCCTCGAAGCCGTGGATGAACCCGTAACGGATCGCATCTAGCGCGCGATGCACGGCGGCGTCACGCCCAACGGTATGGGACTGCTTGATGATGCGCTCAACCCGCGGATGGGCAATAATCGAGCGCAACTCATCATCGGCGAAGTGTGGGTCAGGCTTGCGCCACTCTTCGAGCTGCTCGTGGCGATGGTGGAAGGCCTTGGTGACTGCCGAATCTTTGCGCAACGAGCCATCGGGTCCAATCGCCTCGCGGGCCAGTTCGCATGCCAGCGCCAGCGCATCGTAATCGCCGGTCGCAATCCCATCGATCAAGCCCAACTCCAGCGCCTCTTCAGCCGGCACGCTCCGCCCGCCCAAGATCATCTCAAGCGCGCGCAGCAGACCGGTGCCGTTGTTGCGCTTGTAGAGCAAGCGCGGCAACCGTTGCGTACCGCCGTAACCGGGCAGCAAGCGCAGGTTGATCTCAGGCTGGCCGAACTCGGCGTAGACATCGGCTACCCGGTAATGGCAGGCCATCGCGAACTCCAGACCGCCACCGAGCGCCACACCGTTGATCGCCGCGATGCACGGCTTGTTCATACGCTCGATCTTGCGGAAGGCGAGGTGCGCGTTGTTCGGCAGCGCCATCGCCTCTTCCACCGTGTGAATCTCTTCGAGCAACTGGCGAATGTCGGCGCCGGCCACAAAGCTCTTCGCGCCTTGGCCAGTGAACACGATTACGGCCACATCATTCCGCCGGCTCAGGTGATCGATAATCGTGTTCAGCTCGTCGAGCGCGCGCTCGTTGAGCGCGTTAACCGGCGGGTTGGTCACCGTCACCACCGCCAGCTTACCGGCGCTGGCCGCCGACGGATGGTACTCGATGCGGAAGTAGCGGTAGCGCTCGATAATCTGCTGCTCTTCCGCCATGCGCTGCTTGCGCTTCCACTCGGCGATCTTAGCGGCGATCTCTTCCAGCACCTCTGGATTGCGCAGCGTGGTAGTATCGCCCAGCGGCTCATCGAGCATCATATTGCGCAGGAAACGGCGCATATACTTGCCGCTGCGCGTCTCGGGGAAGGCGCTGACTTCGATGTAATCTTCGGGCACGCTCACCGCACCCTTCTCGGTGCGCACAATCTCATCGAGCCGCCGGCGATCGGCAGCGGTCAGCCGCCGGCCCGGCGCCGGCTGGATGAAGGCGACCGGCGTCAGACCCTTCTCGCGGTGCGGCGCGCCGACCACAATACAGTTGCCGACCGGCGAGTCGGGCGTAATCTGGCGATCGCGCAGGATCGCGCCCTCGATCTCCTCGGTGCCCATGCGGTGGCCCGACACGTTGATCACGTCGTCCGAGCGACCATGGAGGGTAAAGCTGCCATCAGGGTACTTCATAGCAAAGTCGCCCTGAATGTAGCCCCACTCGCCGTTCGGCCCCCGTCGCCAGTAGGTCTTCACAAACCGCTCGGCATCGCCCTTCCACGCCCGCAGCGGGATTTCGCCGCGCAGATAGGCCTCAAAACCGGGCACATCACCCCAGATCGTGCGCGTCAGGTACGGATAGGGCGCCGTAATCACGATCTCGCCCTTCTCTTCGTAATCGGCCACCCGATAGCGCACATTGCCGCGCTCATCCGTTTCGACCACCCACACCTCGCCGGCAATCCACGGCAACGGATAGGTGTGCGCGTCAGGGCGGAGCGGGAAGTCGTTATTGCCGTAGAAATGCGTCCAAACAATGCCGCCGTGCTCGGTCGCCCAGTACGAATTGATGTACTGCGGCGTCATGATTTGCATACCGAACTGCTGCACAGCCGGGCTCACCGGCTCGGCACAGAAGGTCGCCACCCGCAGCGTTGACATATCGTAGAGCCGCACGTCTTCCACGTTCTGCGGGTTCGACATCACCGTCTTGAGGAAGGTGACGCCGGCCTTGAAGATCTGCACATCGTACCGATCGATGATGCTGGCATAGCGGCCCGACGAGGGGAAGAGCGGCGACCCCTCGGAGATCACGCCGGTCAGGCGACCAGCCATCGTCGCGGTGAGCATGTAGCTCTGGCCGGTGATCCAGCCCGGATCGGCGATGACGTAGATCGTATCACCCGGCTCAGCATCAAAGCTCACCGGCAACGTATGCAAAATGCCGGCGACATACCCGCCATGAACGTGGATCACACCCTTGGGCTTGCCGGTGCTGCCCGAGGTATAGATGATAAACATCGGGTACTCGGCATCGACCAGCTCGCACGGAACGCTGGCATACAGCGCGCGAATGAGTTGATCGTCGGGCAGGCTGAGTAGCTCAGACTCGCTGTGGACATCAATGCCGGCAGCGCGCGCGTTGGCCAAAATCTTCTCAAGGGCCGCCTCGAGCAGCTCGTGGCTCCAGCGATCGCGCCCCTCATTCCACAGAATCTCTTGGCCGGTGTGGCGCACCACAATCACCGCCTCAACCCGCGGCGGCGTTGCCACCAGCGCCTGCGCCAGCACGGTGCGAACCTTGGATTGGATACCAGCATCCAGATCGCGCATCTGGGCTAGCGCCGCCCCGACCCCGCGCATCACGTCCGATCGCTCGATGGTGATCTCACCCTCTAATGCTGCATCAACTTCGGTAAGGATCTTCTGGCGCTGGTCATCAGTCAACGGTAGCGTCGCCAGCGTATCGATCGCAATCTGGCGCACCGTTTCTACCGGCACATATGTATCGAGCGCCTGATCAGTATAGGCCTCTTTGTAGGGCACCACTTGCGCATTGCGGTAGGCGCCGTCTGAGGTGATCACTACCCGCGCGCCGGCATTGTGAATACGATCCGACAGCGTCTTGTCAGAAAAGCCGCCGAACACCGGGGTGTAAATGATTCCCAGCCGCTTAGCCGCCTCGATGTAATAGATCTGCGGCATAATATTCGGCATATTGAGCGCAATCCGGTCACCTTTCTTCAGACCGAGATCGCGCAACACTTGCGCCGCCTTCACCACCTCGACCAGCAACCGCCGCCGAGTAATCGTCTCTTGCACCACCGGCCCGCCACGACCGTTATTGAGCGAGCTGTCCCAGCGATCGCCCTCAAAGTAGAAGGCCACTTCGTCGCCATACCCCATCATCACATGCCGGTCAACTTCGTTGAAACAGGCATTGGTCAAACCGCCAAGGAACCAGCGGTAGAAGGGCGCTTCGCTATCATCAAACACCTGTTCCCACGGCTGATAGTCGGCTGGATAATCTACCTCGACCGGCGCGCCGGTGGCCGCATCAAGCCCTTCCCAGCGCTGGCTGGTCTCGTTGAAGCGGATCCAACAATGATGGGCCGGATCGTACCAGTGGATCAACGTCCGGGCAATTGCGCCATGGAAAGCGCCAGGATCGGCCAGCGCAGCAGCGCGCTGTTTTTCCCAAGCAACGCGATCCCGAATTGGATTGGAACGGGGCGCCCGTGGTGGGGCGGGGGGCGCAGTGTCGATCATCGACAGTCCTCCTCGACGCATGTCAAAACCTAATCTCCCGGTTGTGATATAGATAACAAGGGGTGCATATTATAGACTACCCCTCGTGACGCGATTCGTCAAGACTTCAATAATTGAGAATTGTTCACCGTTTACTTAACAGAGGCGCACAATTACGCAGATGCGGCTCAGATCACCCGATCAAATCTGGATTCCCGATATGCGTTCAGCGCATAGCTGTCACCAACCGCTGCCAAGCAGCAGCGTCAAGACAAGACAGAACCTTGGATTGGTCGGTGAGAACGACAGCTGGGCCATCGGCATAACGGCAGCGAATCTCCCTACCGGCAATCGTCGCATCAGCTTTACACAGCAAGGTGGTATACTAAATTATATCATCCATGGTGCAGTTACGAACAACCCATCCACTGCGCCAACCACTTGCCGCCGCTCAGAGTGTGGTTGCATCCATGCCCTTCCAACCTGCAATTGACGAGCAATTAGTGATCGACGGGATCAGCTATCAGGTATGCGCCCATCCGGCCATACCCGGACGCCCGTTTGTGCAAGAGGGTCAAAGCGGTCGGGTGATTCAATTGCGTACTGCTGGCGGGTTTGTCGCGCTCAAAGTGCAAACCCAGCTTTGCGAGCCGTCGTTGATCCAACACGCGCAGCAATTGCAGAACGTGAGCAGTATTCCCGGCCTGCAAGCAGCGCGCCGCATGATTATCACCGCCGCCAATCAACCAGCATTGGTGACAACACGGCCCGAACTCGACTATGCCATCCTGATGCCATGGGTGTATGGCCCGCCATGGCAAGAATTGATCCATCACCGTCGCCCGCTCAGCCCCAGCCAAAGTCAGGCGCTGGCCCAAGCGCTGACCAATCTGCTTGTCGAGATCGAGCAACGTGGCCTCGTGCATGGCGATCTGCAATCAGCCCATGTGATGCTCCCCGGATTGATCGATCCCGGCGCCACCGCACCGGTTGCGCTCATTGATCTCGAAACAATGCACGGCGCCGGCGTGCTCCGTCTCCCGATGCCAACACCAACTAGCCCGTACCGGCATCCGGTGCCGGCGCAAGGATTGTCAGCCGATCGCTTCGGCGGCGCGTTGCTGATCCTTGAATTGCTTGGCTGGTGTGACGATGCCGTGCGCGCTGCCGCTGCGACGGATAGCTTTTTCACGCCCGCTGATCTGCTGCAACCAACCGAACGTTACCACATCCTCCGCGATGCGCTTGCCCGCCGTTGGGGGCTGGGCCCGGCCCAAATGCTCGATCGGCTTTGGCAGAGCGCGACCCCGCTGAATTGCCCGCTCCTCAAAGAGTGGCAAGCGGTGTTGCCCTCGCCAAGAATGGCAGCCGCCGAACCGCAAGCACCGGCTATCATTGCTCCATCGCTGGACGATCCAGTTGCGCCGCTGATGACTGATGCCGCTGCGCTGCGCACCCAAGGCCAACTGGCACAGGCGCTGACCGTCTACCGTTCGGCGCTCGACCGGCTGCCCTCAGACGACCCGCGGGCCAGCGAGGTTATGCAAACTATCGACACCATCGAACGCGAATTAGCCCAAACCAGCGCTACGCCAGCCCCTCAGCGCAATCTGAATTGGTCGGCGCCGGTAGCCATTGGTGTCGTTACCATTATCTTGCTCGTTGTGCTGGCAGCGATTGGCCTCAACCGCGTGGCAACCCCCACACCAACGCCTGTGCCTGCCAACCCGGCCACTGTGACGGCTCGCACTCCCCCTCCGCTATCGCTTTCGCCTACACCGGCGCCAACCCGATCACCAGTCCTGATCCAGTCATTCCGCGTTGATCGCATTTTCCCCATCGACCTCTTCACCGGCGCGACTCCGCTTGAGTTTACCGTCCAAGGTTCAGGCCTGTCCGCCGTCCGCACGGCAACCCTGCGCGCCGCCGGCTATGACCCGATTGCCCTCGATATCATGGCCGGCAGCAGTGACAACGAATTACGCTTGCGCATCAGCACCCTGAACATCCCGTTCGCTGGTTCGGCGCCCTTTACCCTCGAACTCAATGGCACGCCCATTCCCGGCGCTGCTGTCACCCTGCGCGACTATAGCAGTGTGCGCGTGGTATCGGGCGTGCGCCCCGATTATCACTATACCGGACGGATTGAAGAAGATGCCCAAGGGGCGTTGACTCGGATTCGGGTTGAACCATCGCCTGAGAGCGCCGTGACTGAGCCTATCCGCAACGGTGATGAAGTAGATATTTTGAGCGAGCAACCGGCTGGTTGGTACCGGGTGCGCATTCGCACCAGCGCCGACTCGCGGCTGATCGGAGCGAGCGGTTATGTCGAGCGCTGGTTGATCGACAATACTGGTGTGCCACCTCCGCCTACCCCAACCGTGCCGCCGGAACCGCCGCGGCTCCGGTTCGTCAGACTCAATGGTAACGAAGATATGCGCTGCGTCTTGATCCAGATTCGCGGGATTAATACAGCCGGCTGGATCGTTTCGATTGACGGCCTGCGTCTCAGCAGCGCATTCGACGCCGGAGGCAATGCCCGCGTCTGCGGTTTGCGCCCGCGCCAAGAGGTGACGTTCACTGTGCGCGATGAGCAGGGCGCACCGGTGCGCGGCGGCGTCGGCGTTCCTAGCCGCGGCAGCGATGTGATGTTTGCCGAGTGGCGGTAGAGATGAGGGAGGAGTAAGGGCGGGTGTGTCAGGGCGGGTTTGAAACCCGCCCTTATGATGACAGTGTCTATACCATCTAGCACTCAGCCGCTCACACCAGATGGCTATAATCCGCATGCGGTTCGGCAGTGGACGGATTGAGCTTATCGACCAGTACCTCTTCCAGTACCGTGGCGGCAATCGGCAACAACGGCACTAAGCTGAGATTGTACCGTTCGCTGGCCTCGCCCTCGAACCGCAACACCCGCTGCCCAAAGAAGATCAGCGCCGGTAACGAGGCAGGCAACGCCACCAAGACAATCCCGCGCGGCACCCACCGCTCACGAGGTAATTGGCCGATCAACGCCTGCCCAATGGTGACGACCAAGAACGTATTGAAGAGTAACCGGGTGTGCTCGAACGTGCTTTCGTTGCGCAAACTCAAGTAGGGAATCTTCGGCCAAAACTGGCGTGAGTTGCCGTGGAGAATAATCATCACGATCACATCAGCAACGATGAAGCCGAGGGCATGCAAAATTCGTTTGAGCATACACTACACTCCTTCACAATGCCGCACTGTGTTATCCTCATCATAGCATCATAGCACCCCGATGCGCCGAAAAAAAGACGTTTCGCTTCACCGCAACCATAGTTATAAGATTTATACTTAGCAAGGAAGTCTCGCATGGCATCACTGATCTTGATGAGCAGCGGCATCCTCGCCATCCTTGGCACAGCGACGTTGGCCGCCGTTGCCTATTGGCTTGACCGCCGGCTCGCCGCTATCCAGCAGACCCCAACATGGCCAGTCGGCGATCTGCTCGATCGTGTGCGCGCCGGGTTACTGCCCATCGGTACTGCTGTCGAAGTAACAGGGATCACGGAAACGCAGACGCCGCTCCGCGCACCCTACAGCGATACGTCGTGCGTCACCTTTCGCTACGTGGTGCATGAAGAGCGCGAACAAGGTGCGGGCCGCGCTTGGGACGGCAAGCCAAGAAAGACCGCAACCGCCTTCGGCGACGACTATACCCAGTCCGTACCTGAGTTTCAGGTGCGCGATCCCAGCGGCGCGATCACAATCGTAACCGCCGGCGCTAGCTTTGACCTGCGGGAAACCGTCGCTCGCTACGAAGAGATGACTGGCCTTGGCGGCAGTGAGCGCGAAATCTGGCGCCAAGAATGGGCGTTGCCGACCAGCAGTCCGGTCTTTGTCCACGGCTATCTGCGCCAACTCGGTGCTAACCCCCAGATTGGCGCCAATCCCCGCCAACGCGGGCTGTTTCTGATCTCGTTTCAGCCAGAACGATCCTTGCACCGGAGTCTTGGTCGCCGCAGCTTGTTATTCTATGCATTGGGCGACATTAGCGCCGGCGCCGGCATTGTCGCCATCGTGATCGGCTTGCTCGTTTGACGACATGGGCCGCTCAGAGTATAGTACAGGCAAGACGGCGACGCGATCTGTTCGTACCTTGCCGTTTGGCGTCAGCAGTTGTTCTCATTCCCCTGCGCTGGCCGCGGGGGGTTTTTTGTACATCACCACTTGCACGGAGGAATGTATGGGCATCGCTTGGGAGGAAAAATTTGCGCGCGAAGGGCTTACCTTCGATGATGTCCTGCTGATACCGGCTGAGTCGAATGTCTTGCCCGCTACGGTTGATGTGAGCACATGGCTCACGCGCAACATTCGCCTCAATATTCCGATCGTCAGCGCCGCAATGGATACCGTCACCGAGCACCGGCTGGCCATCGCGCTGGCCCGCGAGGGCGGTATCGGCATTATTCACAAGAATATGCCAATCGCCCAACAGGCCGAGATGGTACGCAAGGTGAAACGCTCTGAGAGCGGGATGATTACCGACCCCATCACCTTGCCGCCCGATCGCACCGTCGGCGATGCGCTTGACTTAATGGCTGAGTACAAAATCTCTGGCGTGCCCGTCACTACCGCCGATGGCGATCTGGTTGGCATTATCACCAACCGCGACCTGCGCTTCGAGACCGACCGTAATCGCCCCATCCGCGAGCTGATGACCTCGCGTAATCTCGTAACCGTGCCCGAAGGCACCACCCTCGAAGAGGCCAAAGAAGTCCTCCATCGCCACCGGATCGAGAAGGTGCTGGTTGTCGATGAACGCGGCAAGCTGAGCGGGATGATCACCGTCAAAGATATTATGAAGCGGATCGAGTACCCCAACGCTTGCAAAGATGATATGGGACGGCTGCGCGTCGGCGCAGCCGTTGGCGTTAGCGGCGACTATCTCGAACGGGCTGCCGAGCTGGTGCGCGCCGGAGTTGATGTGTTGGTCGTCGATACCGCCCACGGCCATTCGCGCGGCGTGCTCGATGCGGTCGTCAAGCTGCGCGAGCTGTTCCCCCGCGTCGAAATCATCGGCGGCAATGTCTCGACCGCTGCCGCCACCATCGCTCTGATCGAGCGCGGCGTTGATGGCGTGAAAGTCGGGCAAGGCCCCGGCTCGATCTGCACCACCCGCGTCGTGACCGGCGCCGGCATGCCGCAGATTACCGCCATTTATGATTGCGCCCGTGCCGCCGAACCCTACGAGATTCCGATTATCGCCGATGGCGGGATCAAGTATTCGGGTGATATTCCCAAGGCGATTGCCGCTGGCGCTCATAGTGTTATGATCGGTTCGATCTTCGCCGGCACCGAGGAAAGTCCCGGCGAGCTGATCCTCTACGAAGGCCGCAGCTACAAGAGCTATCGTGGCATGGGCAGCATTGGCGCGATGCAGCACGGCGGCGGCGACCGCTACTTCCAGACCAACGTTACCGAAGCGCGTAAACTAGTAGCCGAAGGTATCGAAGGCATGGTTCCGTTCAAAGGCCCGCTCAGCGACACCGTCTACCAACTGGTCGGCGGTTTGCGCGCTGGGATGGGGTATGCCGGCGCACCGAATATCGAAGCCGTCCGTCGCGACGCCCGTTTCATCCGCATCACTACTGCCGGCCAAATCGAGAGCCATCCGCACGATGTCGTGATTACCAAGCAGGCGCCGAATTACGGCGGTCGCCAGTAAGAGTGAGGAATGCGCCGTGAATGAGTCGTTGATCCCAAAAGGTTTCGCCGATCTGGTCGGGCCGATGCGCACAGCCCACGAACGCATCTTGGCCGATCTGCACCACCACCGGATCGAACTGCCACCGCCGCCGCATCTGCCGCCGGCCCGCGCGCAAGGCATCGCCGCCGCCCGCGCGTACCCAATGCAGGGGGTGCTGAAATATCACGGCCTCAGCGACTGGACGCAGCGCATCGCCTTTTTACCTTCAATTTCGCTCAATAACGCCGCGGCTCACACGATGACGCTGGTTGAGTTCGATCCGGCCATATCCGCCGATAGCGCCATCATCGGCGGTAAACCGGCGCAAGGCCGCGAGCTCGAACGGATCGTCACGGTGCTCGATGCCGTGCGTGAGTTGGCCGGTGTCACTAGCCATGCCCGCGTCGTCTCGCGCAATGTGTTGCGCACTCGTGTCGCCGGTAAAGGCTTGGGCACCAGCGCCTCGGCTGCCGCCGCATTGGCCTGCGCGGCGGTCGGCGCCCTTTTTGGCCCTGAATTGGCTGGCCACACACGCTTTATCTCCACCCTCGCCCGCCGGCTGGCCGGCTCTGGCTGCCGCAGCGCCGCCGGCGGCTTGGCCCTCTGGCTCAGTTACCCCGGCATTCCGCCGTCAGAAAGCTTCGCTGTCCGCCTTGACCAAGACCACGAGCTTGAGGATGTCGCGCTGATTACGGTGCCGATTGACTCGCGGGTCGGTTTGAAGACCGAACAGGCTCATCACGACGCGCCTAACAGTATCTTCTTCCGGGCATGGATTCATTCGCGCGGCGAGGAGGTGCGCGAGTGCATCGCCGCCGCCCGCCGCGGCGATTGGCAAACCATCGGCCAACTCGCCGAACTCGACAGTATGCGCCTGCACGGCGTCACGATGTCTGGTTCGCGCGAGCAGAAGATTATTGGGTGGGAGCCGGAAAATATCACACTGTTCCGGCTTTGCAACGATCTGCGCGCCCGTGGCGTGCCGGTTTATGCGAGCACCGATACCGGTCCGACCGTGGTCTTCATCACCCGCCGCGATCTCGCCCCCTCGGTAACGGTGGCTATCCACGATTTGGGCTTGGGGTTAGAAACCGTCCAAGCCCCGATCGGCGGCCCAGCCCATCTGATCACGGTGGAAGAGGCGCTCAGCGAGCTGTCGTAAGCATTGCGCAAGCACCTCGAGCGCAGGGATGCCTCCTGTCGTATCCCTGCGCATCTAACCACACGTTGGCTCGGCAGAGCAGATCTGGCGATGGGCTGATCAAGCGCGACCCAGATGGGCGCAATCGTGGAGCCTACGCTTGCGTTCAATACCCAGCGCTGGCGCAACCGGCAAGCCAAGAGCATATGAGCCGGCTCATTACATTGCAGCGGTGCAGCATTTGTTCACGCTCTTAGCCCAACGGCGAATCAAGGATGCGTTGGCTGGCGGCGTTACGCTACTGCACTATGTGTGCAAGGACGCAACACCCATGATCTCGATGTTATAATGGCGGCGACGGCCTTGAAAAAGCTGCCGGAACTGACCATCTTGCAGCAAGATAACGATGTTGTCCGAGCGATGTTTGCTGAATGACCGGTAGACATTCTCTTGACGCGCAATGCGTTGTTCCGGCATGTCTACTGCCGGTATGTCCAACCGGTTGCACTCCTTGAACAACCCGTACCGATTGTGACTGTTGAGGGTTTGTTGTTGCTTAAACTTTATGCGCTGCCCTCACTTTACCGGCAAGGCAACTTCGCCCGAATTGGGTTGTACGAAAACGATATTGCTACCCTCATCCACATACTATCGGCCAGACGTGACAGCACCCTTGCAAACATTATCCGCGTATATTACCCCCCTCTGATCTCGTCGAGATCGAAGCAATCTTCACCGATCTGCAACGGCGCAGCCAGTGCTTTGGTCAGCAATAATCTTGCGCCTACCCCACCACCACCAACGCTAAATCATTCACATTCGTGCCGGTCGGGCCGGGCCGCAAGAGGTCATCAAGCGCGGCAAAGAAGGGGTAGGCGTCGTTGCGGCGCAGATGGTCGAGCGGATCAAGACCTAATGCCCGCGCTCGCGCTACCGTCGCACCGGTCGCCACCGCGCCGGCAGCATCGGTCGGGCCATCGCCGCCATCGGTGGCCAACGTAATCACCGCTGCATCGGCCAAGCCCGCTAACGCCAGCGCGGCACTCAGCGCCAATTCTTGATTGCGCCCGCCAAGCCCCGTCCCCCGCAGCGTAACGGTCGTTTCGCCGCCGGCAATCACACAGGCCGGACGAGCGAACGGATGGCCGCTGGTGGCAATCTCACGGGCAATCGCGGCCAGCACCTTCCCTACCTCACGCGCCTCTCCCTCAAGCGAGGTGGTGAGCAATAGAGTATGAAAACCGGCGGCCTGCGCTGCGGCCAAGGCAGCGTGCGCCGCTTGCGCATTGCTCCCGATCAATACATGCTGTATCTTCGCCAACACCGGATCACCCGGCTTGAGCGTTTCGGGCTGTTCGCCGCGCGCGCCTGCCGTTAGGTAGGCAAGGATGGTCGGCGGACACCGATCGCGCAGTTCGTAGTGATCGAGCAGCGCCAAGGCATCGGCAAACGTAGTCGGATCGGCGACCGTCGGGCCAGAGGCAATGACGTCAAGCGGACTCCCGACCACATCTGAGAGGATCAGCGTGATTAGCGTCGCCGGAGCCGCCAACCGGGCCAAGCCGCCGCCTTTGAGCCGGTCAAGGTGCTTGCGCAGCGTGTTGATTGCGCCAATTGGCGCGCCGCAGGTGAGCAATTCGGCGGTCAATCGCTGCAGAGCGGCGAGGGTCACGCCGGGAACCGGCAGGTTGAGCAAGGCCGACCCGCCGCCCGAAATCAGGGCAATGACTAGATCACGTTCATTGGCTTGATCCAAGAGATCCGCAATCTGCTGCCCCGCAGCGACGCTGCGCTCGTCAGGGGTAGGATGGGCCGCCTGCACGAGTTGCACACCGGGGATCGCCGGTAACAGCGCACCGTCATCTTTCACCACGACGATCCCGCGGCTGAGCCGGTCGCCAAGCGTGGCTGCCGCTGCTTGCGCCATCGCGGCTCCAGCCTTCCCCGCACCCACCAACCAAACCCGCTCAAACACGCGCAGATCGTAGCGGCGCTCGCCAGCGATCAACCAGTCACCTTCGCGACGCAATGAGACGGCTGTGGCTTGGACTGGATCGACCGCAGCCAACGCTGCTGCCATCACCTGAGCCACAGCCTTGCCCCACGGCGCTGATCGTAACGAGGCCGTTAACAATCGCTCAGACATTGAAGAGGAAATGGCAGATGTCACCATCTTGGACGATGTATTGCTTGCCTTCCATACGCACGTGACCGGCCTTCTTAGCCTCATGCATGCTGCCGGCAGCGATAAGATCGTGATAGGCCACAATTTCGGCCCGGATAAAGCCGCGCTGAATATCGGAATGGATCACTCCCGCCGCTTCGACCGCCGGCGTCCCGTGCGGGATGGGCCATGCGCGCACCTCGTCGGGGCCGGCAGTGAGAAAGCTGATCAGGCCGAGCAAGGCATAGCTCGCCTTAATCACCCGATCGCGGGCCGGGGCCGTAATGCTGAGGTCTTCCATAAACGCGCGCGCTTCTTCATCATCGAGCTGGGCCAGCTCGGCCTCGATCTTGCCGCAGAGCGGCTCGACCGCGCTGTTGCGATGAGGATACACAATCTGCGGCGGATGGGCGATATCAGCTTCACCAATATTCGGCGCAATCAGCATCGGCTTGGCGGTGAGGAACTGGTAGCCGCGAATCATGCGCGCCTCGTCATCAGTCAGTTCCAATGCACGAATTGGTATCTCGGCTTCGAGAGCCTCGCGCAGCCGCTGCAACAGATCGCGCTCGGCGGTGCGCAGTTCTTTCTCTTTGGCCGGCAACTTCGGGATCTCGGCGTTGAGCCGGTTGAGCCGGCGCTCAATAATGCCCAGATCGGAAAAGGCCAATTCAAGATCAACCGCAGCAATATCACGCTGCGGATCAACCGAGCCATTGGGATGGGGAACGGTTGGATCCTCAAACGCGCGCACCACATGCAAGAGTGCATCAGCCGAGGCAATATAGTTCAGCAAGACCGGCGGCAAGCCGCCGCCGGTGCGACCGCTGCCGCTGAGACCGCCAATATCAACGTACTGGACATCGGCGGAGGTAATCTTGCGAGGTTTAAACATTTGCGCCAGCACATCGAGCCGCGGGTCGGGCACCTTTACCGTCGCCAAATTCGGCTCAAGCTGCCCCGATGAATAGGCCGCCGTCTCGGCATGGCCGCGGGTCAGCGCATTAAAGACTGTTGTTTTGCCGCTGTTGGGCAAGCCAATAATTGCTATTTTCATCGCTACGTCCTCGCGCGGTTCTTCTCATTGCTGCACACTATACCATAAGTTGCCGGCGCCCTCCGCCTGCACTTCGCGCTGCATATTTGCGAAGCTTGTCACAAAATTGCATATCGTTTGCACAAAAAATTGTGGTACTATAGATGGAGATGAGCCCGTAACCAGCCAAGTGCCGTCACCATGGCGTGACAAAGGATGCGAGGTATGCCGCGCGCACAGCTAATGCACAATATGCAAAAACATGTCACCTAAACCACGTTGTCAAATTCGCATTTTCGGCATTATATTAGGAAAGAAAGATATTGGCACGTCTGAGTATTTGACGCAAAAGCAAAACGGTTCTATAATACCGTCAGGTTTACACCGTGCAGTTCGCTTCCTGAACAGGGTAACGCAGCATGGCACAGATCTTCCCCCGCAATGCCAACCTTCTGGCTCGCCTAAGCATCTTCGCGCTCGTCTTGCTCGTCGTCGAAGGCATCCTCATTCTCGGCGTCTACTTCCGCTCCAACTACTTCCGGCAAGTGAACGTGGCAATCGAACAGCCGGTGGCGTTCAGCCATCAACTCCACTACAACATCGTCGGCATCGATTGTCGCTACTGCCACGTCTCGGTCGACCAATCGTATTTCGCCAATATTCCGGCGACCGAAACGTGTATGACCTGCCACTCGCAGATCAAGACCTACAGTCCCCTGTTGGAGAAGGTGCGCGAGAGCTACGCCACCGGTAAACCGATTGAGTGGGTAAAAGTGTACGACCTGCCCAATTTCGTGTACTTCAACCACTCGATCCACGTCAACAAGGGCATCGGCTGCTCGACCTGTCACGGGCAAGTGAACAATATGCCGGTGGTCTGGCAGCAGCAGGCGCTGTATATGGGTTGGTGCCTCAACTGTCACCGCAATCCTGAATTGTACGTCCGGCCACGTGAAGAGGTCTACAACATGGATTACGTACCACCGTCGAACCAACTGGAGATCGGTCGCCGGTTGGTGGCGGAATACGGCATCATGCCGCCCGATCAGTTGACCAACTGTTACGTGTGCCATCGCTAAGCCGCTCGACTGCGTGCCGCCCAGGTTCAAACGGCACGCCTATGTGCCCGCTGGATTCATTAGCAACGGTGGTGGTAAACAACCATGACACAGCAGCAACCTGACCTCGAGGCCATTCGCGCTCAGTTGCGCGACGCGCGCGGACCGCAGTTCTGGCGTTCGCTCGATCAACTGGCCGATTCGCCGGCGTTCCGCGAACTGGTGGAGCGCGAGTTTCCGCGCGGCGCGAGCGAGATGAGCGATGGAATGAGCCGGCGCACATTCCTGAAACTGATGGGGGCCTCGTTAGCCTTGGCGGGCGTGACGGCCTGCACCTATCAGCCGCGCCAGTATATCGCGCCCTTTGATCGCCAACCGGAAGGCCGCATTCCCGGCGTCCCCCAGTTTTTCGCCTCTACGCTCACCCTCGGCGGCTATGGTGCTGGGGTGCTCGTGCGCGCAAACGAAGGGCGCCCGACCAAGGTGGAAGGCAACCCGCGTCACCCGGCCAGCCTTGGCGGTACCGATCTGTTTGCGCAGGCCGAGATTTTGACGATGTATGATCCCGACCGCTCGACAACCGTGTTGCGGCAGGGGGTGGCAAGCACGTGGGCCGAGTTTACCGCGACGCTGACCAATGCGCTGACGGCAGCCCAAGCGTCACAGGGGTCCGGTGTGCGGCTGTTGACCACCAATGTCACATCGCCATCGCTGGCTGCACAGATCGAGCAGTTTTTGCAGGCCTACCCGCAGGCACGCTGGTACCAGTACGAGCCGGTCAACCGCGACAACGTGGTTGAAGGCGCGCGCCTCGCCTTTGGCCGCGATGTCACCGCCCGCTACGATCTGTCAAAGACGCTGGTCATCGTCAGTCTTGATGCCGACTTCCTTGCCCCCGGCCCCGGCTTCGGCGCGTATGCCCGCGCTTTCGCCGATGCGCGCAAGGTGCGCAAGGGCAGCAGCGAGATGAACCGGCTGTATGTGGTCGAGGCCAGCCCCTCAACCACCGGCACTGCCGCTGATCACCGGCTGCCGCTGCGTGCCGATGCCATCGCTGCCTTTACCGGCGCCTTGGCCCACGAATTGGGGGTTGGCGGCGCTCCGGCTGCGCTTGGCCCGAAGGCGGAAGAGTTCCTGAAAGCGATCGCCAAAGACCTCGAAGAGCATCGGGGCCGCGTGGTGGTGATTGCCGGCGATCAGCAGCCGCCAGTGGTGCATGCCCTTGCTCATCTGATCAACGCCGATCTTGGTAACGTCGGCCAAACGGTCTTCTACCACGAGCCGGTGGAAGCCCGCCCCACTAACCAGACCAACGATCTGGTGACGCTGGTCAGTGAGATGGCCGCTGGGCGGGTCGAGACCTTGATTATGATCGGCGGCAACCCAGTCTACAATGCTCCCGGTGACCTCCGCTTCGCCGACCGGATGGCGACAGTGCCACTGACGATTCATCTGAGCCAGTTCGTTGACGAGACATCAGTTCGGGCCACGTGGCATATTCCGCAGGCCCATCCGCTCGAGAGCTGGGGTGATGCACGCGCCTTCGATGGCACAGCTAGCATTGTCCAGCCGCTGATCGAGCCGCTTTATGGCGGGAAGACGGCCAATGAACTGCTGGCGGCGATGCTCGGCCAACCCGATGCTGACAGCTACGATCTCGTGCGCGGGTATTGGGAAGAGCAGATCGGCTCAACCAATTGGGAAAGCGCGCTGGCGACCGGCGTGATCGCCGATACGACGTCGCCGGTGATTACGCCAACCCTGAACGAAGCCGCCATTCGGGCAGCCGAGATTCCGCAGCCGGGCAGCGGCGTCGAGATCGTCTTCCGGCCTGACCCATCACTTTTCGATGGCTTCTATGCAAATAACGGTTGGCTGCAAGAGCTGCCCCGCCCGCTCACCAAGCTGGTCTGGGATAACGCGGCGCTGATGAGCCCGCGCACGGCGATTAAGCTGCTTGGCCTGCCCTTTAGCGCCGATCGTTTGGTTGGCAGCGAAGAGGACGATCGCCAACGCCAAATCTATCTCGAACAGCTCTCGAAGGTGAATGGCACGATTGCCCGCATCGAGTACCGCGGCGGGGTGGTCGAGCTGCCAATTTGGCTGCTCCCCGGCCACGCCGAAGACTCGATTACGCTGAACCTCGGTTATGGCCGCACCAATGCGGGCCGGGTCGGCAATGGCGTGGGGGTTGATGTCTACCCCATCCGCACCAGCGATAGCCCATGGTTTGGCGCCGGCGCGCGCGTGACCAATACCGGTCGCACCTACTTGCTCGTGAGCACGCAAGATCACTGGACGCTGGAAGGGCGCGATATTTATCGCGTCGGCGAGTTTAAGAAGTTTAAGGAAGACCCCAAGTACATCGCAAAAGAGGTGTACAAAGAAGAGTATGGCCGCGAGTCGCCCGGCTATCTCTCGCTGCAACCCGGTGATGATTACACCGGTCGCAATGCGTGGGGCATGACGATTAACCTCAATGCCTGCATTGGCTGCAACGCTTGTGTCGTCGCTTGCCAAGCCGAAAACAACATCGCGGTCGTCGGCAAGGATCAAGTCTCGCGCGGGCGTGAGATGCACTGGATCCGGATCGATCGCTACTACGCCGGTGACGATTTGGATAATCCTTCTACCTACATGATGCCTGTCAACTGCATGCAGTGCGAAAAGGCGCCATGTGAGGTTGTCTGCCCGGTTGCTGCCACCGTTCACGATTACGAAGGCCTTAACAACATGGTGTATAATCGCTGTGTCGGCACCAAGTATTGCTCGAACAACTGCCCGTACAAGGTGCGGCGGTTTAACTTCTTGCAGTACAGTGATACGACAACCGAGACCTTCAAGCTCGCATTCAACCCAGATGTGACGGTGCGCATCCGAGGTGTGATGGAGAAGTGTACCTACTGCGTGCAGCGCATTAGCGGGGCGCGCATTGCTGCCAAACGCGCAGCGGTGCAGGCTGGCCAGTCGTCGTATGTCATTAGCGATGGCGTCATTCAGACTGCCTGTGAGCAGGCATGTCCGACCGGCGCGATCGTCTTTGGCGATATTAACGACACCACCAGCCGTGTCGCCAAGTGGAAGGCGGAAGGGCACAACTACGGCCTGCTCGGCTTCCTGAACACTGTCCCGCGCACGACATATCTGGCCCGTGTCCGCAACCCGTCTGAGGATCTAGAAAAGGTGGAAGGCTAGCGATGGCACAGGCGCAACCACTCCGAACCCGGCCCGTCGATGACGGCGAAGCCTATCTGCTGCCGGGGGAAACCTACACGTCGATCACTCAAAAGATCGGCGATGTCCCGTTAACGCCGCCGCTGAAGACCCCGAAGGGCTGGCTGGCCGGCTTTAGCGTGGCGTTCTTCTTGCTGATGATCTTCTTTGTGGCGGTGACGTGGCTGTTCATCCGCGGCGTCGGTATCTGGGGTATCAATATCCCGGTCGGCTGGGGCATGGACATCATCAACTTCGTGTGGTGGATCGGTATCGG
>NZ_DAOUDC010000029.1:0-13750 GCF_034431535.1 Chloroflexus sp. | reverse complement strand
CCAGCGCGCTGGGCCCCTACTTCACCCCTTCCAGCACCCAGTTATCGATTAACCGCACGCCATCGAAACGCACCGCCATCGAGAGCAGCGCCCCCTCTGGCCCAATCTGATCCAGCTCGCGCAGCGTCAGCGGGTGCGCCACGCTCACATACTCCGGCTTCGCCAACGGTTCAGCCGCCAGTACCTCGCGCATCAGCGCGCGCAACGCCTCGCCGCTGCGCTCACCGGCGGCGTAGTGTTCGGCAGCGGCCCGCAAGGCCCGGTAGAGCACCGGTGCCGCCGCTCGTTGCGCAGGTGTGAGGTACACATTCCGGCTGCTTAGCGCCAACCCATCCGGCTCGCGCACTGTCGGCGCGACCACGATCTCGACCGGAATATTCAAGTCGCGCACCATCTGCCGGATCACCACCGTCTGTTGCGCATCCTTCTGGCCGAAGTAGCTCTTGGTTGGTTGCACGATGTTAAACAACTTGCACACCACCGTCGCCACGCCGCGGAAGTGGCCGGGCCGGGCCGCTCCCTCCAGCACGTCATCAGCGGCGGGTTGGATGACGTAGGTGCCGAAGCCGGTCGGGTACATCTCTTCCACCGGCGGCACAAAGACCAGATCAACTCCGGCAGCGGCGAGCAACGCCAAGTCGCGCTCGGTATCGCGCGGGTAACGGGCGAAATCTTCGTGCGGGCCAAACTGGGTTGGGTTGACGAAGATGCTGACCGCCACCGCCGGGCATTCGGCGCGTGCTCGCTTGACGAGCGCCAAGTGGCCTTGGTGGAGATAGCCCATCGTCGGTACGAAGCCTAATTCGCCAAAGGCCGCGCGCGCGCGGCGAAAATCGACGATAGTATGTAGCACTTCCATACGATTCCTCATTGAACAGATGTAATAAGGTTCGCTTATCATTGCGAGTTGCCGCCAGCGGTGCGGCAATTGCCTGATTGAGCGCGAGCCAGCCTGCTTGTAAGGACGTGCATAGGGCCGCTTGCTGCATCCCGTTCGCGGCCCGCCGTCTACGCCTGTGGATAGCGCCCGCAATGGTGCCCGTCAGCGCCGTTCGGCGCAAGTGCTGCCCCCTCCCTTCGGCAGCGCAAGCAGGCTGGTTATTCTGACGGTGTGCCGGCGTCGAACTGGCGCAACGCTGTCGCCAGTTCGTCGGCATCCATCCGGCTGCTATGTTCGGGGCCGGGGAAGGCGCCGGTGCGCACATCATTGGCGTATTGGGCCAGCGCCTCGCCGATGATGGCGGCGAGATTGGCGTAACGGCGCGCATGGCGGGGCACAAAATCGCTGTACAGGCCTAGCATATCGTGCCACACCTGCACCTGCCCGCTACAGCCAGCGCCGGCCCCGATCCCGATCGTCGGAATCCGGAGCCGTTCGGTAATCGCTTGCGCGAGCTCTGCAGGCACCAGCTCGAGCACAATTGCAAAGGCCCCAGCCTCTTGCACGGCCAGCGCGTCGGCCAGCAACTGCTGCGCCTCGGCGGCGCGTTTACCTTGCACCCGCAACCCAATTTGGTTGACCGCTTGCGGAGTAAAGCCGATATGCCCCATCACCGGAATCCCCAAATGCACCAGCCGGGCAATCGTCGGTGCGATATGAACGCCGCCTTCCAGCTTCACCGCTTGCGCGCCGGCCTCTTGCAACATTCTCCCGGCACTGATGACGGCCTGTTCAGGCGAGGCGTAGGTCAAAAACGGCAGATCGCCAACCACCAACGCCTTGCGCGTCCCCCTCACAACCGCGCGGGTATGGTGCAACATCTCGTCGAGCGTCACCGGCACCGTCGATTCGTGGCCTAAGACCACCATCCCCAGCGAATCGCCGACCAAAATCATGGGAATGCCAGCGCGATCGACAATTTGCGCCGAAGTATAGTCATACGCGGTCACCATCGGGATCCGCTCGCCGCGATCGCGCATCTGCTGAATATCACGAACGGTTGTGCGCATTGCCGGCTCCTCTTGGCAGTCATTCATTGCCGGTCATTCCGGCATGCCCGATTGTAGCACGGAATAGTGAGGAGGGCGGTAGCAGGCTAGAGTAGGAAAGGGTTTGATGACAGCACAGGGCTAAACCATAATGATACTATTTGTACATATGGTGTAAGCCTGAAGGGTTTCGTTCAATATGGCTACTCTTGTCACTTTCGTGATCAATCTTGCCTCTAAAGATCGTACAACTTTTCACGAATCGAACTAATGAGATGATTTAAGCAGTACTTGGTCATGCGTTCTTTAAAATTGGCTAATGATTTTTTGTAGTCGTTTAGTGCCCAATTCTCAAAATGTTTGACAGGTCAGAATAGATAGCCTAAAATAGAGCAACATTGCTTGCCCATGGAGTCAATGCTATGCAGCGGAAGCCCACGATGGACATCCCCCCCGCTTTGGTACCGTATGCTCGTCGGATTGCTCTCCGTGATCTAGAACTATTTTATTACGATGCCGGTGCTGCCAAAGTTCCTATCCTGCTCCTCATCCACGGGTTAGGCGATGAAGCTGACACTTGGCGGGCCATCATTCCGCCACTTGCGCAGCGCTACCGTGTCATTGCGCCTGATCTGCCCGGCTTTGGCCGCAGTTCTGGCCCTAAGGGCGGTTACAGTCTGACCTTTTTCGCCCGCACCATGGCCGAATTTATCACTGCGCTCAATTTGCAGCAGGTAACGTTGGTTGGTCATTCGCTGGGGGCAATGATTGCGCAGCGCCTGAGCATTGGCTTACCTCGGCTCATCCAACAGCAAATTCTGATCAGCGGCTGCTTGCCGATCAAACCCCAATGTCCAACCCGCCGGCTATGGCCACTCTTGCTCCCGGGGGTGGGTGAGTTGATTTTGGCCGGCATCCAACGCTCGCGTGAACTGGCATTCCAAAGCTTGCGCCCATTCTACTACAATCTCTACGAATTGCCGGCTCGCGAGCAGCGGTTTCTGCGCCGGCGGGTGTGGGCGCGGCTGCACCATGTGCGCCAGCGCCGGGCAACCCTCTCGGCGTTGCGCTGGCTGGCGGTTGATTCGCTCTTCCGCGCTCATCAATATCTCGATCTGGTCAGTGAATGTCCGACGCCGACCATTCTCATTGGTGGCGATCATGATATGATCGTCGCAGGGGAATGCATCGAAGCTACCGAGGTGGTACTCGAAGGGCGTGGACAGTATATTCATCTTGAGTATTGCGGCCATATGCCGCAGCAGGAATGCTTTGAACAGATCTGTGAATTGATCGCAGAGCTGGTTCCTGCTGGGCATAATGGTGAAGCCGATGCGTGTAACGAACATGCGGATGGCTAGGCAAGGCTACGAGGAGGCGGCATGTTCGCCGGCTTCCGCCCCGCGCGCTCGCACCAATGAGGCAATGATCGACACGGCAATAATGGTGGCGACGACCCCCAACGACACCCCGGTCGGAATCTTCCAGCTTACGCCAACGATCGCTGCGCTAAGATCAGGCAACAGCATCTTGACGCCGACAAACGCCAGCACCACTGATAACCCTAGCTTGAGGTAGTGGAACAGGTGGACGACGCCGGCCAGCACAAAGTAGAGCGCGCGCAACCCCAGAATAGCGCAGACGTTTGAGGTATAGACGATAAACGGATCTTGCGTCACTGCAAAGATGGCTGGAATCGAGTCAATAGCGAAGATGAGGTCAGTGGTTTCAACCATCACTAGCACCAGCAAGAGCGGCGTCGCCATCAACATGCCATTCTGGCGGGTAAGAAACTTCTGGCCGTCGTAGCGGTCGCTAATCGGCATAAAGCGGCGGAACAGGCGCACCACCGGGTTTTTCTCCGGCTCGATCTGCTCGTCTTGGGCCGTGGCCATGCGAATGCCGGTAAAGATCAGGAACGCGCCGAAGATCCAGATAATCCAGTGAAATTGCTTGATCAGCGCCGCGCCGGCCAAAATCATCGAACCGCGCATGATCAGCGCGCCAAGAATGCCCCAGAAGAGCACGCGGTGCTGGTATTTGGCTGGTACCGCGAAGTACGAGAAGATCAGCACAAAGACAAAGATGTTGTCAACGCTGAGCGCTTTTTCAATCAGATACCCGGTTAAGAATGCAAGCCCGGCATCGCTCGCGCTCAGCGAGCTATTGGGCATGATCACATCCCAGAAGAGGTACAAGCCCAGATTAAAGAGCAAGGCCAGCGAAATCCAAACGACGCTCCAGATAGCTGCTTCGCGCAGGGAAACTTCGTGCGCTTCCCGGTGAAAGACGCCTAAATCAATTGCGAGCAGGGCCAGTACAAAGAGGTTAAAGCCGACCCAGACCCATACTGCATCGAACATGGTGTTGCTACTCCCTGTGCATGTGATACGTTTTATCACAATAAAAAAGCGAGCCGACGGCAGCTTACTACTGCGCCGGTCTCGCCAGTCTGGTGCCCCAGTACTCGATGCAACCGGGAATGCGAGGATTCCGTCTTGACGATTGCATCAACCTGCCCGAAGCAGGCGGCTACTCCCCAACGGTTTGCACTATAGCGTATTTTTGCCGTTTCTGATAGGGGAAAATTACCCACCCATGCTACGGGTGGGCGGTAGCCATGATGGCGGAGAACCGCCCTCGCCAAGCGCGTTCTTTATCGATATACTAAACAATTGTGTATATTGCTTTAGGAATCAACAATGGACATGCCGTATGGATGTGATCACAATCGGGTTGCTTATTGGCGGGCTGGCGCTACTCACGGTCGGTGGTGAACTGTTGGTGCGCGGTTCGAGCCAGTTGGCGGCGCTGGCCGGTATTTCGCCGCTGGTGATTGGGTTGACGGTGGTGTCGTTTGGCACCAGTTCGCCTGAATTGGCCGTCAGCATTCAAGCTGGCTTGGCCGGCAAGAGCGATCTTGCGGTCGGCAATGTCGTGGGTAGTAACATTTTCAACATTCTCTTCATTCTCGGCGCGTGCGCTCTGATCAGCCCGCTGATCGTAGCGGTGCAGCTCATCCGGCGCGAGGTGCCGTTTATGATCGCCGTTTCGCTGCTGCTGGTCGGTCTTGCCCTCGATGGCAACGTTGGCTGGCTGGATGGCGTACTCTTGTTTAGCTTGCTGATCGGCTATACGGTGTGGTCGATCTACGCCAGCCGGAAAGAGAGCGCCGAGGCGCGGGCTGAATTTGCCCAAGAGTTTGGGCCGGAGAAGCTGCCGGCGCAGGGTGGTGCGAAGGTATGGCTGACCAGCATCAGTTTGATCGTGGTCGGGTTGGGTTTGCTGGCCCTTGGCTCGAACTGGCTGGTCGAGAGCGCAACGACCCTAGCGCGGGCCTTTGGGGTAAGTGATGTGATTATTGGCTTGACCATCGTGGCGGCGGGTACCTCGCTGCCTGAAGTGGTCGCTTCGATTGTAGCCACCCTCAAAGGCGAGCGTGATATTGCGATCGGGAATGCCATCGGCAGTAATGTGTTCAATGTTCTCGGTATTCTTGGCCTTGCCGCGGTCGTCACACCCGGCGGCTTGACGGTCGCCCCCTCGATCATCACCTTCGATCTGCCGGTGATGATCGCGGTTGCGTTTGCGGCGCTGCCGATCTTTGTCACCGGCCTTAGCATTAATCGCTGGGAAGGAGCGATCTTTCTTGGGTATTATGTGGCGTATACCACCTACCTGATCTTGGCTGCTACCCAGCACGATGCCTTGCCGACCTTCAGCAGCGTGATGGCGCTGTTTGTGTTGCCGATCACGGCAATTACGTTGCTCGTGTTGGCGCTCAATGCGGTGCGCCGGCGCGATTGGGCGACGCCGCGGGCATGACATGATCAGTGCCGCATGGCCGTGCGGGGTGATCAGCCCCATTCCGTGGTTTGATCGATACTGCCTGGGGTTGTGATTTGTACTGCCCGGTAATGAGAGCCGCACAGCTGTGCGGCTCTACCAAGGGTTTTACGGCAATACGACCAGTATGCCTTGTTGGGCTTCGTGGCCGGGGATGCGACAATAAAACCGGTATTCGCCGGGGGCGGGGGCGCGAAAGGCCAGAATTGCGTCCACCCCCGGATCGGCTGAGACGGTGCGATCGCCGCTCGGTAGCTCGATGGTCAGGCTGTGGGCGACTTGGCCGCGGTTGCGTAGCCGGAGAAAAATCTGTTCGCCGGTTTGGGCTTCGACCCGATCGGGGGCAAAGCGCATTTCGGTGGCTGTCACTTCGATCGTGCGTTCACGCAATGGCTCGCCGCAAGCAGTGAGAAACGCTAATCCGATCAGGATGATGCCGGCGGCGAACAATATCCGGTGTAGACGTGATGAGGTGGCAGTTTTCATAGGATCGTACTCTACAGGTATGGATCACGGTCGCTTCGCCATAACTGTACCAGAAATTAGGCGCAGTGATGGTAGAGGCATTGTCTTGTGACAGTTCAACCATTTTCGGGTACAATGGCAGAAGACCCAAACCTTTGCGGAATGTTGAGTGATGAAACTGGCAGCCATGCAACGAGGCATGTGACCGCGATCGTAGGGCTGGTTTGGCCAAAGCATCATATCTCGCGCCAGCAGTGATACGGCGGGATTGGCAACGAATGGGTCGCGACGCTCGGCGATGATGATTTGCCTAGCCCGCACAATGATACGTTACTAATCACTGGAATATGCTGCATTGCGCCGGTGAGCATGGATCGAGCCGGTGCCGGTGTTCTATCACGGTATTGGATTGGTTTCTGCACGTTGGTCGAGGGGAGCATGCTCTATCCGCTTGTGTTGATTGCGTTGGCCGCTGCGCCACTGGCATTGTTGGCCCGCTTGCCCGGTCGTGATCGCATCGCGTGGGGCTTGGCCCTCATTCCATTGGCCATCTTCGGCTTGACCTTGGCGCAGGCTGGGCCAGTGTGGGAAGGCGGCGAGATCGTCGAACGGATCGCGTGGGTGCCGGCTCTTGGGCTTGATCTGAGTTTTACCCTCGATGGCTTGAGCCTGCTCTTTACGCTGATCATTACTGGTATCGGTACATTGATCGTCGGCTACGCCGGCCATTACCTCGGCGCCGATAGCGGTCTTGGCCGATTTCTGGCCTACATGATGCTGTTTATGGGCGCAATGCTCGGTCTGGTGCTAGCCGGCAATGTGCTGACGATGTTCGTTTTCTGGGAATTGACCTCGGTTACGTCGTATTTGCTGATCGGCTACAAGCACGATTATGCCGATGCGCGGCGTGGTGCGTTGCACTCGCTGTTGGTGACCGGCGGCGGCGGGTTGGCGCTGTTGGTTGGTCTGCTGCTGCTAGGACAGGCAGCAGGGGGCTATGAGTTGAGCGATATTCTGGCTGCTGGCGATGTCTTGCGGGCGCATGCGCTCTACCCGGCGGCGGTGATCTTGATCTTGCTCGGCTGTTTCACCAAATCGGCCCAGATTCCCTTCCACTTCTGGTTGCCGGGGGCGATGCAAGCGCCTACCCCGGCCAGCGCCTTTCTCCACTCGGCGACAATGGTCAAGGCCGGCGTGTATCTGATGGCGCGGCTGAGCCCGGCGTTGGGCGGCACGGCGCTGTGGGATGTGACGCTGTCTGTGGTTGGTGGCGCCACGATGACCTTCGCCGCGATTGTGGCGATGCGCCAATTTGACCTCAAGGCGATGCTGGCCTACACCACGATCAGCATGCTCGGCGCGTTGACGATGCAGATCGGTTTGGGTGGCAAGTATGGAGCCGAAGGGGTGGCGACTAATATTTTGGCCCACGCATTGTACAAGTCGGCGCTGTTTATGCTGGCCGGCGTGATCGATCACGAGTGCGGCACGCGCGATCTGCGCCGATTGGGCGGGTTGCGCGCCTATATGCCGCAGACGATGGTGATCACCGCGCTGGCGTTGTTCTCGTTCGGCGGCATCCCGGTGATGTTCGGCTTTGTCGCCAAAGAGTTGATGCTGGAAGCGGCGCTCAAGACCGATCTCGGCGCAACCTTGAGCGTGCTGGCGGTGGCGGCGATTGCAGTGACGGCAGTGGCCTATCTGGTCACCGGTTGGCGGTTATTTAGCAATACTTTCCTTGGCCAGCGCAGCATAGCGGCTATGCAGCAGCACGTCACCGACCCGGTGCCGGGCATGCTGATCGGCCCCGGTGTGCCGGTGGCGTTGTCGCTGATCATTCCATTGGCCTTGCTTGGCCCGATCAGCGGGTTGATTGGGCCGGCGAGCGCGGCGATTTACGGCAAGCCACTTGAGGTTGAATTAGCCCTTTGGCACGGCATTAATACGGCACTCTTGGTCAGCCTTGGCGCGATTGTGGTTGGGTTTGGGTTAGCCCGCTTTGGCGAGCAGTTGGCGAACATGCGCGGCTGGCCGGCATGGTCGCGCGGCGATATGATCTTCGATCGCCTGATTGAGCGCACGCTGGCCGGCGCGACGGTGCTGACCCGCACGATCCAAGAAGGTCGCTTGCGCCGCTATATTCTGCTGACGGCGCTGGCAATGCTGGTCTTTGTCGGTGGGCCGTTTGCCAGCTTCGGCCTCGGCGCGATCCGGTTTGATCTCGATCCGCAATTGCAATTCTACGAAGTGCTGGCAGTGGCGCTGATCCCGATTGGCGTACTGGCGACGATTCTGGCCCGCACGCGCTTGGGGGCGATTATCGCCGCCGGTGTGGTGGGGGCAATGGTGTCGCTGTTGTTTGTACTCTTCTCGGCCCCCGATCTGGCGTTGACCCAGTTGCTGATAGAAGTGCTCTCGACCGTCTTCCTGCTATTGGTCTTTTCGGTCTTGCCGGTGCGGTTCGAGAGCTTTTCGGCCTCGTGGGTGCGCCGTCGCGATGGGATTGTGGCGGCGGCAATGGGTCTCTTGATGACCGGGTTGGTGTTGGCGACGGCGACCAACGATGCGTTCGCGCCCTTGGCCCCCTTCTTCCTTGAGAATAGCCTTGAGAAGGGCAAAGGCGCCAATGTGGTCAACGTGATTTTGGTTGACTTCCGCGGCTTTGATACCTTGGGCGAGATTACGGTTTTGTTTATCGCTCTGTTAGGCATCTACGGCTTGCTCCGTTTACGACAGGGGAAGAACGATGTTGCACCGGAACGAGTCACCACTGCCGAACCGGCCGCTGAGCCGGTCGACACCAAGAGATAGCGCGCTGTACGATTCGCTGATCCTGCGCACGGTCAGCCGGCTGATGATGCCGCTGCTGTTGCTGCTCTCGATCTATATGCTGCTGCGCGGCCACAATCTGCCCGGCGGTGGCTTTATCGGCGGCTTGCTCGCTTCCAGCGCGATTATTCTGCAAATGGTAGCGTTCGGCCCCAAAACGGCCCGGCGCATTTTGCCGGTCAACTATCTGCTGTTGGCGGCGTTTGGCGTCTTCTTCGGCGCAATTTGGGGGTTGCCAGCGCTCTTTGCCGGGCTGCCCTACATGCAAGCGTTCTGGTTGCCCGAACCGATCCCCGGTGTGGGCAAAATCGGCACGCCGGTGCTGTTTGATATCGGAGTCTACTTTACCGTCATTGGCGTGACGACCAAAATCGCGCTGTTGCTAGTCGAAGAGCCGACACTCTTTCCGTTGCCGGTGATGAAACCAGCGCCGGTCGAGCAAGAGGAGGGCGCATGATTATCTTGTTAGCAATTGCGATCGGATCGCTCTTTGCCGGCGCGACCTATCTCATGTTGCGCCGTTCGGTAGTGAAGCTGATTCTCGGCTTGATTTTGTTGAGCCATGGCGTCAATCTGCTCATTTTTACGATGGGTGATGGGGTGCGCCGCGGGGCGCCGCCGCTGGTGGATGCTGCCGGCCAGCCCCCTCCCGGCTCTGCCGATCCGTTGGTGCAGGCGCTGATCTTGACCGCGATTGTGATTAGCTTTGGCTTTACCGCCTTTGTGATGGCGCTGGCCTATCGCTCGAATCAGGCCGTGGGCAGCGACGATCTGGATGATCTCTCGACGACTGATCGGTTGTAGTATAGGAATATAGATATGGTGTTTCATCTCTTTATTCCGATCATTACGCCAATGATCGGGGCGGCGCTGGCCGTCTTGTTCAACCGTCAGCGCATCGTGGCGCGGGTCATCACGCTGATCAGCGTCTTGATCAACCTTGGCTATGGCCTGTGGTTGATGAGCGTGGCGCCGGTACGCGGGCCGTTGGTGGCACAAGCCTCGGGTTGGCTGGCGCCGTTTGGCATCTCGCTGGTGGCCGATGGCATGAGTGCGCTGATGGTGATGCTGGCCGCGTTGCTCATGCTGGTCACCATCATCTACAGCTTCGCTTCGGTTGACGAGCAACGGGAACATCACTTCTATTATCCCCTGTTGCTGCTTTTGTTGCTCGGCGTCAGCGGTGCCTTCCTCACCGGTGATCTCTTTAACCTGTACGTCTGGTTTGAAGTGTTGCTGGTGGCGTCGTTTGGGTTAATTACGCTCGGCGGTAGCCGCGATCAGCTTGAGGGCGGGTTGAAGTATGTGGTGCTTAATCTGCTCGGCAGCACCGCCTTTCTGTTTGGTTGCGGCTTGATGTACGGCTTCGCCGGTACGCTCAATATGGCTCACATCGCCGAGCGCATGGCGACCCTCGCCAACCCCGGCTTGCAGACCGTGTTGGCCGGGATTTTTCTGTTTGCGTTCGGCAGCAAAGCCGCGATTGTGCCGCTCTTCTTCTGGTTGCCTTCGAGCTATCACACGCCGCCGGTCGCTGTGACCGCCATCTTTAGCGGGTTGATGACGAAGGTTGGCGTTTACGCGCTCTACCGGACATTCGGGTTGATGTTTCAGAATGAACTGGCCACGTATGGGCCGTGGCTCACGCTGCTGGCCGGTCTGACGATGGTGATTGGCGTGTTGGGCGCGGTGGCGCAGATGAATGTACGCCGCATCCTCAGCTTTCACATCATCAGCCAGATCGGCTATAGCGTCATGGGGTTGGGCTTAGCCAGCGCCGCCGGCTTGGCCGCCGGATTGGTCTTTACCGCGCACGTGATGATTGTCAAGATGGCGTTGTTTTTCATTGGCGGTGCCGCCGAGCAGATCTACGGCACCGGCGATCTGAAGAAGATGGGTGGCTTGGCCCGCCGCGAACCGCTGTTGGCGTTGTTTTGGTTCCTTGGCATTTTGTCGCTGGCCGGCATCCCGCCGCTCAGCGGCTTCATCGGCAAGCTGATCCTCTTGCAGGTAGGCGTGACCCAGCAGGCGTATCTGATTACCGCCGTGGCGGCCGGCACTAGCATTCTGACCTTCTTCTCGATGCTCAAAATCTGGAACGAGGTCTTTTGGAAGAAGTCGTATGACGATGTTCATCGTCTGCCGCGGGTTTCGTTCGGATTGCTGGCACCGGGAGCAGCGCTGGTCGTTCTCAGCGTGGCGCTGGGTTTGCTGGCCGGGCCGCTAGTTGATTACAACACGATTGCCGGCCAACAGGCGTTTGACCGCAATGTCTACATTACCGCCGTCTGTGGTGCAGATGGTTGTGAAGCGGTATACCGGGCGGCGCTGAAGTAAAGGGTGCGGTATGATCATCTTAGTGCTCATTCTTACCCTCACATGGATGGCGCTGCAAAGCAGCTTTACCTTGCCCGATCTCATCGTTGGCTTGGCTGTCAGCTACGGGATTGTCGCGCTGGCGAGCCGATTTTTGAGCATTCCCTTTACCAACGGCGGGTTGGGCCGCTCGCGGATGGATAGCGGTAATTATACCCGCCTGACGGTCAAGTGGATCGCGTTTATTGGGTTTGCGCTGTGGAGCGTTTTGAAGGCGAATATTGATATGGCGCGGATCGTGCTCTTCCGGCGCGTCGCCGATATTCGCCCCGGCATTATCGCTATCCCGCTCGATGTTAAGAGTGATGCCGGAATTACCGTCTTGGCGAATCTGATTACGTTGACGCCGGGCACCGTCTCGCTCGATATTTCCTCCGATCGGCGCACGATCTACATTCACTGTATTGATGTGCAAGATGCTGATGCGGTGCGCGCTGATATTAAGCAGAACTTCGAGCGGCGGGTGATGGAGCTGTTACCATAGGGGTCAATCATCATGACGTTGTTTGAAATGCTGATCGCCGGGTTGATGGGAATTCTCGCCATTTCGATGGTGATCTCTATGGCGCGTTTGCTGATTGGGCCGAGCATTCCTGATCGCGCGATGGCCTTTGACTCGATTATGAACCACGTGGTGGCGTTGGTGGCGCTCTATGTAGTGATTACCGATCAGTTGGCACTGGTTGATGCGATCTTGATCGTCGCTGTGCTCGGTTTTCTGGGGACGGTGGCTGTGGCGCGCTATATCGAAGAGGGGCGAAGCTGATGGAACTGAAAGAGATCATCACCTTGGCGCTGGCTACCATCGGTGTGGGGTTTATCTTTATCTCGTCAATCGGGATTATCAAGTTGCCCGACCTGTATACCCGTGTCCACGCCAGCGGCAAGACCGGTACGTTAGGGATTATTGGCGTGCTGTTGGCCGTAGCCGTGCATCATGGCGATCTGATCGCGGCGGCGAAGATGATCGCCCTGATCGCCTTCTTTTGGTTGACGGCGCCGGTGGCGGCGCACATGCTGGATCGAGCCGCCTACCTGACCGGGGTCGAGCGCGCACCGCAGACGGTGCAAGACGATTTGGCCGGCAAGTATGATGTCGAGCAGGGCCGGTTGCTGTCATAAGGGTTACGCGGCCCGCGGCGCGGGGTGAATAGCCACGAAAAGACACAAAAGGCGCAAATGACGCTGATGGTTTGGGTGCCTTTTGTGTGTCTTTGCGGGTATGCCCCAAACCCCGTTGCGCTCTCTGCGTTCTTCGCGGCTTCGCCCTCGCTGCGCCTTCGGGTTGGCTCCCACCCCTCGCCCCTCCCCCGGCGGGGGAGGGGTGGGCAGCACGTGTGATTGCGGACAACTGTGGATCGCTGGGGATGCCTCAACGCTTAGCGCTCCACGCCCCTCGCCCGCTTTCCGGCTGTCATTGCGAGGAAGCGGCGGTACCCGGCACGGCTGGGTGCCGCCCGACCGAAGCAATCTCCCGATCGAGCGGCGCAAGCCGGCTCAGAGATGGCAGGATGGGGAACCCGGCTCTGCCGAGCTGGGCTTGACACACGAAGCCCGCTGCGTGGGTTGTATCGATGAGTGATGGGATTCCGCTCTCGCGGGAGATTGCTTCGCCACGCGGCGGGCCGGGCGGCGCTCGGCCCGACCGCTCGGCTCCCAATGATAATTAGAGAGCGGCTCTTCCCGCCAACCCTTCGCGTCCTTTGGGCCGGTTGGTGTGTTACTGCAGGGGGCGCATCGGATCATCCAACATTGCTCTGCGCCCTTTACGTTTGAGTCCTCTGCGTCTTTGCTCGCTTGGCGGCTTGGCCGGTGACTACATGGACGCTTATACGTTCTGTCCGTCCTTGAACGGTGCGGCGGGGGGTAGTGAGTCGGCGCCAGTAGGGCGGCTCGCAGCGGCGACGATCTGTTGCAGGTAGTGCTGCCAGTGTTGCTGGTTCGCGCGGGTGAGACGGCGAATAGCGGCGAGATCGCCGGCTTCGCCGGCTTCGACCGCGGCGGCGAGCGATTCTTGGAAGGCGCGGGCCAGATCGGCGACGGCACGGCGCAACTCGGCGTTCATGGTGCGCTGACGCTCAAGTTGTTCGTACAGCCATTCATTGAGTCGCAATTGTTCTTCTAACTGTTCGCGTAAGCGCTGTTCCGCCGGCGTCATAGGCTACCTCAGGAATCGGTGCGCCCAACCTGATCGCAGGTCGGGCGCAAGGTATCTGGCGGGGAGAGTGAGATTCGAACTCACGAGGGCTTATTAGGCCCTACCCGTTTTCGAGACGGGCACGTTCAACCACTCCGTCATCTCCCC
>NZ_DAOUDC010000028.1:0-7226 GCF_034431535.1 Chloroflexus sp. | reverse complement strand
GACCGTTGCCCTCACAACGCTGGCTAGTATAGCGAATGCCGCCGATTTTGTCAAGCGCCCTCGTCATACGACGGTTTGCTGCATCAGAATGAAGTAAAATGTTTTTGATGACCTGCTGCTACCGTGGGTAATGGTGACGAATTTTTGGATTGATGTCGGAAGTGCGGTCGTCCCACTACCGCACTCGCTGACCAGCGTGTTGATTGGCTATGCTTCGAGGAGCGTATCCTTCCCTGTCGCCGCTTGTGCATGCGTACTCAGCTTCCGGCCAGACCTTAGTCGCATTGTGCTATAGCAATGCGCAGTGGAACGAAACTGCTATACTATCTGAGGTTGCCGCCATGAACGAGGTGCCTATGTGGTTTGCGCTGTTGTGGGTGGTGTGCGCGCTCGCCCTGATCGCGAGTTTTGGCGCGAATTGGCGGCGAATGTGCCGCATTCCGCGCTTGTCGCCGCCTTGTTTGCCGCCCGACCCGCCCTTTATCTCGATCCTCATCCCGGCGCGGAACGAAGAGCGGGCGATTCGCCGTTGCGTGAGCGGGGCGCTGGCCCAGCGCTATCCGCACTTTGAGGTGATTGTGGTTGATGATGGTTCGACCGATCGCACACCGGCGATTTTAGCCGAACTGGCCGCAACCGACTCGCGGCTGCGGGTGGTGTCGGGCCGGCCATTGCCGCCGGGATGGGTCGGTAAGTGTAACGCTTGCCAGCAAGCGAGCGATGCCGCGATCGGTGGGTGGTTGCTCTTTCTCGATGCCGATACGGCGCCGGCCCCTGATCTAGCGGCAGCTTTGCTCTGCCATGCGCAGGCCACTCATGGCGATATGGTGACGATCTTCCCTTTTCTCGAATTGGGGTCGTGGGCCGAACGTTTGGTGTTGCCGCCATTCATTGCGCTCATTGTGTCGATTTTTCCCTTCGAGCGGCTGGCCCAGCCTGATGTGCGTCCCAACGAGGTACTTGCGAATGGCCAGTGCATTTTTGTCCGCCGCGCCGCCTATGATGCGATCGGCGGCCATAACGCTGTGCGCGGCGAGGTGCTCGAAGATGTGCGGCTCGGCCAGACTTTGCGTGCCGCTGGGTTTTCAGTGCGTGGTGCGATTGGGATGGAGTATCTGGCTGTACGGATGTATACCAATGCCGCTGAAGTGGCGGAAGGCTTGATGAAGAACGCTTCCGCGGGTTCACGCAGCGGCGGCTGGCGTTCGTTGACCGGGATGGCGCTGCTGTTGGCGCAAGCCTACGGGCCGCTGATGCTGATGGCTGGTGGTTTGTTGAGCGGCGGCGGCGCTGGGTATGCCGCTGCCGGCGCTGGCCTGCTGGCATGGCTGGTTGGCTTGCTGTTCTGGGGGATGCTGTACCGCCAATTTTACCGGCTTAGCCCACTCTATGCGCTGCTGTGGCCGGTTGGCTTGATGATGTATTTATTTATTGCCGGTTGTGGTATTGTGCGCGTGCAGTTGGGGCACGGGGTGACGTGGAAGGGGCGCCGGTACGCGGGATGATGCCGCGTACCGGCCCTTCTACCGGTTTACGCCAGCTTGAAATCGACGTGGATGAATTTGCGCGTGACCGGGTGGCGTTGCACGACATAAATCACCACCGGGTACGCCGTCCCCTCGATGTCGAGCGTGAACGATTCACCCTTCGGTACGGTGCGGAAGATCTGCTCGAAGTCGCGCTCGTTGATCTGAATCGCGGTCGTTTCCACTCCCTTGCCGTAAAAGTTAGCCGGCAAGATGCCCTCGTGGCGCAGAGTCTTGACCTTTTTGCCGAAGATGTGGCGGCGCTGAGCTGCCAAGGTGGCGTTTGCCATAAGATGCCTCTCTTTTGTGTTTACGGAGGGGAGAAGTTGGCCCGTTGCCAGCCCGAGACCCTCCAGCGATCCGAACGGATAGTATATCATAAAGTGACGGCGGCGCTGTCAATGAGAGGCTGTAGAGTGCTTGCTCCCTGGGTTATGTCGTAGGATTGTCAATGTGGCGAGGTGACTCTTTGGCCGAGATTGCTGGTACCGATTCGATCGCTTTGGTGGCCGATGTGGTCGTTCGCGCGCCAGCGCGCCGGCACGACGGTACATTTGCTTACCGCGTGCCCGTTCATCTTCACGACCTGATCGCCGTTGGGCATCTGGTGTGGGTGCCGTTCCGCCAACAACAGGTGCAAGGGGTGATCGCTGGCTTACAGCGACGTCCGGCCAGGGGGCTGCGCGATCTGATCGATCTGGTCGATCCGGAACTATCGATCCCGCCATTGACGATTGCTTTGGCGCATTGGGTTGCGCAAACGTATTACACCTCTCTGGTCGCGGTACTTGATCTGTGCTTGCCGCCGGGCACGTCTCAGCAGGCTGTCACCACGTGGCGGGCCACTCCCGATGGCCTGCGCTACGAGTTGGGTGGGTTGCCGGAACGGGAGCGAGCGATCCTGTTTTATCTCCGGCGATATGGCGAGCAGAGCGAGCTTGAGTTGCGCGCAGCTTTGCGTGGCAGTGATGCCGATTTGCGCGTGGCGTATCGGGCGTTGGCCGAACGCGGTCTAATTACGCGCGGGACGCGCATCGATCCGCCGCGAGTGCGTCCACGGCGCGAGCAGGTGGCGCAACTGGCCGTCCTTGATTGGGAAAACGCGCTTGGTGAGCTTCGTCGCGCTCCGCGGCAGGCCGCGGCGTTGCGCTGGCTGGCCGAACAGGGAGCGGCCCAACCGTTGGCGGTATTGCGACAGGCTACCGGCCTTGATGTGGCCGGTGTGCGCGCGTTGGAACGGCGCGGTTTCATCGTGCTGTCTGAGCGTGAGGTCTACCGTGATCCGCTGGCGTCGCTGACGCCGCCGCCGGATACCCCGCCGCCATTGACCGCGGCCCAACGCGAGGCTTACGAGACTATTGTGCCGGCGCTGGAGGCCGGTGCCGGCGGCAGATTTTTGCTGCACGGCATTACCGGCAGCGGCAAGACGGAAATCTACTTGCGCTTGATTGCGCGCGCAGTGCGCCTAGGCCGCCAAGCGCTGGTCTTAGCGCCTGAAATTGCGCTCACGGCGCAGTTGGTGCGCCGGTTTGCCGCTCGTTTCGGCAGCCAACTGGCAGTGTTGCACAGCGGTCTGAGTGACGGTGAACGCTACGATGCGTGGCGGCGATTGCGCCGTGGCGAAGCGCGTTTGGCGATTGGCGCGCGCTCGGCGCTGTTTGCGCCCTTGCCCGACTTGGGATTAGTGATTGTTGATGAGGAGCACGAGCCGAGCTACAAGAGCGATTCGGCCCCGCGCTACCACGCTCGCGACACCGCATTGCAATTAGCCGAATTAGGCGGTATTACGGTCGTGCTCGGCAGTGCAACGCCGAGCGTCGAGAGTTTTTACGCGGCTCGCACCGGGCGTCTGCATCTGTTGCAGTTGCCTGAACGGATCGGCAGCCAGATCGGCGTCGATGGTTTGGTGCATACCCGTCCATTGCCGTTGCCGCCGGTGCGAATCGTGGATATGCGGCGCGAGCTGCAACAAGGCAACAACTCGATCTTTTCAACCGCGTTGCAACAGGCCTTGGCCCAGACGCTCGAACGCGGCCAACAGGCGTTGCTCTTCCTCAACCGGCGCGGTGCGGCCTCGTTTGTGTTTTGCCGTGATTGCGGCTATGTCGCGCGCTGTGATCGCTGCGCTGCGCCGCTGACGATGCATTATGATCAAGAAGCGAGCGAATCTGGCGCGCCGGTGAATATTCTGATGTGCCATTCGTGCGGTCAGCGGGCTGTCGCGCCGGTTGTGTGCCCCCAGTGCCTCAGTCGTAAGATCAGAGCTCTGGGAGTTGGCACGCAGCGGGTGGCTGAAGCGGTGCGTGAACTCTTCCCGCAAGCCCGCGTTGCCCGTTGGGATCGCGATAGCGCCACCGGCAAAGATGCGCACGGCAAATTGCTGGAAGCAATGTTAGTGCGCCAAATCGATGTGGTGGTCGGCACCCAGATGATCGCTAAAGGGCTTGATCTGCCCCTCGTAGCACTGGTTGGCGTGATCCTTGCCGATACCGGGCTGCACCAGCCCGATTTTCGCAGCGGCGAACGCACCTTCCAGCTCTTGACCCAAGTGGCTGGGCGCGCCGGGCGGCGCAGCGAGGGAGCGCAGGTGATTATCCAGACCTACCAGCCTGACCATTATGCGTTGCAAGCGGCACGTGAACACGACTATCAGGCGTTTTACCGTGAAGAGATCGCCTTTCGCCGCACCTTGGCCTACCCGCCCTTTGGCCGGCTGATCCGGTTTGTCATCAGCAGTTCTAGTGAAACAACCTGCCGTAAGCAAGCCGAACGCCTTGCCGCCGATCTCCAACGTTACATTGGCGAGCGCGATCTGACCGGCTGGCGCTTGATCGGTCCAGCCCCGGCCTTCTTTCGCCGCCAACGCGACCGTTGGCGTTGGCACGTATTGTTGCGTCTGCCTGCCGATAGCACCACTCAAGCTATTCACGCCGCCCTCGACACGCTCGGCCCGCTGCCCGGCTGGATCATCGACGTTGATCCGGTGCAAGTGTTATGAACACGGCGAACGCCAGCGCAGGCGGATTTGGCGAAATCAAAGACCGGCGCGCAGCCGCGCCGGTCTTTCGGGGTTAAGAGACGTAACCAGATTAAGCGTACTCCGCGACGTTCTGCTTCGCAGCCCGCGCTGCGCGGCGGCGCATACTGGCATCGAGCTGCGCAAAGAACTCGTCGGGGTTGACGCTAGCGGCTGCGCAGGCATCGGCAAAGCGCAGATGGCTGCGGTCGATCCGGTTTTCACGCAAGAAGGTGCGAGCTTCAGCGCCGAACGTCTGCAATACCTCTTCAACCGTATATTGCTCAAAATTCCCGTTGCGCATTGTCGTGCTCCTTACTTATCAAGACTATCTTCGTCGCGACGGCTTCATTGCCGGTTGTGCTTTTATCATACTGGATATTTTGTACAATTGCAAGAGTTCTGATTTGTGCAAGATATACAAATTGCTGCGAGTGATAAAACTCATCGCGCGATGGCAACCTAGTCATTGCGCGGTTCGCCGTATCTGAAGTAATTCGCCACCGCTAGCGCCAATGATGGCCGGAGCAGGGTTATGCCTTGCCTGCAGGGGCTTCGCCGTGCGACTCACTATTACGGGCAGACGTTGTGGGGGATGGTCAAGCACGTGCCGATGCACGAGTACTCGCGCCAAGAACGCAACGGGTTAGACATGGAGCGAAGGAAGGGAGAGGGTATCCGTTCTCTACCCCCTCTTTCCCGTGTTATGAGGGCCATCAGCCCGCGCAGCGGGCTTCTAAAAGAAGCCCGGCCCTTCAGGGCCGGGCTCTCTCGCAACGGGTGCAGCAGGTTGGGAATGAGGCAGAGGAAGGGAGAATCCTTAAATTATCCCTATTCCCCGCTCCCTATCTCTCTTGCTCCCGCCGCGTTGAGAGGCGGACAAAACCCTGTGGTTGAGTACAACCGTTGCTCGCTGTGCGATGCCTCAAAGCGTAGCTCTGCTCTCCTCTCCCGCGCCAGTGGGAGCAGGGGTAGGGGGTGAGGGGCGCCGAGCAGAATAGCCCCAAAGACACCCAAACGATGCAAAACATCGTATGATTGTTGTGCCTTTTGTGTCTTTTTGTGACTATTCAGCCTGTGTAGCGGGCTTCGTAAGGATAGCCCAGTCCTTCAGGGCCGGGTTCCCTGTTGTTCACCCTTGAGATCTCCACACGGTGCGCAGGAAAAACTGGGATGAAGGCTGAAGGCCACAAAAATATGAGACAAGGGCCAACGTCCACCGTGTCGCACAACGCTGCATGTATGAGCAGAAGGTCATAATGGCAACCTTGGTAACGCCGTACACCCAGATGCCGCTGGGCCAGCCGCTGCTTCAGCGCGGTGAGTCCGTTACCTGCCAACTGGCTCAACCATGTCACTGCGTTCTTTGGGGCTGCGTTCATCGGCCTGCAGGGCATACTCGCCGGCCCACGCCTGAATGCCGGGCCAGTCGCGCAGCGCCGCTTGATGCACCGCGTCGGGTCGCCAGATGCGCTCGATGTAGTCGCGATCTATCTGAACGGGATGGAGACTTTTGAATGGCACTACCGTTGTCGTCTCACCCTTGCCCCATTCCTCTTCATCACCGGGACCGAGCGGGAGTGCCAGCTCATGAAACGTAACGAGCTCAGGGTGGCGGGTGCGGTCAATAAGCGCATCGGCGGCCTCGCACACGCGCCCGTGATCGAGTAAGGCGGCCAACAAAACATCGGTCATCCGCGACCGAACCGACAGTTGCGCCAGCCGGAGGAGATCCATCCGCACGAGGAGATCGAGATAGCCGCGCACGGCCATGCGGCTGCGATCGTTGCTACCCCAACGCATGCCGATGCCGGCGGCGGCGGTGGCGGTGGCGTTGCGGCCAAGGCTGCCGGCAACGGTTTGCGCCACTGGGCCGCTGGTGACAACGTAAAACCGGATCGTCTCGCCAAGCGCCCAATGGCGCACAATCTCCGCTCCGCCTTGCCGCTGGTGCTTGATTTCGATCTGCTCGATCCGGGCCGCGCGGAAACGCGCATCGAGTTCGTCATCGCGCCCGGCTTCAATGTGGAAGCCGATATAGGGGCTGAATCGTTTGCTGCCAACTGGCCGGGCTAGGCTTTTGCCGTTGGCGTATTGGAGGGTAATGGCTTCAGTGATGGCTTGAACTCGATTGCGCCCAATCATGCGTTTGCTCCTCTTGGTTGCCGTACCGGATCATGCGCTCAATTATAGTACAAATGTTCGATTTTGTAAAGAGGGCACACCATCACGGCAAAAACAAAAATGACCCCTGCCAAACTATGGCAGGGGTCATCGGATACAGGGACGTTACGGCGCTAGTTTCAGGATGATCGGCACGAAGACGCGCATCGGTTCAACGATGATCTCGTAGTTGAAGCTGGCGGTTTGGCCATTGCTGTCGGTCACGGTGATGATAAAGCTGTACGTGCCGACCTGCGTGACGTTCCCTTCGAGCCGGCCATCAGCGCTCAGCGTGATCCCCGGCGGGAGTTGACCGCTCACTTGGTAGGTATAGCTGCCGCTACCACCAGTGGCGCTCAGTTGCTGTTGCACGTTACTGCCAACTACTAATGATGCCGGTAGGCTCAGCTCCAATTGCGGCGCCTGACCCGGCGTCGGAACCGGGGTGGCTGTCGCGGTTGGGGTAGCCGTGGCGGTCGGAACCGGGGTGGCTGTCGCGGTTGGGGTAGCCGTGGCGGTCG